>CAZAKX010000104.1:0-11460 GCA_964485915.1 uncultured Nitrospira sp. | reverse complement strand
TATTCCTTCCCAAGGTAGTAAAACAGCACATCGACGCAAGAATGAATCTCTGAGAAATGCGCCGATGCATGAGCGATCACCGCTCCCAAGACCGTCTCCGTCCGAGAACCCAGCTCCTTGGTGGAGTCGGGAATCGCCACATCACCGGCCTCAAAGAGGCGGTGTGGGTAAAAGGCTCGGCTCGATGCCGCCTCGACACGCAGCAGAGAAGGCAGGATCCATTGCCGGAGACACGAGAAACTCAACGACATGACGTTATCGACTTCGACCATGCCTCCCCATTCCGTTCCTTCGAGACGCATGCGACCGGAATAACTATCGGGCGAGCCGAGAATGTTGGAAATGATCTCCTGAAACCCAAGACCCACCATTAATTCTCGTGCCCGGTCCGATGTGTGTTCAATATCGGATAACCCACCCACGGTAAACTGTGCCGGCATGACCGGCGTGAACTCGGCGTATCCCAGACTCATGGCCACATCTTCAACCACATCCATCATATGCATCAGATCCTGCCGATAGGGGGGCAACTTGGCTTTGACGGAGCCCTTTCCAGTCGAGACCTCGTACCCATACGTTTCAAGGGCTCGTGCCACGGTCTGTGCGCCGAGCTCCTGCCCAAGTGCCTGTTCAACCTTTTGAATCTGAATCGTTTTGGACTTTCCAAGATCCAAGGGAGTTGTCACTCGTTTTCCCAACGAGGTACTCCACGGATACTGAACTTCGATCGGCTCGATGGTTGCCCCGCGGTCAGCCAGATTGGATGCAAAAATATTCAAAGTTAAAACGACCATAGGGAGGTCTGTGCCCGTCACTTCAACGAAAAGCTGATCATCCCCCACCTGTACTTCCCCGATTTCCCTACTATTGATGATCGGAGGGAACGACAGCGGCTGATTGGCGGCATCACGGAGTATCGGTAATCGCCCCGTTCCTGCAAGGATCGCCCCATACTCCAATCCCTTTGGATGCACCATGAGAATCTCGGACAGCGTCATCACCGTTTCCATGCCCAGCGGAGTAAACCGTGCTTCGTCGGGCTTCACCAGCTCGTACGTCACGGGAAACGTGATTTTGGGCAGTTGATAGATGCCGATCGAAACGGTCTTGCGCTTGTGGCCGAATATCTCCGCCAATTTTTCTTGGGTTTGAATCAACTGCGCCAATCCCTCGGTCGTGACTCGATATCCTCTGGCCGCGCAGGCCGCCACATAGGGACGAACCTGTTCAATGCCAGGTTTCACGATGATCTGCGCCTGGGATTGAGACTGTTCAGAGAAGAACGGATAGGGCGAGAGTTTCCCCTGTTGCTTGATGCGAATTTGCCGGGCAATCCCTTCACAACACCACAGATCAGGTCTGTTGCTATCCTGAAGCTCGATTCGCAACTCCCCGGTTTCAGGGGTGTACCCCTTCAATTCGCCCTTCACAAGCATCAGCCACGCTTCCAACTCCTCAATAGAAACAGTCCGACTTGCAGATGGCGACTGGTGTAGGAGGGATTGGAAATCGTCTTTATAAATCGTGATCGTGGGCATGGTGTCAGCTAGAACAATCCTCTCGTGGCACGAATCAATTCAAGATTGTCCGTAAAGAGCTCTCGGATATCGTGGATCCCCAGCGCGACCATCGCCATCCGGTCGAGACCCAGTCCCCAGGCAATCACCGGAACCGTGACCCCAAGCGGCAAGGTCACTTCCGGACGGAACAGTCCCGCACCGCCGAGTTCCATCCACCCTAAGCGAGGATGACGCACATGCAGTTCGACGGAAGGCTCGGTGAATGGGAAATATGCGGGCAAGAACTTCACCTCTTTCGCTTGCGCCACTTCCCGCGCAAACAGATTGAGCAGTCCGAGTAACGCTCGAAAATTGATGTCTTCCCCCAGCACGATGCCTTCCACTTGGAAGAAATCCGTCGCGTGGGTCGCGTCGACCTGGTCATAGCGAAAACATCGCGCGATCGAAAAATACTTCCCGGGAATGCTCGGCGCGGCGGCCAACGTTCGGGCCGAAACGGCGGTGCCTTGACTTCGCAATACCAGTCGCTTGGCGCGCTGCGCGTCGAATGAATAGCCCCAGCCCGTGGAACCCGTCCCCGCCCCATGTTGGTGCACCTGGGCCACGTGCGACAACACTGACTCATCCATAGCGGAAGCATGGGTGGGGTGCTTCACAAAATACACATCATGAATGTCGCGGGCAGGGTGAAACTGCGGCATGAACAGGGCATCCATATTCCAAAATTCAGTTTCAACCAACGACCCACGCATTTCTTGGAAGCCCATACTCACGAGTTTTGTCTTGACGGTGTCCAGAAACTCTCGGTAGGGGTGCTTCTTGCCTGTCCCAACGCGTGGCGCTCGCAGGCTAATCGTATATTTCCGAAATCGCTTATGGCGCCAACTTCCGTCCTTCAACATGTCAGGGGTCAACTGCGACACTTCTTCGGCAACCCCTTGTTTCAACAACTGCGCGGCGGCGCTTGCCCCTGACGGAGATAGGATGAACGCGCGTGTCACTCGTTCGTCCACCCTGAATGGCTCCTTGGCATTGCCTCGCTTCACCGCATAATCTTCGATCACCCGTCGATCGTTTTCGGAAAAGTCTTTGAGCGCTCGCGAGGATTCATGCATCTGCTTCAAGAGCGTCCGAATCGCCTCAACGGTCGGGCTCGGCCGTCCGGTCGTTTCGACACATCCCCCCTGCACGATCAGCAGAACCCCTTCCTTCTTCAGTCGCCCGACAGCCTTGCTGACATCAGCGGGATCGAGTCCATCCTGCGACTGAAGATCGGGAATCGTCAGTCGCTTCCCCGTACCGGCTGCCTCACGAGCGGCATCGAGCACGCGTTCGATCGGGGATGCGCCACGGTAGTACTCCTCACCAATTTTTGTGAGAGACACGACCGGCGTCACCGTTTCCGACTGTATCGTGATCAGGGCTTTGGCCAACAGCCATTCTACGGCCATACTGAGCTGGGAAGGCTCCAACTCGGCAGCGACCGCCAACTGTTCGCTGTCCAAGACAGTTCCCGGCTGGCTCGCGCCGAAGGTCGTCAGAACTTTGATTTCGAGAGGATGAAGGCTGTCGATGACTGCGGAGGAGGTATCCACCCTAGATCGCCTATCGATTGACCGCTGTGCGGGGCGTCGGTTGAAGGGCTGCTTCTGCGGCTGCTCGCATCGTGGCGATCGTGGCCGTGTAGTCGTGTTGTGAGAAAATAGCGGACCCTGCAACGAGCGTCGTCGCACCAGCCGCCACGATCTCTCGGGTATTGTCCACCTTCACACCGCCATCCACTTCCAGCAGTGCGCGGCTGTTGATTCGATCCAACAGCGTCCGTGCCTCGACGATTTTCTTGAGCACGGATGGAATAAATGTCTGTCCACCGAACCCTGGATTCACCGACATGATCAACACCAAGTCGACGTCACCCAGAATTTCCTGCAGTGATGCGATCGGTGTGGCGGGATTGAGGGTCACACCGGCCTTCACGCCTCGCTCCTTAATCAACTGAATCGTTCGGTGGAGGTGCGTGCAGGCCTCAACATGGACGGTGAGATAGTCTGCTCCCGCGTCCGCAAACTCGGGAATGAACGCATCGGCGTTCGTGATCATTAAATGTACGTCCAGTGGCAGTTTGGTGACTTTTCTGAGGCTTTCCACAATGGGAGGCCCCACCGTCAAATTCGGGACGAAGTGGCCGTCCATGACATCCACATGCAGCATATCGGCCCCGGCCCGCTCCACCGCGGCGATTTCATCCGCCAGCCTGGCAAAATCGGCAGAGAGAATCGAAGGTGCAATATAAATCTGGTGAGGCATCACTCGTTCTTTCGTAAACGGACGGCGTAAAACCCATCCATCCCAAAACTATTGCACAGAGTGGATAGCGCCCCTTGAGGGGTCATAAAGCGATGAGCAGCAGACGGAAGCCAGGGAGCCACAGATTCACGCGTCCATCCGGGAGAGGTCTCACAAAATCGGTTCACAACCTCTTCTGTTTCTTCCGTTTCCGTGGAGCACGTACTATAGACCAGCACCCCACCTGGTCGCAAGGTGGGAGCAACCGACTCAAGGATTTGTACTTGGAGTGTCTGATGCCGCGTAAACGACGAATCAGACCTTCGTTCTTTCGCTTCAGGATGGCGGCGTAAGACTCCCAGCCCACTGCAAGGTGCATCGACGAGAATCCGGTCGAAGGCGGTCGGAATGGCTGGTTGATCAGCATCTCCGGCGACGAGGCTGGTCCATTGGGCATGTCTTCTTGCATCTCCGACGACCGGCACAATGCTTTGGATCCTCAGCCGCGAACAATTGTCTTGCAACAACTCCAGCCGAGCCGCTTGCTGATCAACAGCGACAATCATTCCCCGATCACCCGTGAGTTCCGCAAGATGAGTCGCCTTGCCACCTGGAGCCGCACAGGCATCCAAGATCACCTCGTGAGGCAAAGGATCAAGAATGGGAGGAATGAGTTGGGCGGCTTCATCCTCCACATAAAAATCCCCCGTCATGAAACCCGGCAACGAGGTGACATCCTGTCCTTTTTCCACCACAACTCCTATAGGGCTCACTTCTGTTGGGTGAGCAGCTAGCCCGGCCTCTTGCATACGTTTCAGAAACGCTTCCCTGGTCAGTCGACAACGATTCACTCGCACGGTCACGTTCGGAACGGTACTGGTGGCACGACAAGCTGATTCTGTTTGCTCTAGCCCCATTCGATTTAACCAGCGCACCACTAACCACACAGGAATGCCGTACGTGATGGACAACGATTCAGCCGGGTGAGTCGCAGGATCGGGAAGGGACGGGGCCGGCATCCGAATGAGATTGCGTAAAACCCCGTTCACCAACCCACTCCAATCACGCCCGAGTTGTTTCGCAGACGCTTTCGCTAGCTTGACCGTTTCGTTCACGGCTGCCGAAGCCGGGACTCGATCCAGGAACAGCACTTGATAGGCGCCGATCCGAAGCAACATCTGAACAATGACAGGAAGTCGGTGAAGAGGTTTGGAAAGAACGACGCCTAGCCGCCAATCAATCGTTTCCTGCCGTCGCAAAACGCCGTATGCCAATTCCATCACGAGCGAGCGGTCGCGCGAGAGCGTGATGGAAGCAGCTTGCTGGTCGATCAGTTCATCGAGCGGGTGATCCGTCCGTCGGCTGGCAAGCAGAATACGGAGTGCTGTCGATCGCGGTGATGGTCCTGACACGGAAGTTCCTACGCGGCATCATGTCAGACAAGTATGGCGGCGGGCTCACACATCCTGAAACCCCAGTTGCATACCGGCGGTGACTTTATGTCCTGTCAGAAATTGGCTGACGGGCATTCGCTTTGAATTGGCTGTCTGTATTTCTTGGAGATCAAGAAGGCCCTCGCCAGTCGCCACCAGAATGGATTGCTTATCGACAGCCACAATCGTTCCCGGCTTGTCGGTCACCGTGCTTTTGCTCGAGGCTACCCTCCATATGTTCCATCGTTCCTCACCCAAAAATGTGTAGGCGCCTGGCCATGGAGAGAGACCTCGCACTCGGTTCGCGAGAGATGCTGCTCTCATCGTCCAATCAATGAGACCGTCTTCTTTTTTCAGGAGCGGCGCCAGGGTTGCGTGGCTATCGTCTTGCTGCTTCGGCGTCAACGTCCCGGCTTTCAATTGCCTGATCGTCTCGACAAGCAATCGCCCACCCATCTCCGCGAGACGCGGCGCCAATGTGCCAGCTGTGTCGTCGGGCCTGATCGTGAGCCGCTCTTGGAGCAGCATCGGGCCGGTATCCATCCCTTCGTCCATCAGCATCGTCGTGATACCGGTTTCGCATTCCCCATTGATCACGGCCCACTGAATAGGAGCCGCACCTCGATACTTCGGCAGCAACGAGCCATGCACATTCACACAGCCCATCGGCGGCAAGGAGAGAATGCCGGGATGCAGAATACGTCCAAAGGCCGTGACCGCAATGAGATCAGGCTTCCATGCCGCCAGCGGCTCAAGAAACTCCGGTGCTTTCATCTTCACGGGCTGCAAGAGCGGAATGCCTTCACGTTGCGCGATCAGTTTGACCGGCGAGAGAGTCAGCTGTTGGCCACGCCCTTTCGGTCGATCCGGCTGTGACACCACACCGACCACGTGATCATCAGATCGAAGGAGTGCTTCAAGCGACGGCACGGCAAATTCTGGTGTGCCCATGAAGACAATGCGCATGGCTTGGCTTTAGCATCGTGGTCGTGAGAAAGCAATCCTGCACTACCTCAACTTGACTTGCTGATCAACGCTTTGTTAGCATCCCACCGCGGGGTGGAGCAGCCTGGTAGCTCGTTGGGCTCATAACCCAAAGGTCAGAGGTTCAAATCCTCTCCCCGCAACCATATCCTGTCTTCTCGTCTCCGCTTCAACCTGATTCAACACCAGCCGCTGTAATAAACCCACCGGATTCGTCCGTTCGAAACCCGCTACACAAAAACGTAAGAGACTGGTCCAGATCGGAAGACACGGGTGCGTCCTTTCTCCGTGACGCTTCTCCGGGGGATATCGAGGCCGCGCGAACCGGGGAGAAAGCCGATTCATCGGGTGGCCTACCCGTGCGACCTCGGCGGAACTATAGCGTGGAATACTCGAAAAGCAAAAGGGGGGCACGAGAGGTCTTGATAATACTTATAGTCTCTAGACTCATAGGCATTGTTATGGCTACTGGTGGGCATGCCGTCGCCCCAGCAAACCTTCGGAAAACGTGTTCGACAGCTCCGATCGCAAAAAGGATGGACACAAGAGCAACTTGCCGATAGAACTGGCCGGCATTGGACTTATATTGGGGGAATCGAAAGGGGTGAACGCAATGTAACTCTTCAGGTCATAGCTGATATTGCTCGCGCACTGGGCGTCGAAATACGGAGTCTGTTTTCAAGTGAGTGAGCAATGAGAAAACACCAACTAGAGCATGACTTGAATGCAGACGCAGCCGACATTTTGTCGGCCATTCAAAATGGATTTCGAGCGATAATCGATGTCAAAGGTAAACTAGCGGAGTATTTCCTTTTAAAGCACCTGGAAGATTTGAAGCAGCGGGGTGTCATATCTAACTATCATTGGTCCGATAAAGATGGGGAGCCTGATTTTAGTGTAGAATGTCAGGGGCAATCCCTCAAGATCGAATGTAAGAACATCCGAAGCAAGGAACTATTTCGAAATCCACCCAGTTACAAGGTTGAGCTACAAAAAACTCGCAATTCCAAAGATGGGACTAATACGAGGGGTTACAGAGTAAGCGAGTTTGATATCCTCGCCGCTTGTCTGTTCAATCACACTAAGTGCTGGGAATATCTCTTTATATGCACCCCACGACTAGCGGTACGACCAAATGAGCCGACTTGCCTTAAGATAATGCAGCCAGTCCCATTCGCGGCGGCGGCGGCCTGGTATTCGGGGTTGATTTGGCTATAACTGAATGCATGACAAAGCGCATCCAACCCGGCAAGTGATGAAATTCCCGTTCACCCCGCTCTATCAAACTAAGTTGGGACAGGCCTTTCTTGGAGATTCTCTCACTCTCTTAAGAAAGCTTCCGTCAGAGAGCGTTAACCTTATTCTGACCTCGCCGCCCTACGCACTCCACTTCAAGAAAGAGTATGGCAATAAATCTCAAGCTGAATATGTGAATTGGTTCATGGAGTTTGCGCGAGAATTTCATCGTCTTCTCAGGCCGGATGGAAGTCTTGTAATTGATTTAGGCGACAGCTGGCAGCAAGGTCAACCCACCAGATCTCTTTATCATTTCGAGTTGCTGCTCTCTCTTTGCAAAGATACCCGGTTTCACTTAGCCCAAGAATTCTTTTGGTATAACCCTGCGAAGCTGCCTTCTCCAGCCGAATGGGTCACGGTACGCAAAATACGGGTTAAAGATTCGGTCAATTGTATTTGGTGGCTCTCAAAAACGCCTCACCCGAAAGCCAACAACCAAAATGTTCTGACGGAATATAGCCCGGATATGAAACGCCTGCTTGTTCGTGGTTACCGACCGAAGCAGCGCCCGTCAGGACACAATATAACTGCAAAGTTTCGAGACAATGGCGGAGCGATTCCGCCCAATCTCCTGACATTTGGAAACAACGATAGCAATGGCTACTACCTTGAGGCTTGCAAGAAAACTGGAATCAAGCCTCATCCCGCACGGTTTCCGATTCAGGTTCCTTCGTTTTTTATACGATTCCTGACCGACCCTTTGGACCTGGTACTTGATCCATTTGCAGGAAGCAATACTACCGGTGAAGCCTGTGAGAGAGAGCACCGAAAATGGATGGCGATCGAATTGAATGAAACTTATTTGGAAGGTAGTCGCTTCCGCTTTGACAAGAGTAACCTTGAAAACCAACTACCCTTTCAAGAAGATCTTGAAGAGACAAAAACCCAGGTCCAACCCCAGCTCATTTTTTGATCACTGCGGCTTTGGAACGTCAGGAGCAGATAAAATTGCAGCAGGCTGAAACTTGTAGCGGAACTTTCTCATGTGGTCCTTGGCTTCCTCAACATACTGTTTGTGCTGAGCAAGCCCTGAATCCTCAAGGATACGAGCCTTTGCTTTCCCGTCTATGGTTTCTAGCAACGCAATGCGAATTGGGTCGTTGACCCCACCGGTATTTAGCGCGACCACGTGCTCAAGAGTCCAGACGGTTGCAAAAGCACCGTCCTGCAACGAAGGCTGCGAATTGGGCCAAAACACATCTTTCATTAGACCAAGAAAGGCATCGGTGATGTGTTGGTGATTTCCCATCGTACTAAACCAAAGTTGCGGCGACCGTAACTCTGGCTGGAAATTACCATATGCGAATTCACAGAGCTGAGGTTGGTTCTGCACAGGAAAGGCAACGAGAGCACCATACTCTATCTTTCCTATTTGAATGCCGGTCTGTGAGAAGTCTTCTATTGCTCCCTTGCACAACTGTTTCGCAGCATCTAAAGTTGCCCCCTCAGACCTCCGGTTTTTTCAACTGTGGCGCAAAAGCGTTGACCGAGACCAACAGATCCCGTCCCTGCAATAATTACCCGGCCATCTACAATATGAATCTTGTTGGACGATTGTTCGATAGTCCTGAAATTGCCCGCCGCTGCGAATGTCGTGGAGCTGTCAGCGCCAATAACAACGCCATCCTTGCAAAACAACCCAACTATTGCGGTCATACTTTAGTCTTGAAAGACGCTGTTTTCGCGCATCTGGGGATAAGCCTTATAGATGGCGGAGACAAGTTCAGTGAATGAAAGTCTTCTGACGAACTCTGATGCTGTTCGTATATACGAAATGGCCTTGGGATCCAACTGCTTGAGGCATTCTTCACCTCGATCTTGGCCCTGTTTTGTAAGGCGATAGCTGGACCAACTTCCTTGAGGCACCATCTGTACCATGTCACACAGATGAAGTTTATCAAGCTCTCGATAGACAGCTTGATCGAAGGGACCATAGTTGTATGGCTCAAAGTGGAAGCGTGGGCCATTTATGAGGGTTGGTATTTCACGGTCCATCAGGAAGAAGAGCTTTTGCACCTGGACAGGCGTATATAGACCTCCATTAGCGACACTAAGAGTAGCAAGCATGAGGTCAGGTCTCGTCATTTGATCTCCGATCTTAGGCGATTAATATTACCCTTCGATATCCTTGTCAAGCAAGAATGCACCGAACATCTGAAATAACAAATAGATGGAGTAAATTCGTCGCTCGCCTCCATCCTCACGCAGAAATTCACGCCGTCAAGGCGATAGTCACCGTGGGGTTAAATCGTGACCGAATCGCCTCCCCGCAACCAACCTTCGTTGTTTGCCCCCTCACAACTGTCTCTGTTTTGTCACAAATTGATTGGAGGTCCCAATTGACACGTGATTCGCGTGTAGTATGGGCATCCTCCCTTCAATCAGACTGAGCCACTCATAGCGAAGAGTTCCGGAGCTACTTCGCGCGCATCTATTCGGGCTGAAAGGTCTTCATGATGGATGGGAAGGAGCGATCGGTCTTGTAGAGAGCGACAAGCGAGTTGAACTCCTTGATCGCGCTGTTCTTCGTTCGAAAGGCCTTAAGCCGTTGAACAAATGCGTTGGCCTCTTTCATGGGGTCAGCGTGGTTGTCTTTCAGCAGACCGGGTGCAAAGTCCTTAATGATGAAGATGGTTGGCTCAATATGGTCTTTCCCTCTGAACGCCTCTTTGACAAAGTGGCTCACCAAGGCACAGAACATGTCCGGCGAGGCCAGGCCAGCCTCTGGTCGTCTTGGGCCCGGTTTAGGGGTGCCGGAATAGATGTGCGCCCTGTCGTTGGTTTCTTTGGCAAAGACACCCATAAAACCGTCGATAATTTCGGCGAGTGTCTTCCGATGATGCCGTTTATGTTCGAAGACTGGTGTGCAGGCTTCGTTCACCTCTAAGGTGTAATCGAACGTTAAGCTCTTCACTAACTCTTGGATCTTGAGCAATTGTTTTGCATCGGGCTCTGACGTTCGCCATAGGGCTCCTCGTGCTTGTTCCTGGCGAATATTACGCTCCCCGTGTTCATCGACGTGTTCTCCCTTCGTTTTCCCAAGCTCGGAACGGTCGGCATCCCACAGCAGTAGTCCGAGCAGTGCATACGCAGCGTCGGTGGATTGGCATTGATCCTGGCACACCTCCTTGAGCGATTCGGATTTGACCAGGTTTTCATAGAAGCCTAAGAACCAGTTATCCCATATTGCGTCACTCCATCGCTCTCTCGCCTTCCAGATGGCCCATTCGACATACTCAAGAGGAGAGCAGTCCTCCGGAGGGATTTGCCGTCCGGTGATAGGAACACTGTTGGGATGTCTCTGCCTGAAGAGTGTATATGCTGCTTCAAATCGCGAAGAGATTTCATTCGAAGCGCCCTGACCATTGTTCGAAAACGGTCGCCTGACTTCGAACTGCAAGGAGATCGATGGATGACCTGAACGGCCCTGGACGGACCTACGTGGAGAATTCTTCAGCCTTTCAAACCGAGCGGACTCCGCAGCTCGGCGAGTACTGCGCGTTCCTGACTTAGCCCGATCGACTTTTTTAAGTGTTCGACGTGTCTTCATGCCGCCATCGCAACCGCTGTCATATCAAATGAGACTGACCGGAGCAAGGGCGGTAGGCGGCTTTGCCCGCAATCAAGCCCATTCCTTCACATCCCAAAACTCGCAAGAATCTTTTTCGATGACGCTCCTGTTCCTACTGCAAGAAAAGCGATAACTTCGCCAGCATTGAACTCCCAGTCGGTTGTCTGAGACTCATCTTAATCACACTGGTGACTCTTCTGTAAGAAGGATATACCCGAGGCAGACACGGCACGGCCCGGAACCACTTGTCGTAGTTCCGGGCCGACTCCTCACACGACTAGCAACTCCGACTCAGTAGACGCTCTTGGCCCCTGGGCCCACCTGGCTGGGGAAGGGATCCAGGATGCTCTTGGGCGCATTGTTCCAGATC
>CAZAKX010000103.1:0-11581 GCA_964485915.1 uncultured Nitrospira sp. | reverse complement strand
TCGCCGAGCTCATGAACCGCTGGTTTATCTGTATTAAAGTCGATCGGGAGGAGCGGCCCGATCTGGACGAAATCTACATGGCCGCGACGGTCACCATGAATCATGGGCAAGGGGGCTGGCCGATGACAGTGTTTTTAACACCGGATCAAGAGCCTTTTTTCGCCGGGACGTATTTCCCACCTGAAGATCGATGGGGGCGCCCAGGCTTCGGCTCGGTTCTCAAGAAGATCGCCGACTATTGGGAGGCACGCCCGTCGGAAGTTCAAGCCCAGGCCAAGGAACTCACCCGTCAACTACAAGGAACGCGCCAGATCCCCTCCCCCATTTCGATCAGTGAATCGCTGCTCCTTGAGGCCGTCGGCCAATTTCAAGAAGAGTTCGACGAAGCCTATGGCGGATTCGGAACAGCCCCGAAGTTTCCTCCGGCCATGGGGTTGTCGTTTTTGCTCCGAAGTCACCGACGCTCAGGCGATCCCAGGACGCTCGCGATGGTCACCAAGACCCTCGATATGATGGCGGCCGGAGGAATCTATGACCACATCGGCGGTGGCTTTGCGCGCTATTCGACCGACGCACGCTGGCTGGTTCCTCACTTCGAAAAAATGCTCTATGACAATGCGCTCCTTGCTCGCATCTACGTCGAGGCCTATCAAGTTACCAAGAAGCCGCTCTATCGACAGGTCGCGACCGAGATCCTCGACTATATAGGCCAGGAAATGACCGGGCCGGAGGGTGGAATCTATTCCTCCACCGACGCCGATTCCGAAGGGATCGAAGGAAAATTCTTCGTCTGGACACCTGATGAAGTCGGGAATGTTCTCAAGAACGATGAAGATACCCGACGTTTCTGTGCCCTTTACGACATCACGGCATCGGGCAATTGGGAACACAAAAGTATCCCCAATCGCTTACGACCCATCGAGGAGGTGGCAAGACAACTCAACCTCACACCGGACGAGTTGACGGAGACCGCCGCCCGTGTACGACCTCTGCTCTATGAGGCCCGACGTCAACGCATCCCTCCGGGGCTGGACGACAAAGTGATCACCGCATGGAACGGCATGCTGCTGTCGGCCATGGCTGAGTCGGCGCGAGTCTTCGGAGAAGCCCGCTATCTAGAAAGTGCCACGCGAACCGCCGATTTCTTGTTGCGAAGTCATGCCAAGCCCGATGGCCGGCTACTCCGCACCTCACGAGCCGCGCGCGCACATCTCGACGCCTATCTCGAAGACTACGCCTACCTGGCCGAAGGACTCATCGACCTCTATGAAGCCGGCGGCGCCGAATCGTACCTCCAGGCCGCAGCACGACTCGCGGAGTTCATGATCACGGACTTCATGGATCAGGAGCGCGGCGGCTTCTTCACCACGGCGAAGCAGCATGAATCACTCATTCTTCGACACCGGGAGGGTACCGACGGCGCGATTCCCAGCGCGAACGCCGTCGCCGCCTCAGCTCTTGCCAGGTTGTCGTTCCACTTCGGTCGCGACGAATGGCGCTGTGCTGCGATTTCTGCTGTCCGTGCCTATGGGCGGCCCATGACTCGCTATCCCCGGGCCTTTGCCAAGAGTCTGACCGTGCTGGATTTTCTCACGGAGGGACCGGTGGAACTGGCCATCGTAGCGAGCGAGTCGCTCGATGAGCTTCGCGCCCTTCGCGAAGCGGTGGCACAATGCTACCTTCCTAACCGCGTCGTGGCAACAGGATTGCCAGGACACCCCTCTTCTCTTCCTCTCCTGAAGGAGAGATCAGCCATTTCCGGCAAAGCGACGTTGTACGTGTGCCGGAATTATAGCTGTCGCCAACCGATCATCGACCCTCGCGTAGTCGAAGACGCTTTGGCGAAAGAGTTGGCGACCATGCCGGGCAGCCATGACGAACCGAAATTATTGCAGGGCGCCACCCTCTCAGGGCATGCCACAAGCCAAGGCACTGCAGCCTATGCGTCCCGCATGATGGCCCGAGAGGGAGAATCCAAGCTCGTACACGCCTTTACAACAGTGGGCACAACCGGCCTGACCACCACACGCATCGGATTCGGCACGTACCGAGTCGATATGCACAACGCGGAATATCGCGACGCTCTAAAAAAGGCCTTACGCACATCATGCAATCTGATCGACACCTCGACGAATTACATGGACGGCGACAGCGAACGGCTGGTGGGATCCGTACTGGCTGAGCTCACGGCATCAGGCGAGATCCGACGCGATGAACTCATCGTGGTCTCAAAGATCGGGTATGTGCAGGGAGAGAATCTGACGCTTGCCGAGTCCAGAGAACACAGTGGCCGCCCCTACCCTGAGGTCGTCAAATACGGGGATGGGATCTGGCACTGCATCCATCCGGAGTTTCTCGCGGACCAATTGACACGGTCCCTCGATCGGCTTGGTTTGACCGCACTGGATGTCTGCCTGCTGCACAATCCGGAGTACTATTTCTCAGAGGCAAAACATCGTGGCGAAACAGACTTGGAGACACTTCGCGCAAACTTTTATACCCGACTCGAACGAGCCTTTGTCTACTTTGAATCTCAGGTTTCTGAAGGGCGCCTACAGTATTACGGCGTCTCCTCGAACACCGTCGCGTCTCCCAATGACGATCCGGAAGGAACCTCGCTCGAGCGCATCATCCAGGCGGCAAAGGCCGCGGCCCAGTCAGTGGGGTCGGCTCACCATCATTTTCAGGTACTTCAGTGCCCGATGAATCTCCTCGAATCCGGCCCCGCGCTGACCGCCAATACCGGCCTCTCACCTGCTCACACTATCCTCGAACATGCTCAACAGAACCAGATCGCGATGTTGGTGAATCGACCGTTAAATGCCATGCTCGGGCAGAACAGAATGCTACGCCTTGCGGATCTACCGCTCGAAGACAATCCCATCGATTTCAATACACATCTCGGGGGGCTGGGTGCGCTTGAACAGGAATACCGGAACTCCATCGCGCCGCATATCCAAGGTACTGGGACTGATGTGGCACCAACGGAATTCTTCAATTGGTCGATTGAGCTGCAACGGCTACGTCCCCAGATTCAGGGACTGGAACATTGGGAACAGATCGAACATCGCATGATCGCTCCACGAATCAACCAAGTATTCCAGCTGCTCGACCGTCAACTTGCAGGAGATACGGCTGAACAGTGGGGGAACTGGCGTCAGCGCTATGTTCCCGAGCTCCTGACTCTGCTGCGCGGCCTCCGGCATGAAGCGACCGTGCGAAGTCGAACCCGAACTGAGCAAGTCACACAAGTAATCGACCCGCTCCTGCCGGCATCGCGTCGTTCCTCCTCACTCTCTCAAAAGGCGCTATGGGTCCTCGCCAGCACACCAGGAGTGACCTGCGTTCTGAACGGCATGCGCACGACTCGGTATGTTGAGGATACACTCTCCGTGTTGAAGTGGGAACCGCTCAAAGAGACCCGGCCTATCTATGAAGCCGCAACAAAACTGCCTCGATGACGTTCTCCTCGTTGTTTCATTCTAGAAGACCTCTGAGGAAGTCTGCATCCTTCTTAGGTTAACACCGTTTCTAGCACATCAGATGACAGGCCTGACCCTCTCCGTACTCCTCTGGCGCATGCACCTATGCACAACGCAACATTTAACACAGGACTTCTTGACAGTCCGTCACTCATTCACTAAGGTTCATCCGTTCTTACCTTGTAGGGTATTTCTGTGTCAAAACTTGCCGTTATCGATATCGGAACAAATTCCATCCATATGGTGCTGGCTGAGATTCTGCCGGATGCCAGCTTCAAAATCCTTGATCGGTTCAAGGACATGACGCGGCTGGGGAACGGCACATTTACAAACAAGCGACTCGCCGACGAGGTCATGGCGCGAGCCCTTGAAGTCCTGAAGACGTTAGTGACGCTGGCCCGCAATAAAGGGTTTGAACGCGTGATCGCCGTTGCCACCAGCGCGGTACGCGAGGCTGAAAACGGCGGTGACTTCGTCTCCATGATCATGGAAGAGACCGGCTTAAAGGTACGCGTGATCAGCGGAACAGAAGAAGCTCGCCTGATCTTCCTGGGGGTCAAAAACAGTATCGCACTCACGGACAGGCCCACATTGGTCGTCGACATCGGCGGCGGTTCAGTAGAACTGATCGTGGGCAATCGCGACGGGATGATTCATGGGACAAGCCTGAAACTCGGTGCGATCCGATTGGCTGAACAGTACCTTCCCAAAACTCCGCCGTCGGAGCAGATGATGCATGCCCTGAAGCAGGCCGTGCTCTCTCACTTGCGCGAGGCGGTGACATCGTTCAAGGCGAACAAGTTCCTTTCGCTCGTCGCCACCTCCGGTATGGCCGGCAACATCGGTGAGGTGATCCACCTTCGCCACACCGGACGACCACTGCCACAGCACAATCTTGCGACGGTATCGCTCAAAGATATTCGTATCCTCGAAGCAGAGCTGGCTCAAGCGTCCGTGAAGGCTCGCTTAGCCATTCCCGGCCTGGATCCCAAACGCGTTGATACCCTCCTCCCTGCCACCGTCCTACTCCGCTGCCTCTTGGAGCTCTCCGGTCTCAATGAGTTGACGTTATGCGACAAGGCTATTCGCGAGGGTGTGATCTATGATTTTATCGTGCGACATCGCGAGGGTCTGAAGGCTGAAAACGAGATTCCCGACATCCGTCGCCGCAACGTAATCGGCCTCGCCCGTCGTTGTCACGCGCCTGAAGCGCATTCGCTGCATGTGGCTGAGCTCGCCCTAAGTCTGTTTGATCAGATGCACCGGGTACACCGCTTAGGGCTGCGAGAACGGACCTGGCTGGAATATGCGTCGATCTTGCATGATGTGGGATACCTGATCAATCCACGACAGCATCACAAGCACGCCTATTACCTCATCACACACAGCGATTTAGCCGGGTTGGCCGCCGAAGAAATCGACGTGATTGCGACCGTCGCCCGCTACCACCGACGCGCCTTGCCGGCGCTCAAGCATGAAGAATTTGATCGGCTCACACCTCGCTTCCAACGGGTCGTCAAGATTCTTGCGGCCTTATTGCGGATCGCCGACGGACTCGATCGCACCCATTTCTCCCTTGTCCGGGCCGTGAACGTCAAATTCGGGAAACAGATCATGATCGAGGTACACCTCACCGGCGATGCGGAGATGGAGTTGTGGGCGGCGAAGAGTCGCGCCGATCTGTTCGAACAGGTCTTCCACCGACGGATCCAATTCTCAAAAGTGTTGTTGGAAACCCGCAAATCATGAGTGAGCTCCACTCCATCGCGACGGCATCTCACCCTTACCCAGGTAAGCTGATCATCGTGGAAGGCATCGATGGATCAGGAAAAAGCACGCAACTACAACTTTTGCACAAGTGGCTTGAGTCGAAAGGCTATAAGGTCTTCTTTACCGAGTGGAATTCCTCCGAATTGGTGAAGGAGACCACGAAGCGAGGGAAGAAATCAAAGAGCCTGACCCCGACAACATTCAGCTTGCTGCACGCCACGGACTTTGCCAGCCGACTCTATCATCACATTCTCCCTCCCTTGAAGGCCGGAATGATTGTCTTGGCTGATCGTTATATGTACACGGCGTTCGCACGTGATGTGGTCCGTGGCGTGTCGGCTGAATGGGTGCGCAAACTCTATGCGTTCGCCATCAAACCCGATATGGCCTTCTATTTCAAAGTTCCGATTGAGATCGCCATCTCCCGACTCCTGCGAGGGACGCGTGGTCAGTTCAAGTACTATGAAGCCGGTATGGATATGAATCTGAGCCCTGACCTGACTCAGAGTTTTCAGATCTTCCAGTCGCGGATTCTCACGGAATACGACAAGATCGTGGACGAATTCGGTCTCTTAACGATGGATGCGACCCAAGACATCGAGACGCAACAGGAGCTCATGCGAACGCTGGTGTCTGATACCCTCCGTGGCTACAAACCAAAACGAGGCACCTATGGTCGACGCACGCTTTTTTGGCGACGGTTTGACGTACATAAATCCGAGTGAGCTCAAAGGAAAACTGATCGCCGTTGAAGGGACCGACGGAGTCGGCCGTTCGACTCACATTGAGCTGTTACAAGAATGGCTGGAGGTCCAAGGGTACGGCGTGATCACAACCGGATGGACTCGATCCAATCTCATGTCCAAAACTATCGAAATGGCCAAAGCCGGCAATATCGTCGACCGATGGTCGCTCAGCCTTCTCTACGCAACGGATTTTGCCGACCGACTAGAACACCAGGTCATTCCTGCGCTCCGATCGGGGTTTGTCGTCTTGGCCGATCGCTACATCTACACCGCATTTGCCCGTGATTTCGTGCGCAGCGCCGACCGCACATGGATTCGTGATGTATTCGGGTTCGCACCGATTCCAGACCTGGTGTGCTATTTGCGGATTGATGTCGAGACGCTTGCGCTTCGTGTCATCGAAACCACTGGTATGAACTATTGGGAATCCGGCATGGACCTTCGGCTGGGAACCGATCTGTATGACAGTTTTAAGAAATACCAATCCCTCTTAATCGAGGAATTCGACAAGATGGCCATTGAATTCGGCTTCAACGTCGTCGACGCGAGAAAATCGCCCGAAGAGATCCAGGACGAGCTCAAAGGCTATATCCTCCCCGTATTGCAGAACCACAAACCCGTTATTAGTGCTGGAGGGGGCGGGGCCTAAGACTGTTCGCGTTGTCGTTTCGTCCGTGCCCGCTTACCCAGCACCCGCAACTGCATCGGCGGTAACCACCAGCGCAGCCGACCCTGCCCCGCCCTCCCCTTACCCTCCGCCTCTATGCAAGCAACCCCGGCTTTCTTGAACGGGAAATTCGGAAGCACTTTCCCACACAGGAGGAGACTCGCAACTTCGCCAAGAAAAGGCTCATGGCCTACGCAGAGAACCACAGCGTCTGAAGGAAGCGTCTGGAGAATACTCACAAGCTGTTCAGGCTTTGCTCCAACCGCTAACTCTTCTCGTGTCTCCACCTTCAACCCAGGACAGACCACCGTGCGAAGCAGCCTAGCCGTATCATACGCCCGTACGAATGGGCTCGTGAATAGATGGGTCGGCTTACAGTCGAGTGCGGCAAGCCCTGCAGCGGCCTGTCGCACGCGCTTCTTTCCCTGCTCTGTAAGAGGACGATTTTCATCCGTTCCTTCCCATTCGTCTCGCTCTACGGCAATGCCGTGGCGAATCAGAATACATTCCATAACGCTCCCTCCACCCAGTGAGACCGAAACTCACCGGAAGGCTACTCTGTAGTTAACAAAGATTTAACCGTGTGATGACCATGTTGAAACCGAGTTGGAGTACGCTGACATCAGTCTATGCCAGAATTTTCGTCCAGATTATGGTTTTTTCTTTTGATATTGTTGAACGACGTCTACCATGTCCTAGCAACTGTGTGAATGACCTTGTCTTGGCATAGCGACGCCTTATGAGATTCGATGACCCACGCCCGATCTTAGACAAGCTTGCTGGCATAACACAAGGCAACCAATATCGTCATGGAGACATGTCATGACTCAACAGGCGACAGCTAAATTATTGTCGATTGTACATGACCACCAACACATTGCCCTGGAAGAACTTGTCAACAGACTCCCCGAATTAACCTGGAATCAAGTGTTTTCCATGGTAGATGAACTGAGCCGGAGACAATTGATCTCGTTGCATCGACGAGGATTTGATTACGAGTTGCAGGCATGTTCCGTGTCAGCCTAACGTACTTTCCCACATAGGTACTATAGGAGGATCCGGCCTGTGAAAGGAAGAGAAAACCCTAGCAGGATGGGCCGTCACTCGCCAACTAGAGTGTAGACTCAGCAGCCCCTTTGAGTTGGGCGATCCTATGAGCTCAGTGTTTTGCTGGAACCGTTGGTCGTCGAGCGCTGAGCCGTGCTATCCGTTCCGCCACATCTCGATACTCGGAATCCTCTCGTCTGATCCAGCGGTAGGCCTCAAGCGTTTCTGCTATCCGTCCCAATGATTCCAGCGTGCGACCTAACACGTAGAGGATCTGGACGGTTTCTTTTGACGAGGCCGGAGTGGCCTTGAGGGCTTGTTGAAATGCAAGGACAGCCTCCTCATAACGACCGGACAATTTGCAGCACAGCCCGATTTGGGCATATGCCTTCACGGCCAATGACTTATCAACGGTAGCCAGTTCAAACTGCTCAACGGCAGCTTTGTACAACCCAGCCTTCTTCAGGGCGATTCCACGCTCATAGCGTTCTGCATGGTTTACGGTCTGATTCAATCCTGGAGTGACAGGGTCCGACATGATTTTCTTCAATGTTCCTGATAACTATCCAGACACCGATCTATTAGAACCAACACCGGAACGTCTACTTCTGGCTACCAATCAGGAACCGCTGAACATTATCAACGACGCCGCTGAACCATGAGTGTTTTCTCGCAGTGGATTGTCTAGATTTGTGCGGCTGCCCTGAAGTACCCTTCAACTCCTCCAATCGAGTCGCGATATCCCTAAAGGATGGAGTCGAATGATCGATACGGTGATAGATCTCCACTGCTTGACTCGTTTTCCCGATAGACTCGAGGCTGCGCCCCAAATAATAGAGTACATCCATCATATCTCCGGGAAGTGCCGCTGTATCGTTCAATGCCGTACGAAATGCTTGTATCGCAGCATGGGGCTCCCGCATCTTGACATAGCACAATCCGACTTGTGCGTAGGCTTTGAGCCACAGCGCCTTATCCTTGGCGGCTGAATGGAACATGTCTATGGCCTCTTTTAACTGCCCATTATCTTTCAGCATCATTCCCCGCTCATAGTCTTCTTCCGGAGAGCTGACCAAATTTGTCTCAGGGCATTCATCGGCAGTTATGGCTGATTCAGGAACCGGAATGGCATCCTTGAGTTCCGTCAGATCTTCCGGTGCAGCCGCCAGTTCTTCCAACTCTTCTTTGCCGGCCAGTGGAAGAATACCCCCCTTGAGTCGATCAAGGGCGGCTTGAGCCACCAACTTCGAGGTAATGATGGGGGCTTGCTCTGCGTACCCATATGTCAACGTGATATCCGATACTTGATTGATTAAACGTGGGTTCCCTCGGCTCAATCGATGTATCAATGTGCAGGCTTTGTCGGTGAAGAGCCTCTGGTGCCTGCCCGCAACGTGTATTCGATGACGAATAAAGTGAGCGGTATCCATTTCTGACAGCGGTTTGAGGTGATAGTCGACGACGATCCGTTGCGCGAATTGAGTCATGTCGACTCGTTGGAGCAACGTATAGAGATCCGGTTGACCAGAGAGGATAATTTGCAACTTTAATGTTTTGCCGTCGTTCATGTTGGACAAGAGCCGCAATTCTTCGAGGAGTTCGGCCCCCAGACTTTGGGCTTCATCCACGATGAGAATGACACGTCGAAGGCGCTTCGCCTCTTGCGTCAGAAACTCTGAAAACATGTGGTAGGCTTCGATCGGATCAAGCCGTTTGGTGCTCAGTCCGAGAGCCAATAAGATCCACGGCAAGAGATGGTCGATATCATAACGCGCATTCGTCACAAGCCCAATCTTATGCTTACTGCCGTGCTCAGCGATAAGTTTCTGGAGCAGGGAGGTTTTCCCCATCCCAGGATCTCCGGTCAGCACCATGAAAGGAGCCTGACTCACAATGCCGTACTCCAAGAGACTGTAGGCGGCTTGGTGCTCGGATCCCGAATACAGAAAACTGCTATCCGGCAGGAGCGCGAACGGCTTGGCCTTCAAGCGATAAAAAGATTCGTACATGGGCAGATGTCCCGCCTCTCGATAGATCCCCCGCTCAAGACAGCATGGCTTTCATGTCGGCGAGGCTCAATGATGATCGGCCGGCTTTATTCAATACCGTTCCTAAAACAGGACGCGAGTCTCGCACCAACCCCAAGGCTCGCTGGAGTTCTTCGCCAGTAGTTTTGCCTTCTTCGACGACCATGAGGAGCGCATCCGTATATGGAGCGAAGGCCAAGACATCAGCCGTATGGAGCAACGGAGGAAGATCGAAGATAACGAAGCGTGAAGGGTATCGATGCTTCAGCTCCTCAACAAGCGCAACCATCTTCGGCGACGTCAGAATTTCGGTGGAATTGGAAATCGCTCTCCCTCCGGGCAGCAGGACAAATCGCCCGATGCCTGGATGGAGGAGCAGGTCTTCAACAGGTTGATCATCCAACAAGTAGTCCGCGAGGCCCAGACAGTCCTGTACACCAAACACCTTGTGCACACTCGGGTCTTGAAGGTCCGAGTCGACGAGGAGCACGGTCTGCGTTGTCTCCATCGCAAGACTCACGGCTAAATTGATCGCGGTTAACGTCTTCCCCTCGCCGTATCCCGGACTTGTGACCCCCACGACGTTCCAGCCGTTTTCTCGAAGTCGATGTGTCACTTGAGTTCGTAGGATCTTGTACGCATCGACGAACGGCCCTTTATTGTGAGCGGCCATGACGCGATGTCCCTGCAGAACAGCACGTGGAACGGTCAGTGACCTGGTTCGCGTATAGGTGATGGGGGGCGGTACGGCCTGCTCTCCGGCAGACCGCTTCGGCGCCGCCTCAGCGGCGGAAGTGCTTTTCAATTCTCTATAGAGCTCAAGCGCGGTTCGAATCCGATCCATGATGTTCCCGTTCCTTATTCCATACCGACCCGTCTCAAAGCGGTAAACCACAACACGTCCAAAGGAATGACGTACACATGTAAGATGACCAGCGCAGTCCCAAGGACTCCCAACCCTGCCGTTTGAGCGAGGCGTCGTTTGATTCTCACTCGTGACACATCGTCCTCATTCGGCATAAAAGGAATCACCGCCAGCGGAAAATGTTGAGTCAACGTGAGAAGCTGCTCCGGAGAGCGGATCGAATGATCCAGCGATTCCGCCACCGCTCCGGATCCGATTCCGCCACCAATGGCTAGAATGAAGCCAAGCAGCACGATCGCCATGCGGTTAGGCTTGAACGGTTTTTCGGGGAGGCTCGGCGGATCGATCAAAGAAAACCGCTCACCTTTACGCTGCACCTCCAAACCTTCCGCTACTTTCGCTTCCAGCAACCTGGAACGGATCTCTTGATACTTTTGTGCCGTGGTGTCGCGGTCACGTATGAGCACCAAGTATTCCGGCTCAATCCCCGGAGATCGTTCCAGACGGGTCGCATATTCACCCAGACGCCGCTTCACCTCGAGACGCGTCTTACGGAGTGCGTCCAAGGAGGAGAGAGCAGAATTCAACTGCGCCTGAAGATTAATATAGGCTGGGTTTTCCGGTCGTTGATTCGTGATCCTGTTCGGCCTGGCGTTGAGCTTCAGCACTTCCTGCTCGAGAGCTGCAACTTTGCGCTGTGCTTGAAAGATGTCAGGGTGCGCGCTTCCAAGTCGTTCTAAGTCGGCCGACAACGCGACGCGGGCATCGATAAGCCGCTTCGATGCCTCTTCCGCGTCGGGGAGTTGACCCGTTTCCTTCTCCAAAGCGTCGATCTCCTGTTTCATTTTAAGAATATCCGGATGATCGGCTGAAAGGTTCGCCGCAGCAGCCGCATATTCGGCGCGAAGAGCCCGTAGCCGCTCGGTGGAATCCAAAATCCGCTCTCCCGTAACGGACAAGATCGGCGTATTCGGTTT
>CAZAKX010000102.1:9928-11699 GCA_964485915.1 uncultured Nitrospira sp. | reverse complement strand
AACGCTAAAATGCCTATTTCCCTCGTCTAGGGTATGGACACACAGTCCGCAACGATCTAGCATGACGACCACGGACTGGTAGTGCAGATGAGAACGTTGCGTATTCAATGGAGTCTGATGACATACTCTTGGCAATTCGAAGCTGGCTTGATAAACACGAGGTGGAGTTCCGTATGAGTTACATCCTTGGGATTTCAGCGTTCTATCATGATAGTGCTGCGTGCCTGATCCGTGAGGGGGAGATTATCGCGGCGGCGCAGGAAGAGCGGTTTACGAGAAAGAAGCATGATCCCGGGTTTCCTTCTCATGCAGTGAACTACTGTCTGAAGGAAGGTGGCATTACCCTGAGGGATCTCCGATATGTCGTCTTCTACGATAAGCCGCTCGTGAAATTTGAGCGGTTGCTCGAAACCTATTTGGCATTCGCTCCGAAGGGCCTTCAGTCGTTTGTCGCGGCCATGCCGGTGTGGCTGAAGGAAAAGTTGTTGCTCCGGAATCTGCTTGCGAAGGAATTCATCGCGCTGGCTCCGGAGATGAAGAAATCCGAATTGCCACCGTTGCTGTTTGGTGAGCACCATGAGTCGCACGCAGCCTCCGCCTTTTATCCATCACCGTATGATAAGGCGGTCGTTCTGTGCATGGACGGTGTCGGGGAATGGGCCACGACGTCCGCCTGGCTTGGCGATGGGAACGCGTTGACGCCGCTCTGGGAAATACCGTTCCCTCATTCTTTGGGGCTGCTCTATTCCGCCTTCACGTACTACACAGGGTTCAAGGTCAATTCAGGCGAATATAAGGTGATGGGATTAGCCCCGTATGGTGAACCGAAATACGTCAAGGCAATCTATGATCATCTGCTTGATCTCAAGCCCGACGGGACCTTCCGCTTGAATATGGATTATTTCAATTACTGTACGGGTTTGACGATGACGGGGGACAAGTTCGATGAGGTGTTCGGCGGGCCACCTCGGAAGCCGGAGAGTAAGTTGACGCAACGCGAGATGGATTTAGCCCGTTCGGTCCAGGAAGTGACCGAAGAGGTCATGCTCCGCGTGACGAGAACTCTCCATCATGAAACCGGGGTTGATTATCTCTGTATGGCCGGTGGTGTGGCACTCAACTGTGTGGGGAATGGGCGGATCTTACGAGAAGGTCCATTCAAGGGGATCTGGATTCAACCTGCGGCTGGGGACGCGGGTGGGGCGGTTGGTGCGGCGTTGAGCGCCTGGTATCGCTATGATGACCAACCAAGGGCCTCGACCGGTGTCGACCGGATGAGCGGGAGCTATCTAGGGCCTCGACATACCAATGCCGAAATCGAGCGGTACCTCAAGCAGATTGAGGCGCCGTATGAATTTCTGGATGACGATCATCTCTTTGAACGAGTGGCACAAGATCTTGCAGAAGGGAAGGTCGTCGGCTGGTTGCAGGGCCGAATGGAGTTCGGTCCGCGGGCACTCGGTGGTCGAAGCATCCTCGGAGATGCCAGAAATACGAAGATGCAGTCGGTGATGAATCTGAAAATCAAGTATCGTGAGTCGTTTCGGCCGTTTGCTCCATCGGTGTTGCGGGAACGGGTGTCGGATTTCTTCGAGATGAAGACGGATAGTCCTTACATGCTGCTCGTGGCGCCGGTCACGGAGAAACGGCGACTTCCTCTATCTGCCAACCGGTCGGATCTCTGGGGGATTGATCTGTTGAATATCCCACGGTCCGATATTCCCGCTGTGACGCATCTGGATTACTCGGCCCGGATTCAAACGGTCCATGA
>CAZAKX010000102.1:0-9828 GCA_964485915.1 uncultured Nitrospira sp. | reverse complement strand
ATATTCCCGCTGTGACGCATCTGGATTACTCGGCCCGGATTCAAACGGTCCATGAGGAGACCAATCCTCGGTATTACCGGTTGCTCAAGTCGTTCGAAGCACAAACCGGCTATCCGGTTCTGGTTAATACATCGTTCAATGTTCGAGGAGAACCGATCGTGTCCACACCCGCAGACGCGTACCGATGTTTTATGCGGACTGAAATGGACGTGCTCGTGCTGGAGAACTGTGTCCTGTATAAAACGCAACAAAAGCCGCTGGAAAATGACACAAACTGGCAAAAAGAATTTGAGCTTGATTAGGAGATTGTCTGATGGACCGAACGATTCAACAGCCTACCATGAAGGATTTACGGCAGTTTGGGCTCCTGGTTGGAGGCGTGTTTGCGGTCATCGGCGTGTGGCCTGTCCTGTTTCGAGGTGAGACGCCCCGCTTGTGGGCGATGATTCTCGGGAGCCTGCTCGTTATTTTGGGTGCGGTTGCTCCGCAGAGCTTGAAACAGGTTTATGGCGGATGGATGAAGGTAGGCCATGTTCTCGGCTCGATCAATACGAGGATTATACTCGGAATCATATATTATCTACTTATCACGCCGATGGGTCTGGTCATGCGTCTGATGGGTAAGGATCCGATGCATCGTGCCTTGACACAGGGTACGGATACCTATCGCGTGGTGCGAGCTCCTCGACCGCGCAATCATATGCGAAACCAATTTTAGGTTCAGAATTGGGCGGAGCTATGGGTGGATCTCGATGGCGATCGTGGGTTTACTTATAGGATTACTGGACATGCTAGCCCTTCCGATCCGGGTCATTCGTATGTTGTTTGCCTCATCGCTTGAAAGGTTCTGTTGCTAGGCTCATTGTGTGCCCATTTTTTGAGCACGCCGTTCATGGGGGCAATTCGGTTAAAAACCAGAATTATGCATCTCTGTATAAAGGCGTGACGCTCGAGGATCATGTTTTCCGCAGCCTCTTCAATGGTCGTTGAGAACGGCTTTAATCCACGAAGCGAAAATTCCAGGGATGAATCAAATCAGAGCGGCGCTTGTGATGTGAGGCGCTACGCGAGCGGTGAATTCGACCATCTTGTGCGGGATTGTGATCTGGCAATATGCGCTTGTCGGATCTGGAAGAGTTGTGCCCACAAGATGTGCCGGCTCGCGTCCCCGTCGTGGGCAATCTTGGTCGGGCTATGGACTGAATGTGTGTTTGCGGCGTGAAACGTGTTGTCACGGGTAAAAAGGCGTCCGGCTCCACCTGTGGACCTCAGTATCTCTCAGATAAACGGTGATGAAGCCAAGCTAGCAATCAACGAAGGAGATTGGCATGGGAGTTCCCTTACTCGATTTGAAAGCACATCACGAACCGCTGCACAAAGAAATCATGACGGCGTTGGAACAGACGTTCAGGAGCCAGGCGTTTATTCTTGGTGCGGAAGTGGGAACGCTGGAGGAGCGGGTAGCCGCCTATTGCCAGACAAAATATGGAATCGGAGTCACATCGGGTACTGATGCACTCTTAATCGCGCTCATGGCCCTCGGAGTCGGCTCTGGTGACGAAGTTATTACCACTCCGTATTCGTTTTTTGCGACGGCGGGAGCCGTTGCTCGGCTTGGCGCTAGACCGGTGTTGATCGATATTGATCCACGCACATTTAATCTTGATCCTGGAAAGCTTGATGAGGTCGTCACACGGAAGACCAAGGCGATCATCCCCGTTCATCTCTATGGACAATCCGCTGACATGGCCCCAATTATGGATGTCGCCAAACAGCACAATCTAAGCGTCATTGAAGACGCGGCCCAAGCCATTGGGTCGGAATATCAAGATGGTCGGCGGGTCTGCAGTATTGGCACGATCGGCTGTCTCTCGTTTTTCCCGAGCAAGAATCTTGGATGTTTGGGCGATGGAGGTATGGCTGTGACGAGTGATCCTGATCTGGCGGAACGGATGCGAGTTCTACGGGTTCATGGGAGCAAGCCGAAATACTATCATAAGTTGATCGGTGGGAACTTCCGGCTCGATACAATTCAAGCCGCGGTGCTGAACGTGAAACTCAATTATCTTGATGGGTGGACCAAGCGACGGCAGAAAAACGCCTCTCAGTACGATGTACTATTCAAACAGACCGGTCTTGTGCAAAAGGGAAAAGTAAAATTGCCGGAGCCTGTCTATCGCAATGCTGGCGTAAGGCATTTTCATATTTATAACCAGTTTGTGCTTAGGGTTGAGCAGCGTGATGCTCTGATGGCCCATTTGAAGCAGAAAGACATCGGTGCGGAGATTTACTATCCGGTGCCGTTCCATTTGCAAGAGTGTTTCCGATTCCTGGGCTACAAGGAAGGCGATTTCCCGGAATCAGAGCGAGCGGCTAAAGAAGTTTTGGCTATTCCAATCTATCCTGAGCTCACGGCGGCCCAGCAGGCCGAGGTTGTCGAGGCGATGGTGAGTTATTATCGGTAGCTGTGATGGTCACTCCGAAGGCATGGTCCTTCTACGGTGGAACCGTGCCTTCCAGCACATGTGCGTCACCGCTCTACCCGCGGATTCGCTTCGCCTTCACGGACCATCCGATCAAGGTCTGGGCCAACGCCTTGATGCTGCGACTGTACTTCGAACTGATCG
This sequence comes from uncultured Nitrospira sp., assembly GCA_964485915.1. GTDB lineage: Bacteria > Nitrospirota > Nitrospiria > Nitrospirales > Nitrospiraceae > Nitrospira_D. The sequence goes on along the minus strand of CAZAKX010000102.1, from coordinate 7,201 downwards.
GACCAGCAGCGGGGCCCTCGCCCCGCTGCTGGTCCCTTTTGCCAAGTCCTCGAACAATCCGATTCCCGCCGTGGACGTGCTGCTGGCCTGGTGGTATTGGCTGGTTGTCATACATAAGATGCTGATATAATTATAAAATTCTAATTTTAGTATTCTGCAATAGCCTTACGTCTTTTCATTGTTGTAATATTGGCTACCGCGTCAATTGCACCAGCCCCCTTACCTAGGACGGGTCATGACTTTTCATCGTCCCTCCCCGAAAGAAGGGTTGTACTTTTCTGTGATTATGGGAAAGTGTACTTCTTGTGTAGTCATGGTCTTCAACCATCAAGGAGCTCTGTGAATGAAAGACTTTTTACCGTTTCATAGGTCGGATGTCGGGGAAGAAGAGGTATCCGAAGTGGTTGGGGTTCTTCGCTCAGGTTGGTTGACTACGGGACCAAAGGTGCGGGAATTTGAGCGAGAATTTGCAGCAATGGTGGGGGCGGAACATGCCGTTGCAGTGAATTCCTGTACAGCTGCCCTTCATCTTGCCCTTGAAGCTGCCGGTGTGAGCGAGGGGGATGAAGTATTGGTTCCGACGATGACCTTTGCCGCAACGGCCGAGGTCGTCACCTACTTCAAGGCCCGACCAGTTCTGATTGATTGCGTTCAAGATACACTGAATCTGAACACCGATCGTATCCAAGAGGCCATCACAGATAAAACGAGAGCAATTATCCCCGTCCATTTTGCTGGTCACCCCTGCGATCTCAAGCCGATTCACACGATAGCAAAAGAGCATAACTTACATGTGATAGAGGATGCGGCACACGCCTTACCCGCACGATATCACGGCAAGATGATCGGAGGGATCTCGGACGCCACCTGCTTTTCATTCTATGCGACGAAGAATATCACGACTGGCGAAGGCGGAATGGTTACCACAAACAGCGCGGAGTGGGCTGCTCGCATGCGGATGATGAGCTTGCACGGTCTTAGTCGGGATGCGTGGAATCGGTACTCCGCTCAGGGCTCTTGGTATTACGAAATACTCTCGCCAGGGTTTAAGTACAACCTAACCGACATTGCTGCAGCACTTGGGTTGGCCCAATTGAAGAAGTGTGAACGGTTTTGGAAAGGGCGTGAACGATTTGCTGCTCTCTATCATGAAGGGTTCAAAGATCTCCCCGAGATCATGTGTCCTACAACAGCGGCCCATGTCCAGCATGCATGGCATCTCTACGTCATCCAATTAGACGTAGATCGTTTACGAATTGGTCGGGATGAATTCATCCAGCAACTGCAGCAAGCCGGTGTCGGATGTAGCGTACATTTTATTCCGCTCCATTTGCATCCCTATCATCGAGACCGAGGTGGTTATCGACCTGATGATTTTCCTGTTGCCAGCAAACTCTTCCAACGAATTGTTTCATTGCCGTTGTACTCGAAGATGACGGAGGATGAAGTCAATCGTGTGATCGAGACGGTTCGTGATCTTGTTAAGAGGAACCAACGGTGATGAAGCGTTCATTTGATGTCTGCATGGCTGCAGTAGGATTGGCTCTCACCGCACCCTTGCTTGCAATCATCGCCATCTTGATCAAGCTGGACTCGCAGGGGCCGGTGATCTTTCGTCAGATTCGCGTGGGGCAAGGATTTCGTCCATTCACAATTTTGAAATTCAGGACTATGGCAGTGGATGCTTCGGGTACCTGTGTGCCTCTTACAGTCGGGCAGGACCCTCGCATAACAAGAGTTGGTCGAATTCTCCGAAAACTCAAGCTTGATGAATTGCCTCAGCTGGTGAATGTTCTCATAGGCGATATGAGCTTTGTCGGTCCAAGGCCGGAAGTCCCCCGTTATGTTGAGCGACTACGTGCTCAATTTTCCGAGGTGCTCACGGTTCGTCCTGGGATTACAGACCTGGCCTCGTTGACGTATATCGATGAAGCGGCACTCCTCTCCTGTTCCTCAAACCCCGAGGATGAGTATCAAAACAAAATTCTACCGGAAAAGCTTCGGTTAGCGAAATTGTATATCCGCCACATGTCTTTACGGCTTGATTTTGCCATTATCATACAAACGCTGTTGCACATTGTTAGACTTCCCGTAGTGGTGTTCACACTTCCTGAATTAAAAGCTGCCGTTGAGTCTCCCTTCACCTCTCTTTGGACAAGCCTGTCGCCCTTCATAATGAAGTGGCGGAAGCCCATCATTGTCGTGCTCGATCTAGCTCTAATAATTCTGGCAAACTACTTTGCGTTTGCCCTGAGATATGACGGGAGCATCCCCGCGAGCGAACTCCATACCTTCGAGCAAACAGTACTCGCGTTGGTTGCCATCAGAGGTGTGGCGTTTGCCTTGTTTGGCATGAACGAAGGTTTGTGGAGGTATACGAGTGTTTGGGATCTTCAAAATATTCTGAAGGGGGTTTTAATAAGTACTGTTGTGTTCTACGGTTGGGTCCGTTGGGTGATGGAGATCTCAAGTTACCCCCGTTCCGTATTTGCCATAGATGCTATCCTGTTGATTGGGCTTCTTGCCGGGGTGAGGCTGTCGTCTAGGGTCTTTCGGGATAAGGCGGTTTTTCAAAAGAAACGAAAAGTGCTGGTAGTTGGTGCCGGCGACTCAGGCGAGCGAGTTGTACGAGAGATGAAGACTCGCAGTGCGTTTAACTGTCAGCCCATTGGCTTTGTCGACGATAACATCACGCTTCTCAATCAACGGATCCACGGAGTTCGAGTGCTGGGTACGGTGGGAGACATCCCCAAACTTGTGGAAACACACAGACCTGAAGTAGTTGTTGTTGCAGTGCCCACTGCCACACCTGAGTTCCTTCGAGATCTGATCATTAAATTGGAACCATATGAAATTTCAATAAAAACATTACCCTCAAAAGAAGAACTCCTCGCGGACCGAAGTACAGTTAGCCAGATGCGGAATGTATCTGTTGCAGACCTCTTGTCGCGTGCGCCCATAGATCTAGACAATGAAGCGACCAGACAGATGGTAAAAGGGAAGAGCGTCTTAATCACTGGAGCTGGGGGATCGATCGGCTCGGAGTTGGCTCGGCAGCTCAGCTTGTTTGACCCAAAGGTCCTTCTCCTCTATGAACGTCATGAAAATAGTCTTTACAATATCCATAAAGAATTAGATGATCACGGGTTTGCGTTTCCCATCGTCCCTCTGATTGGGGATGTCACTGATACCCAGCGTCTCTGTGCTGTGCTGGAGCAATATAAACCTCAGATCTTATTCCATGCGGCCGCGCATAAGCATGTCCCTCTCGTAGAGCTAAATCCCTTAGAGGCCGTAAAGAACAACTGCATCGGCACACGGATTACCGCTGAAGCCGCGAGTCTGTATGGAGTCGAACAATTCGTCCATATTTCGACCGACAAGGCGGTGAACCCATCGAGTGTCATGGGGGCCACCAAGCGTGTGGCAGAACTCATTGTTCAAGATATAGCAAGGACGAGTCGGACTCGCTTTCTACTTGTGCGGTTTGGCAATGTTCTTGGCAGCAGTGGCAGTATGTTGCTGCGTTTCCAGGAACAAATCAGGGCTGGGGGTCCCGTAACTGTTACACACCCGGAGATCCGACGATACTTTATGCTGATTCCGGAAGCAGTTCAGTTGGTGCTTCAAGCGGCAACAATCGGAAAGCAAGGGCATGTCTATATTCTTGACATGGGAGAACAGATCAAGGTTCTCGATCTAGCCAGAAGCCTCATTAGGTTGTCTGGGTTCATTCCTGGAAGGGAAATTGCCATCCAGTTCATCGGTCTCCGTCCTGGGGAAAAGCTTTATGAGGAGTTAGTTGGTGAGGGAGAGATTGCGGTGCGATCATCCTTGGAGAAAATCTTGCAGATCCAGACGACAAACCAGCTCGATTTTGAAGAGTTTCGTGAAAGGCTCTCTGCATTGGAGGCGGCAAGCTACTGTGACGAAGCCGGTGTGTTGCTTGAACGGCTCAGAGAAATTGTTCCGATGTTTCAAACCTGCGGATCGGAAACGGAGGCTTCGATGGAGCACGCCGCTGTTGATCGCATCATAAGGTAATTGATGCATTAATGAGTCTTTACAATGTCTAAACCTAGTTGTATCTTATGAGCTAGTTTGGAGCGTATGGATGCAAAACCCTGACTCAGCTATCCCGGGAGAACAAACAGGAGTTGACACGGTCCGCGAGTATGCCCTCATTGCATCGCGTAACAAGTGGCTCATCGCGGTCGCGATAGCGGCTTCTTTGACACTGGCCTGGGGATATCTGCTGATTGCTCCCAAATACTATCAGTCACAGTCATTGATTGTCCAAGAAGGACGCAAGGGAATCGACGACGTTATCAATAAAGGAGAAGACGCTGATAAACATTTCGAGAAACGCCTCTTTCTTATTGGGAAGCAAATTACCAGCCAAGAGTTTTTGGAGGCGATTGTAAAAGACTTAGGCAAACAGAGTGATGGGCCTGATGGGCAGGTAGGGGTAACTGGTTGGCGAGAAATTGCAAGTATGACGAAGGTTGAGCGAGCCATGATCGACCCAGCCGCAGGCAAAGGTTCACAGAATTTGGTTGATGGCTTCGTGGTCTCCGTTCTGCATCAGGATCCCAATATTGCCATGCAGGTAACAACACGAATTGCAGAAAAATTCATTGAGGAGAACAACCGGGAACGTGAAAAGGAAGTTGAGGGGACAGGGGAGTTCCTTGATGAAGAACTACGCGTACTAAAGCGAGAACTGGAAAAGAGAGAAGAGAGTATCAGTCGGTTCAAGAAGTCGCACATGGGTGATCTTCCTCAGCAGGCTGATGCCAACCTGCGGTCTTTGGATCGAGTAGAAGCAGAGATTCAGACTGCTGACGAGAATCTTCAGCGACACTCTGACAAACTAAGCACGCTGCACCAAGCGGTTCAGGTGTACCGGACATCTGGGCAACAGAGTTTTGGGACTGCGCCACGTTCAGTGGAGCCAGATCCGCTGTTTCGTCATCTGAGAGAGCTCAGGGAGAAGCTCGTCAAGCTCAGGGCGGAATTTTGGGATGGATATCCAGAGATCATCTTAACTAAGGAAGAAATTCGTCAAACGGAAGAGGAATTAACCAACTTGTATGGTCGGGACGCGATTCGGCCTGACAAGACTTCGCTTGATCCGTACCTTCAGGATCTGTTGAAGCAGCAGAGCGAAGAGCGAACCGAGATAGCTCTTCTCAGACAACGCTTAGACCAACTGCGCGCCACTAAGCGAGACCTCGAACGGCGCCTTGATAGGTCGCCTGCGGTTGAACAGGAGCTGCTTGTTCTGGAACGCGACTATAATAATATGAAGAATAATTACGCGATGCTGCTTGATAAGCGATTACATACGCGGGTCGAAGAAAATATTGAAAAACGGCAAAAAGGCGGAAAATACCGCATACTGGACAGTGCCAGGTTACCCCAGGAGCCGGTCATTCCGAATACGTCAAGAGTTTTGGTGTTAGGGTTCTTGTTCGGATGCGTATTGGGGGCAGGGTTGTCGGTCGTACGTGAGCGGCTCACTCCCCAGTTTCGAGGCCCAGAAGATGTCGAACTGTTACTCACAGGGCCTCGACTATTGGCAGCCATTCCGGACTTTTCATCGCTGTGGCGTCCAGGACATGATCCCCATAGCTTGAACGACTCCTATCTCTTGAGACGGCCACTAGGTATGATTTCAAAATCTCGACCTGAGGTGGTGTTGAGCAATCTGCCATCGGACAGTCGTCCAAACTTCCGGGAAGTCGACAGACGATTCGTATCGAAAATGTTTCCGCGGTCTATGGCAGCCGAACAGTTTCGCGTTGCTGCCGCAAGGTTACAACTCCTCAATTCAACTGGTGCGCCAATGGTAGCGGCTGTGACGAGTGCCATCAAGGGAGAAGGAAAGACAACGACCGTGGTGAATTTGGGTTATACGCTATCCCGTGATTTTGGAAGAAGAGTTCTTCTCGTGGACTGTGACTTTGTCTTTCCTGAACTGAAAGCGTTCATAGAAGCACCCATAAGATATGGTCTCATTGATTGCCTAAGAAATGATATTCCACCACAGCAGGCCATGAGCCCATTAGCAGATGTTCCATGCTGGATTATGCCGGCTGGAGAGGCTGTGGGTGATTCCAATGAGCTATTAAGAGCAGGTCAACTTAACCGTGTTCTTACACAGCTGCGAGAAGAGTTTGATTATATTCTTCTAAATGCCCCACCAATCCTTCCCGTTGCCACAATGAACGTCTTGGAAAGCCACTGTGATCTACTTCTTCTTGTAGTGAGGGCCAATTTAACGGCGAAGCAGGCCGTCACACAGGCACTGGGTTCGCTACGTGCAGCTAGGCCCATTCATGTGGTGCTTAATGGTGTCGCGGCAAACTCACTCCCGAGTTACATGTTGGACTATGGTGTCAGCGAGAGTCGAGTGGCTGTATAGTCGGTGGGTCTATGAGGTGGACATTCAGGGATTTTTCGACACCTTGAATCATGGCGACCTGCGGCGCTGTCTGGACCGGCGGGTGCGCGACGGTGTGTTGCGTCGAACCATTGACAAGTGGTTGAAGGCTGGTGTGTGCGACAGAGGACAGGTGACCCACTCCGAGGTGGGCACACCCCAGGGGGCGTGCTCTCGCCGCTGCTGGCGAACATCTATTTGCCTGAGGTGCTGGACGTGTGGTTTGACGACGTGGTCACACCACGGCTGACAGGTCCAGCGTTCCTGATCCGATATGCGGATGACGTCATCATCGTGTGTGGGCAGGAGGATGATGCCCGGTACGTAGCGACCGTGGTCCCGAAGCGATTCGGGCACTATGCGCTGACGTTGCACCCAGAGAAAACGCACTGCACCCATTCCGGCGACCACGCACGCGGACATCGGGGGAACAGGAGTCGAGATCGTACGACTTTTTGGGCCTGACTCATGGCTGGCGAAGGAGTCGACGCGGGTGGTGGTCGTGGGGCAGCGGACGGCGAAAGGCGGCCTGAGTCGGGCGCTGAAGCGCGTAAACGCCTGGTGCCGAGAACACCGGTACGAGGAGGTCGTTATACAACAGGGCGGCCTCAGTCTCAAACTGCGGGGGCACTACGGGTATTATGGTATCACTGGAAACCTGGCAGCGCTCAAGCGGTTCTATTTTGAGGTACAACGCCGCTTCGGTCTACCCGACTTCTGTGCATGCAATGGATCAGTCTTATGACTTGCGTGCTC
>CAZAKX010000101.1:0-11707 GCA_964485915.1 uncultured Nitrospira sp. | reverse complement strand
CACACCACAATGAGGCCCCCATGCTTGGCACAGTCGATTTGCTTCCACACACCCAAGTGGTTACGAACAGCACACCTACCAATGCTTCCTCTGCTGATCTGTCTCAGAGTGGGGATGATTCCCCAGTATTGCCCCGGCTAGCAACCGAGCCAGTTGATATGAAAACCGAGGTGAAGCCCGATCCTCCGCCCCCACGACGCGATGAGGAAGCCGACGAAGATGAACAGGACCCGATTGTTAGCCTCGAACAGGACTCCGATGATTTTCAGCGCGCGACGATCTCCATCGTGATGACGCTGCTCCCAACGGACCGCCACCCTGACGGCCGCCTCACACTCATCGGCGTACGAAGTCACAACCTCCCGCCGCAGCTGACTACCGCACGATTCAACGACTTACTGCCCCTTCCGGATTCTCTGAGCCAGGCCCTCACACGTTGGGAGCAGACCTTTCCTGCGGCGCTAACGGCACGGAAAACCCAGCGGGACGCAAGAGCCGCCGAGCAACAGACTAGAAGCCTGGAACAGGAGAAAAAGCGCGAAGCGGAACGGCAAGCCAGAAAAGCCAAAGTTGCTAAGCCGACCGCCGCGAAAGCCACGTCCGTGGCCCCAGCACCCAAACCGGATCGCGAACAACACTCAGACGATTCCCCCTCAAACACAGCCCTTCCTCAAGCCGGCTTATTCGAGTAGCGAAAGGAGCCTTATGGTTACGCTTCAACTTGAAGGACAAGAAATTCAATTGCCCCCAGAAATCGCCATCAGCGACGATGCGGTTCGCAAAGCGATCGCCCCCCTCTTCCCACAAGCCGCCCATGCCACCATTCAGCGAACCACTGACACGAATGGGATGACAACGATTAGGCTCACGAAACAGGCTGGAACGAAAGGAAATTACCATGTCATCCTCCGTCAGCTTATCGAGTCCCCCCGCCACGTCAATCCCGCCCTCACGCTCTACCAGACATACCAGGCTGAGTCCCAGCCAACCCAGGGAACGGTCGAATTCATACTCCTCACGCAGCAAAAGCTGCGTCTCGCCATTGAGCATGGTGAAAAAGAATACAAAGAAACAGCTACCATTAAGGAGCGACTCACAAGCACTCCTGGCTCGCCCAGCCGCATCCTTCCACCTGGGTTTTAACCTGCCCTCCACACCGTTGAACCTTGTTCTCGCATCCCTCAAAAACACAGAGGTTATCTCGGTTCCCTCATGCCTCGAATATCTGGAGGAGAGAGAGCGCGACTTTTGTATTGTCAACACGTTCCATGAGATCTTTCCACGGAGGTTTCGCACTGCCGCCGCCGCCCTTCCGCATCGAAGCATCAAGGAGGCCGCAGAACAGCTTCAAGAAGAGTTCATTAAACTAGTCGAGCAACACTACTTCCCGCTCGATAGCTGGGACACCGAATGGATTCGAGACCGCTTCCCATTCATTCCCATACATTTGGAAAATTATGATTGTGAGTCGGAATTCGAAGAGGTACCGCTTCCAATCTGTATCGCAGCGGCCTGGGTGGGACACTATTCCTACGCCCCCACCTGGACGAATATTCAAGAAGAACTCAGCGAGCACGCTACAATTCCACGATGCTTTTTGAATCCTCAACACCGGTGCAACGTTCAATTTCTTGACTTCAGGAGACGTTGTGCCAGACGGCGCTTTCCCATTTCAGGATTTCCCCAGGTCATCGACATCCTCGGCCACTGCACCGGATCTCTGTTCCTTGACATCAGCTATGACTGCGAGTCACCAGATCACCCGTACCAATGGAACAAACGGGATCTCAAAGCTTTGGCTCGCCAATGGAAACGGGCGCAACTCATGCAAGAAGCCATGAATAGCACGACTAAAGCCTTACTCGACAATCCGTCCGCATGGGAAACGATTTTCAGCTGCTGGTCCGATCTTTGTACTGCAACACATGAGGCGCAAACATGAGAGATGCAAGCTCGGGGCACGACGCGTCTCTGCACTTCATCGGCGGGCAATTGCTTCTTGAATACAAGGATGGTGAAGCGGTTGTCAGAAAATGTATTTCACCAGAGGCTGCCAGGAATGCGTTCTCATCAGCCGGGATAGATTCCGACTGGCTCCCAGAACATGTCTGCCGCTATGGCATAGGCCCCGGAGGTCCATGGCTGCTCCTCCGATTTCCCCCTGGTCGATACCTGGTCCCATTGGCTGACCCCATTAGACTTTCCGGAGGAGGGGCCCCACACACAATGCTTGCCGTCCCGATGCCGGGGTTGTTGTTTCTGGGGTACGGGACCCGTTATTACGTCTGGGCCTACAAGCTATGGAAGTACGCGGCAACAAAACTCTTCAAGGCACCGCTTGCAAACGTGTACCCTGATGGCGCGATCTGTTTCGGAAACGTCCATCCACGGGTTGCCCACGGCAACACGATTGCAAACAACTGGCGACTATTCTGGGATAGTAACTTTTCCGACCATCTCGCAAATGGGAAATCCGCCACCCATCCGGACAATATCTTGCCCTTCCTGGCGAAACTTCACTCAACTGAGGCAGAAGACTATCCTCTCGATGATCTTGAGCCGGCTCACCTCTCAATTGCCGCCATCATTCGTCAACTGATGGAGAGCGGGAAGGGGTAATCACATATGACGAGGACGTCTCCTTTTATTAAACACCACATTGCGAGTTGTCTACTTCCCGCCGACAATTCCACCCTTTACGACTATGTTCTGGCTGGCAACGGGGTCTTTATTCGCGGCAAACGTAGAGAACTGTCAGTGCTTTTTCCAATTGTCGAACATCCAATTGCCGGCCTTCCTCCCATTGCGGGCAGCCTGACGCTCACGATTCCGAGAATTCCACAACGGCTCATCCAAGAGATGATGGAAGAGGCACTAGGAGCCTGCGCAGAGCCGGCGGGTCCCGTAGAAAGTCTATTTCATTTTGAACATGACACAGATTGGTGCATGACTATTCCAGACCAGATTCGTACGCCATTCTCAGTCCAGCCTAGCACCCCTGAACGCTGTCCATCTTACGAGCGTGCCATTGTCGAGATTCACTCACACCACACCATGGCTCCACGGTTTTCTGTCGTGGACAATGAAGACGAAACGGGGTTTCGAATATACGGTGTGTGTGGATGGTTGACCACTCGGCCGTCCATTACATTTCGTGTCGGGCTGTATGGCCATTTCATCCCAATCCCAGCGGAGTTCGTTGCAGAGCTACCTCCCACACTTCAGGACACATATAGACAATGAGGGGCGAGATGTCATCGCGACAGGTTGTCACTGCAGGGAATCGCAGCATAGAACAAAACACCAGCACACACCTGGACCTTAGTCATGTACATGCCGTGAATGTGCTTCCTAAGCAGTGCCAACGCCTCCATATCATCCAAATCGGATGTGGGGGCATCGGAGCGTTTCTTGGTATCCACGTCGCCCGCCTCGCACGGGAGTGTTTCCGTCTATTTGATACGGTGAAGGTCACTTTCTATGATGGGGACACAATTGAAGAGAAGAACCTACGTCGTCAAAACTTCTGTCAGGCTGAAATCGGACACAATAAGGCAGAGGCCTTAGCATTTCGAATCTCTACCGCTTGGGGGATTCCCATTCGCGCGTTTCCACGGCATTTCTCGGAGAAAGAGGCACAGCCTGAGTACGACACCCTGACCATTCTTCTCGGTTGCGTTGACACAGCAAGGGCTAGGCGAAGCCTACATCAAGCTCTCGCGCGATTGAACACCAGAAACGATGCCCAAGCATGGCTGATTGATGGTGGGAACCTCACCACCCACGGGCAAGTGTTAGTTGGTAACGTCATCAAAGACTTTAAACCAGACGAGAGCTTTCAGCTGCGCACTGTGTGCCAGTCACTCCCCGCGCCAGCGCTTGTGCACCCAGAATTGCTCAAACGAGAACGTCGCCCCGTCGACACTCAACCGCGGTCATGTGCTGAACTTGCACTAAGTGACCCGCAATCCCTCACGATCAATAGCATCATTGCCTCGCACATGGCGGACTACCTGCTTCGACTCGTCATCACCAAAGACCTTCGCCGTTTTGCAACATATATCGATATGGATACTGGCTCAGCGCGCTCTCTGGCCATTACTTCGACGGAAATCTCCCGTGCACTAGGCTTATACCAAAACAAGTCTATGGGGAGGGCTTCCTAGCCATGAACCTACGACACCGCTAAAGAAAGTCGGTAATACAAGATGACAATACTTCGATCAAAGAAGATCAAGCTCCGACGATCCACATCGAATGCTTACGTTCTTGGAAATGCCGTACGCTTATAGCGCCTGGATTCAACGCTGGGGCCTTTCCGGTATTTTTTGGATTTCTACGGCAAGTCTGACGCACGCCGCACAGCCTCTCCCCCAGGAACTGATGAATCAATGGTTTGCAGTTGAAGTCTTGAGTGGAGCCAAAATTCCTTTATCGATTGAATTCGTGCCATCTCCATGGTCACTGATCCGGCTACGGCTGGCGCCGGACGAACGACTCTTGGTGTTATTTAATGCTCCCGTACAAGACTGCACGATTAGTGGCGACGCCCGGCTAGATCCAGATCGAGGTCGGATCCACATCCGAAGCCATGCCATCACGTGCCGTACTGCTAGAGGATTTGAAACTAGACTCTTCACTGGAACGGTGGTTTCTGAAACTGACGGGTTTCAAGGGGTCCCGTTGTCATTGGCACATCAAAGCCAGGATCAGAAGGGGTACATCGTCCCAGCCGGAGTCCAAGGCACCCTGGTCGTCCTTCCACACAACCCTCCCGAGAGAGTCGACGCCCCTCCCCCATCTCGCAAGTAATCGCTATCCATCTCTTTCGCTGCCCGCATTCGATGCACACTCTTGATGCCTTCAGTCTCTCGGTGGAGCCATGTTAAAGCGAAAACGGCGTTCTCTTCCACACTGAACGCCACTCGCCGGACACGTGCGGCACTCGCGGAGGGAGCGGCACCGTCCCGACTGGAGGAGCCTATAGGAACACTGTCACGCGGCAAGTGTAGCCTGACGTAAATGCGTGGCCCAATCGAGCAGAATGGGCTAGCCCGCCAATATCGAGCGACGGTGCATGATCACTAAAGAGAAAGGCGTCAGTATGAAAGAAGCAGACGCACCCCTACCCCAATGGATGCCAGGACTATGGCGAATAAAACTCAGCGACAATGGGCCGGTAACTATTGTCACGCCACGAGAGGACGAGGATGCGGATTTAACGATTGCGGTGATCACTGAGCCCTTCAACAACAGAAGGGAGGTCCTCGCGAACGCATACCTGATCGCTGCAGCTCCGAAACTGTATGAACAACTACGACTTTTAGTCCGTTGGGCAGAGGACCAGGGAGAATCGTGCAGATTCGCACAGGATGCTCTCGCTGCAGCACAGGGAGAATCTCACACAACGTGCGCGGGCCCATGTATCGCGGGGCTTATGCCGGGTGAAGCGTGTGAGCAATGCGGCAAGCTCTGTGAGGATAGTGAGACAGAGCTATGACACTGCATTTCACAGCGGGCCCATGGGTCGTCTACAGATCTTTGAATCGATAGAAGCCATCTCGACTGTAGCCATTACCTTGACAAGCCTTTCATCGATTGCCCAGGTGCTTCGCCAGTTTCAAGACGCCCAGCTTGATTCTGATGATGTTTTGTTCCGTCGTCATGATCCTCGCTCCTTTGATGAGGAGGACTGTATTTATCTATCAGATTTAAATTTACCTTTTAGGCTCAATCAGTACTGAGCCTCCTCCGAATCCCACGCCCACACGTACACAATTCTTTCCCAGCTCAGGGCCAACCGCGCCACCACCTCCCAACGAGCGCTTACTCTCATCCCCCGCCTGGAGAACTCGTCCCATCAATCTGGAGTGACATGCCAACACCCTTTGTCCATCTGCACACGCACACCACTTATAGCCTGCTCGATGGCGCCACTCTTCTAGATCCCCTCATTGAACACGTCAGATGGCTCAAGCAACCAGCTGTCGCGATCACCGATCATGGAAATCTCTTTGGCACAATCCCCTTCTACACCAAGGCCCGATCGGCAGGCATCAAGCCGATCATTGGGTGCGAAGTCTACATGGCCAAGGGCAGTCTGTTAGACAAAAAACCCCCAGAGGGACCCCGTGATTTCTATCACCTCATCCTGCTAGCCCAGAACAGTCTCGGATACCAAAACCTCATTCGCCTGGTCAGTCACGGCTACACGGAGGGTTTCTATTACAAACCCCGAATAGACAAGTCCTTGCTGCGCAGCCACAGTTCTGGCTTGATTGCACTGTCTGGCTGTCTTGACGGTGAAATCCCCACCCTCCTCCGCCAGGAACAGTTCGCTTCCGCGTCCGTGGCCGCCCAAGACTTTCTCGACATCTTCGGTCCTGATCGGTTCTATCTCGAGCTCCAAGCTAATGGACTTCACCAGCAACAGAGAGTCAATCAGGGCCTGATTCACGTGCACCGGGAGCTGGGGATCCCGTTGGTCGCCACGAATGACTGTCATTATCTCAAACGAGGCGATGCAGACGCCCATGACTTATTGCTCTGCATCCAGACCGGCACTACGATCACTGATACAACCAGACTCCGTTTTGGAACCGACCAACTGTACGTCAAATCCTCCGAGGAGATGGCCGAAGCCTTTCGAGAGCTACCTCAAGCCATCACACACACAAATCTGATAGCTGAACAGTGCACGCTCGAGATTCCTCTGCATCGGACACAACTCCCTCGGTACAACGTGCCTCCCCCGCACACCCTCGACAGTTTTCTTGAAATCCTCGCCCAACAAGGGTTGTCGGCGCGCCTCGCCCACCACTCGGGGCCTCTAGACCAACCTAAGTATGAACGACGCCTGCGGACCGAACTCCTCACCATCTGCTCCATGGGCTTCGCCGGCTATTTCTTGATCGTGTGGGACATCATGAAGTTTGCCCGCTCCCGGCGCATCCCAGTTGGACCAGGACGCGGGTCGGCCGCAGGTAGCCTGGTGGCCTACGCGCTCGGGATTACAGAGTTGGACCCGCTCGCCTACGACCTCCTCTTCGAACGGTTCCTCAATCCGGATCGAGTTTCCCTCCCAGACATCGATATGGATTTCTGTATGAAGAGACGGCAGGAGGTGATCAACTATGTCACGGAGAAATACGGCCGAGACCATGTCGCACAAATCATCACCTTTGGCACCCTAGGCGCCAAAGCTGCAATCCGCGATGTAGGCCGTGTTCTCGACATTCCCTACGACGAAGTCGACACGATTGCCAAGCTGATTCCGTCTCAGCCCAACATGACGATCGCACAGGCACTCGCCGAAGAACCGAAATTAAGTGCCTTATCTGCCTCGCGCCCTTTGGTCGGCAACCTGCTATCGGTCGCCGGATCCCTTGAAGGGCTCGCCAGACACGCCTCCACCCATGCAGCGGGACTGGTCATCTCCGATACCCCCCTGCTGGAGACGGTCCCATTATGCCGCACGACGAGCGACGACCTTGTGACGCAATTTGGGATGGGGGAACTCGAACAGATTGGCCTAGTGAAGTTCGATTTTCTCGGATTAAAGACCCTCACCGTGATCGATCACACCATCTCACTGATCAATCAGCAATCTCCGGGATCCCGTCCGTTGACGCTGGACGACATTCCGCTCGACGACGCCAAAACCTTCGCCCTCCTCGCAAGCGGACGTACCACGGGAGTATTTCAGCTGGAAAGCAACGGAATGAGGGAGCTCCTTCGTGAATTTCAGCCTGATCGGTTCGATGATATCACAGCGATTATTGCGCTCTATCGTCCGGGGCCCCTCGATCTGATTCCGGAGTTTATTCAGCAGAAACGCAGGCAATGTCCCCTCGCCTCGAACATCGAGGCCCTCGAACCGATTCTCAGGACTACCTATGGCGTGATCGTCTATCAAGAGCAAGTCATGGCCATCGCCAACACTGTGGCAGGATTCTCACTGAGCCAAGCCGACATTCTCCGCCGGGCTATGGGAAAAAAGAAACCAGAAGAGATGCGCGCCCTGCATACACAGTTTGTGGAGGGTGCCGTCGGACTCGGCACGGAGCGTGACGCAGCCGAACAGCTCTTCCAGATGATCACCAAGTTCGCTGGCTACGGATTCAACAAATCCCATGCCGCTGCATACGCGCTACTCACCTATCGGACGGCTTATCTGAAAGCTCACAATCCGCTGGCTTACATGACTGCGTTGATGACCAGTGATTTCGGTGACCATGAGCAAATCTCTCTCTATGCCAGTGAATGTCGGGAAATGGGCGTCAGGCTCCTTCCGCCCGACATTAACCGGAGTAAGACCGGATTCACGATCGTGGACGGGGCCATGCTATATGGTCTGGCCGCAATCAAGCACGTAGGAGAACATCTCGCCACGCAATTGATCGGGACTCGTGCAACCGGAGGCACCTTCGCTTCCTTCTTTGATCTCTGCGATCGCGTCGACCGACGCATTGTCACCAAGCGCGTACTCGATGCCTTGATTAAATCGGGCGCCCTCGACACGCTCTGTGACCATCGCGCACAACTATCCGCAGTTCTAGATGATGAGACGCCAGCGAAGCCTGCTCGATCTCACCGGAACGTCACACAACAAACTCTGCTCCATTTCTTGCCGGTGGAGTCAGAAACTCGCGTGCTGCCCCAAATACCAACCTGGGCTCCATCTATTCAATTGGACCACGAGCGAGAAGCTCTCGGATGCTATGTCAGTCACCATCCCATACGAGTCCATGACCACCAACTGAAGCGTCTCCAAGTTGTTCCGTTAACTCAGCTTCCTGACCTCCCAGATGGCAAAGAAGTGCGAATCGCGGGATTGATCACCCGAGTCAAACGCATCACCACTAAAAGGCAGCAACCCATGGCCTTTGTCCACCTAGAAGATCAGGATCGCACACTCGAAGTCGTTATTTTTCCGAGTCTCTACCGACACGAATCAGGGCAACTGGAACCTGGCACCGTCATCGCGCTCGAAGGGATTCTCGATCAGAATGACCAGGGGATAAAAGTGAAAGCCACCAGATTCCTCCCCCTCGATCCTGCTGCCTAAGCTCCCCACAATCCAGGAACAGGACTGCCCATCCGGTAATACACACGCAGGGACGACGTCATCTCAGCATGGGTGTCATCAAGAATGGGTTGCGTTCAAAAAGGAGTTGCTCTCAGAATGGCGGCTACACTGACTTCCAGCTTGCCTCTGCCAGTGATCAGTGCATTTCTATCACCAGTACAACGCTGGAGTCGCCACGGCCTCATAACAATCGGCTGCAGTCTCGGCATGACGCTCCTCGGTTCGGAAGTCGTAATAGCTCAACCGATGGACTTGCCTGCGGTCGCGCGATGCCAAATGGAGGTAGCCTCGCAGCCCAACAGAGAGGCGCTCATCCGGAGCTGGATTCACCGGGCGGGGCAGACCGATGCGCTGGCAGCGCTCTGCCTCTCATTTTCTCCAAATCCCAACGCGGGGGAATCGCTTGCATGGCTACGGCGCGCGGCGGATCTTGGACTCCCGGACGCACAGCTGCTTCTCGGTGCAGACCTTGAGGTAGGATTCAAGAGTCCTCCCAATAGTCACGAAGCCATGCGCTGGTACCGGAAGGCCGCACAGGCCGATTTCCCTTTTGCCCAATACGAGCTCGGATCCATTTATTCGGAAGGCAGGGCGAACCAACGGCAAGATTTGTCTGAAGCCTACTACTGGGCGACGCTTGCGGCCAGGCATCAATTTCAACCGGCCAAGGAACTCGCAGATACGCTCAGACCACAGCTCTCACATGATGAGCGCGCACGCATCGATGGCCGCATCAAGAAATGGAAGCGCGTCGTCTCGTAGCCGATCCTGTACCAAATCGATCCAGACTTACTGTGGCAGTATGCGCCCCCTAGCCAGTAGCCTTCGTCAGATTATCTCGAACATCATTCGACACTTACTTGGAGGCGCATCCACATCTCGTCTCACCCACGATGAAGGCCGTGCACAACAAGAACGTGCCGACCTAGCCATGTTGCAGATCCTTGTCCAGGAAAGTGAACGGCCTCACACCGACGTGAGCTTGTCAGCCTCTCCAGTGGAAGACGACCCCCATCCCTAAGCCCAAAGGTCGGATTGCCCCCGTTCACACGCTTCGATAGAATGGTGTCCATTGAGTTGATGAGGCACTATGCCAACCATATCGACCGTTGTCCTGCTCTACCTTCTCGGGTATCTCCCACCCGCTCCGCTTCCTCCTGGGATCGCCCCACCGATGCCCCATCTTCAATGTAAGACCTTCACCGATAGCGAGTATCTTGCGAGTGAGGAGGACATACTCGACCAGCTTAGAAACCGTGGTCGATGTATCGACCTCACAGTCTCATACGCGCCATCATCGGAAGGTCCCAGTTGGTGGATGAACCCCGCTCCGACTGAACCGGCTACCGCTTCCTTTTTTGATTTCACTGCATCTCGGTAGGTCAGAAGGCTGTGAGGCTTTCCCATCACGGGACCAACGCATCTCATGCCTCAGACAGCAGCCGCTCCACAGATCCTGCCGCCATAGGAGTCTGATTCGCTTCCCCCACAGTCAAGCTCACGTCGCACAGGGAGGCTGTATGCCTCACGCCGAATCCTTCTCCATCGCATCGAATTCCAAGCCGGGACTTTGCTATACCGTCACGCGAAGTCAGGCCAATGACTGGCAATGCACCTGTCCACATTGGACCTACCGACGAACCGAATGCGCGCACATCCGGACAGCCCAGTCTCTCCCCGCAACAGAGTCGATACATAAACCGGAACCGCCAATTGTCTATGCCCATGTCCGAGAAGTGACACCTCAACCAGACGGATCGTTGTACGTCCCCCTCCTGCCAATTGGGGACCCACATTTTCTCTATACACTCTGCTTTGATCTCTATGCGCACGGCGTACTTTGGGCGAGCATTCTCGAACGGTATCGGCTCCCTCGGAGTTTCAGCAGAGACACTTGCGTGGCTTTCATTGAACAGCACGGAAGAAAGATCTATCAGTTCAGCGACAATCCCGCACTCCCGCGTCACCAATACCAGATCCTCTCGGGCATTCCACTTCCCGACATTCCACGGTACCAAGAAACGCCGGTAGAGTATCACTCGCGTACCGGATACCCCCTCGATCTCTGCCAACGCTATCTCCACCCCTTATCACCCACGTAGGAACAGCGCATTCCTTCAACATCGACACATGAGGACGTATGAACCAACCTCCCATTCCAACGATGAGGATTGAAGAATCTGGATATCTACTCCATCCGCCTTACGGAAACCGGTATGTTGCGATCCAAGTTGATCCCACTCAATGGACACACGTATGCTCCGCACGCTTCGGACCAGGCAGACCCTGCAGTTTTAGCAAACAGACGAAGTGGACTGGCGACTCCTACCGCTATGATATTTTCATCCGTCCAGAGCATCGGCAAATTTCACTGCGATGGTTTAACGGAAGCGGAGAGGGCTGGCTCATTGCGGAGGATAAGAATGAGAGAGGGGAACGCTCCCTCCTCGACCACATTGCCCAGCTCCCAGACGAAGCGAGACGCTGGGACTTCTGTCATTTCATCTGGAGTGCGCTGTCACAAACTCGGAGGGCTGTCGTTCATACCACAGAGGACACCTGGGAACAGGCGATCCTGCAAAAGCAGATCACCATCCGGAAACGCAATGGCCGACGGAC
>CAZAKX010000100.1:0-11715 GCA_964485915.1 uncultured Nitrospira sp. | reverse complement strand
CGGTGCAAGCGCGTGATCCAGACGGTGATCGGTTAACCTATCATTTGGAGATGGCTCCTCCCGGGATGGTCATTAGTGCGGAATCAGGTCATATTGGGTGGCAGATCCCGACAGATCAAGAGGGAACATTTCATGTCAAAGTTGTCGCGAAGGACGAGCATGGAGGTCTAGCCACACAGGAGTTCGATTTGACTCTGACCCGGAATTCCCCACCTGCTCCGCCCAAAGCCTGACGTTTCACTAGGATCGTGCAACTCCTTGTCTAGACTTTTTCTTGTCTGCTACAATACACAACGTAGATGTAGGAGGGAGACCAACCATCGCTCGTGCGTAAGCTCAAACTACGAGAGGGTACCAACACCGCTGTCCTCTTCGGTCACCATGACCGACATCTCAAGTTGATCGAAGACGAGCTGGGTGTCCGGCTATCCGCACGCGGTGAAGAACTCACGTTGGACGGCCTCCCCGACGCTGTTCGTCAAGCCGAACGAATTCTCCTAGAACTTGCCTCCCTCACGAACGAGGGAATTACACTTCAGGCCGACGATGTGACTCATGCGCTGGGCGCCTTACGCCGAACCCCCGAAGCTTCGCTCAGAGATGTGCTCGGGCAGTCGGCTATGGTTGTCACCAAGAAGCGCTTCGTCGGCCCTAAATCTCCGACTCAAAAGTCCTACATCGAAGCAATTCAGCAACACGATATCGTCATTGCCATCGGGCCGGCTGGGACCGGGAAAACATATTTGGCTATGGCTATGGCGGTGAGTGCCTTGATCAATAAGGAGGTGAGCCGAATTATTCTTGCCAGGCCTGCGGTCGAAGCGGGCGAGAAGCTCGGCTTCCTCCCAGGCGACATTTACGAAAAGGTAAATCCATACCTGCGGCCGCTCTATGACGCGCTCTTTGACATGATGGACATGGAACGGGCGAATCGGTTGATTGAGAAAGGCGATATTGAGATCGCACCTCTTGCGTTTATGCGGGGGAGAACGTTGAACGATTCCTTTGTCATTCTCGATGAAGCGCAAAACGCGACGGCCGAACAGATGAAAATGTTCCTCACTCGGCTGGGATTCCATTCCAAGGTCATTGTCACCGGCGATATCACGCAAGTGGACCTCCCGAATGACCGAGTGTCTGGCCTCATACAAGTCAAGGAGATTCTTCAGGATATTGAAGGCATTGCCTTCATCTACTTCGATGAGAAAGATGTTGTGAGACATCGACTCGTTCAAGACATCATCAAAGCCTATGATCGTCATCAGGCAGTAAGTAGTAGCGATTCTCAACTAACTCGCGAACCACTCTCATCACCACAGCCCCAATCCTCGATTGTACGCAAGCCGACGACCGCCGGTTCACCACCAATCGGCCATGCAAGGCGTCCTCGGTAAATGGCCGTGTATCTCCGGGTGAGCCTTGTGCAGTGCCCCGTCCGACGGCCCTCCTTTATCCGTCTGGCGCAACGCATCTTGATGGCTGTCGGAGAGGCGAAGTCTGAATTGAGCTTGGAATTGATCGGAGATGCACGCATCCGTCGCTTGAATCGCGAGTATCGCCAACAAGATCGAGTGACTGATGTACTGGCATTCCCAATACGGGAGGCCGTCGTGCCTCAGGTCAGAAACTCTACGACGAATATGCTGGGGGACGTGGTGATTTCGTTACCGACTGCGATTCGCCAAGCTCAGGAAGCCGGACGCTCCATAGATGATGAACTGGCCACACTTCTGGTTCATGGCGTGCTTCATCTCTGTGGCTATGATCATGAACGTAGCCCACGGGAAGCGGTGCGAATGTCACGGCGCGAACAGCACGTTCTGCAGATGATTTCTCCAGTGCCACGGGTGATTATGTGTTCTCGGCAACGCAAGAGGAAGTTTTCTTGACGATGGGATGGTTTCAACGACTCAGTGAGGGGCTCGGCAAAACGCGCGGCGTCGTGCAGCAGTCGCTGGATCGATTTCTTGGACGTACACCGGACCAAGAGTTGCTGGAAGAGCTCGAATCTTCCCTGCTTGCAGCTGATCTTGGTGCTCGGGTCGTTGATCGCTTAATCAAGCAGGTCAACGAAGAAACGCGAGGGGTTGATGCGCAAACTCCGGAAGGGCTTCGGAACGTTCTCAGTCGGTCGCTGTACAGTATACTCAAAACCGTCTCCTGTCCGACCCTTGATCAGCTCGTAAACGAAGGTCCTAAGCCATTTGTTGTCCTGGTCATCGGAGTCAACGGTGTCGGAAAAACAACGACCATTGCCAAGATTGCACAACGGATGACACAGGCAGGGCGTCGAACGTTGCTTGTTGCTGGTGACACATTTCGTGCGGCCGCCATTGAGCAACTCCAAGTGTGGGGGGATCGAATTGGCGCAGAAGTTATTCGTCAGCGTCACGGGGCTGATCCGGCTGCCGTTGCCTTTGATGGGGTTGTTGCGGCCAAGGCGAGAAAGGCGGATGTGGTTCTGATCGACACGGCCGGCCGATTGCACACTAAGTCAAATCTGATGGACGAACTACGGAAAGTGAGACGGGTGATCGGCCAGGAATTGCCCGGTGCGCCACATGAAGTGTTGTTGGTCTTGGATGCCACCCTCGGACAAAATGCATTAGGACAAGCTCGACAGTTTCACGAAGCGATGGAGGTCACAGGACTCGCTCTGACGAAACTGGATGGGACCGCTCGGGGCGGTATCGTCGTTGCTATTGCGGAGGAACTGAAACTTCCCCTCCGTTTAGTCGGTGTAGGAGAAGCAGCCGAGGATCTGCAGGACTTTAATGCCGAGGCATTCGTAGCAGCTTTGTTCGGGCAGCCGGCCTCCTCCCTGTAAACCACGCATTGTCTTCTCTTATCCCTCACCGCATGTTATCTTTTTCTCAAGGCAATCTGTGCTTCACAACTAACTAGGTGTGTGGAGATGATCAAGCTCTTGATCGTAGATGACGACCAGATGAATTGCGATCTGTTGCAGAACGTGTTCACCAGACAGGGGTATCATGTCATTACGGCAACCAGTGGACGAGAAGGGCTTGATCTATTTCGCACCTCCAGTCCTCGAGTGACTCTGCTGGATCTGCGAATGCCGGAGATGGATGGACTCACCGTCTTGAAGGAGATTCGAGCCATCGACCCCCATGCGCCCGTGATCATCTTGGGTGGGGGCGCGACTGAAATTCAGGAGAATCAAGCACGAGCCCTACGGGCGACCGATTTCATCAGAAAAGGGCTGTCATTGGATGTCCTTGTCGAGGCTGTGAGTCGGATCACGCAGATGTCAGTGCAGTCGGCTACCACTCAGTTTTCGTCGGGAAACGGAGAGCCGATTCAGCAGCTTGATGAGTCGATCTTGGTGGTTGACGACGAGCCTCTTGTGTGTGATCTCCTGGTCAAATTCTTGCGTCTTCGAGGGTATCGCGCCCACGGCGTCAACGATGGTCAGGAGGCTCTTCGAATCATTGACGATCGTCCACCGGATGCAATTTTACTCGATCTGATCATGCCAGGTTTGGCGGGGATCGATATGCTTCATGCTTTGCGCGAGAAGGAATTTCCCGGCGGTATCATCATTATGACCGGGAGTCAGAGCGAGGAATTACTCGACGAAGCCTGGGCATTAAGGCCTCAGGAAATTCTCATAAAGCCGGTTGATCTAGAACGCCTTTTGACGGCGATCCAGCTTGTACTCGTCTGTCGCGAGTGTTAAAAGTTTCCTGATGTGTATCAGGAAGCGGGTATTCTGCCAGCACCTCCTCGGTCTGTTCCTCGTTATCCTTCTCACTGCAGAGGGCCATTCATTCCCGCTGCAGAATGAGGATGTCATCTCAGTCCATCACAATATTTCAGTCACGTTGACCCCGGCGACACACGAGCTGGCGGCGACGGATCAGATTGACCTAGAGGTGAATGCGAGAGTCAAGTCCATCAGGTTCACGCTTGCCCAGACATTGCAGGTTGAATCGATCACGCTTGGGCAAGAGAGCTCAAGCCAGGTCGCTTCCTTCACGACGGTCCGAATTCCTGATTCTTCCGCGCAGCGTATCGTCGTGATGCTTCCCGAAGAGCATGGCCGCAAAGTGACCTTGGTCTGGGTCTATCGAGGGCCGATCAATGATCCTCCGAAGGAACCCCGTCACTTACGGTTTGTCACGCCCAGTGAGACGGCGGGACATATCGGCCTGGAGGGTGTGTATTTGAGCGGTGAAAGCCAATGGTACCCGGATGTCGAGGGCTCCTTCAGTACCTATCGGGTGACGAGTCAGATTTCAGAAGGGTGGACGGTGGTTGGATCAGGGCAGAAGGTTGCGGAGAACCTCACCGCTGGAATGGTCTCCTCAACGTGGATCGTTCAGGAGCGGTCCGAAGCGTTCACGCTCGTGGCCAACAAGTTTGTGACCAAATCAAGAGAATGGAAAACGTCGACGACAGGACAGCGGATTGAAATTCAGACCCATTTTTTGCCGGACAATGCTGACTTAGCGGATGAATATCTCGATGCAACCGCACAGTACCTCGAGGCGTATGTTCAGATACTGGGAGCTTATCCCTTTGAGAAATTTGCGGTCGTGGAGAATTTTTTTGCGAGTGGCCTCGGTATGCCCTCGTTTACCCTCCTCGGCAGCGGCAGCATCAAACGACACTATACGCAACCGTATGCCTTAGGCCACGAGATCGTGCACTCGTGGATCGGGAATTCGGTGTTCAATCGTGATGGTCACGGCAACTGGGTTGAAGGGTTGACGACCTACTTGGCCAATTATTACTGGCATGAATTGGTCAAGGATGACCGCCAAGCCATGGAGCAGAGACGAATGATGCTGCAAGGATACAATCTCTATGTGAGGGCTGAAGTCGACTATGCAGTGTCACAGTTCTTTAGAAAGCACGACGAGAAGGATAATGCCATCGGGTATCAAAAATCGGCCTTTGTCTTTCACCTGCTTCGCCGAGAGATCGGCGATGAGCCATTTTGGAGGGGGCTGAAGACATTTGTCGGTCAGTATCGCAATCAACCGGCGGATTGGGAATCGATCGAGGAGGTCTTTTCTCGTGAAAGCGGACAAAATTTACGGTGGTTTTTTGAACAATGGGTCGAGCAGCCAGGCGCACCTACGGTCTCTCTTGGAGATGCGAGCGCTCGTAGGGTGAGAAAGGATGGAGGCCAAGAGACCTGGCAACTGACCATCCGAATCCAGCAGTCGGAGAAACCCTATCGATTCGCGATGCCTATCAGGGTCGTGATGGAGGACACCAGCGAAGTGAGATCGGTGATGCTGAACCCCTCTCATGTCAATATCGTTGAACTTGTACTGCCGACTGTTCCACTGTGGGTAGAGCTTGACCCGGAGATGATGACATTCCGTCGGTTGGCCAGACATCAACTGCCGGCTGTCCTGAATAGTTATGTCACCGATTCAAGCAAGACGGTGATGCGGGCGTTTTCTGACCCTGCGTCTCCGCTGGAGCAGATCGTGTCTCGTATTGAGGCGCACGAGCCTACGGATTCACAACGGACGAAAGTGGTTGCGCTTGAAGGCCATGCACTTCCTCGTGAAGGCTCGGTCCTAATACTTGCTGATGCCGATCAGGGGCCAGCCGTTCACTCAGTCGTGCTAGAGTCATGCGGGGACCGTGCCGCCCTCAAGGATACCGGTTTTCGGATTGATGGCCAGAGCTATGAGGGGCCAACCATGGCTGTATTGTTCTCTTGCCATCGGGCGAATGTACCGGGTAGCGTCATGACGGTCCTGTATGGGGTGACCGCCGACGCGGTTGCGAAAGTAGCGCGACTCCTGTTTTATTACGGGTGGCACAGTTATGTGATTTTCCAAGACGGTGCTGTGAAGAAGCGAGAGATATGGCCGGGACAAGAGGACACCATGGAGGTGCGAATTGATGACCTGTCGTAGGATCGCCGGGGTCTGGGCGGTGGGGCTCTGCGTGTTGATGAGCACTCCTCAATTCGGAGCGACGGCTGATCGGGTGAACGAAGCGATTGCGCCCACTGATTCTCCAGAACGGCATTTGGCGAATATCCGTCAACTCACCTTCGGCCGTAAAAACGCGGAAGCGTATTTCTCATTCGACGGTACCAAGCTGATCTTTCAATCAACCAACGATTGGACCAAGGATGCCCAGGCCACACCGTTGAAACCAGCCGCCAGTGGGCTGGGTTGCTATCAAATGTATGTGATGGACTTGCAAAGCGAGACTTTGCGGTTGGTCAGTACCGGTGTGGGTGCGACGACATGCGGCTACTTTTTCCCCGGTGACCGACGCGTGCTCTATTCCTCCACACACGCGGCTGGTCCGAATTGCCCCCCGCAACCAAAGCGGGACGGGGCGTACCGATGGGCGCTCGACGACTATGACATCTACTCGGTCCGTATCGATGGTCAACAAGTGCAGCGGTTGACCGCCACGCCAGGCTACGATGCAGAAGCCACGATCTCGCCGAATGGGAAAACGATCGTATGGACATCGGTGAAGGATGGGGATCTGGACTTGTATACGATGAATCTGGACGGCACGAACATTCGACGCCTTACGGATGACTTGGGTTACGACGGAGGCGCATTCTTTTCACCGGACAGTACGCGCCTGGTCTATCGAGCGGCTCATCCGACCGACCCCGCAGAAATCACAAAGTACAAGGATCTGCTGGCGCAACGGCTGGTTGAACCCGGTCAGCTGGAAATTTTCGTGATCAATGTCGATGGCTCAGGCAAGAAGCAAGTCACCTCGAACCACGCCTCAAACTTTTCTCCCTACTTTCATCCCGATGGCACGCGCATCATCTTCTCTTCGAACCTAGAAACAAGAGGAGAAGGAGGTCGCCCCAGTTTCCACTTGTATCTGGTGCGTGACGACGGGACGGCCACGGAGCGCATCACCACGGAAGGGCATTTCAACAGTTTTCCCATGTTTTCGCCGGACGGCAAACGTCTCGTCTGGGTATCGGATCGAAATGCCAAGGCTCCGGGCGAGTTTAACGTCTTCCTAGCCGACTGGATACCCTAAGGTCGGGGGGCTGACGATGAGCGCGTGGTGACGAGTTCCGGGCATTCAGGAGCCATTGATACACATCCCACCCGCATGGGCGTATCTGCTCCGATACCTCCTAAAAAGATTTGGCCCCTAGCGGCATTCGGCTGTTCTTGTGCGGCACTGGTTATCAGTTTTCTCGGCTGGGCCCAGTTTGACCTGCCGATCACCAAGTATGTGCGATCGGTCACGGTGCATCTGCCGTGGGACCAACTCACCATTCCATGGATGGCATTCACAAGCAATACCGGAGATTGGATTGGCCAAGGGTGGCGTCTCGCTTTGTTGAGCATTCTGCTCCTGGCGCTCGCCTGGGTCTTTGAAAAGAGAGTCCTCAAACTTGCCGCAATTCAGTCATTAATCGCTCACGGCATTGCGGCGATCCTGGCCAACGTGCTGAAACACCTCATCGGTAGGCCTCGCCCCAAGTTCGTTCACTCTGGGGACTGGGAGATGGCGATATCCTGGGGGTCAGGATTGGATTCGTTTCCCTCCGGGCACAGCACGGCCAGTTTTGCTGTTGCGACCGTATTGGCGAAACGATTCCCCGCCTGGGGCCCGCTGTGTATCAGCGCAGCGATTTTTGTGGCCCTTAGTCGAGTGCTTCGTGGATCGCATTTCCCGACGGATGTGGTTGGAGGCGCGGTCGTGGGTATTCTCAGCGGGTCGCTCGCTGCGGCTCCACTCAAAGCATGGCGAACCTCATTGCAGGAAGGATGTCGACATGCGGCGATCGGAGTCTCGACGGCCTTCGCTGTACTCTGGACGCTGTCACACGACAGGGATGATGGATTTGTGGGCATGCTGTTTGTGGCGTTGGGTGTTGTCGCTGTCGTGGGTGGTCTATGGCTTCGACGAACCTATTGGGTCAGCCAAGAGCGGACTGCAAGAAGCTGGCAATTGAGGACCTCCGTCTGTCTGATTGCGTATGGGCTTGCGGCGATGACGACATCTCCACTCGTACTCTCTTCTGTGGGGTTTACGTGTCTAGCCTATTGGTTCAATGCCATTGGGCAGGCACCTAGAAGCCTTGAAGTATCGTCGAACTGGTTCGTCCTCCAAGAAAGCGCTCTACTTGGTGGTGTGGTCCTCGCTCTTCTGATTCTTGTTGATGCACGGGGCGTGCTGCCGCTTCAGTAACGTGTGTGACCCGAATCAGAGCGTCGGGCTCCCTACTCTCGTTCGGGGTCGGCGCTATTCTCGGTTGCGAGGATGAGAGGCTACATCAAGAAGAATTCTAGTTCAGCCTAGTGTCCAAGCAACGGGGGTGGAGTTGTCAGGGGAATGGCCTTCTTGTCCTTGGGAATGTCGACCATCTGCTCGTTGCTCAACAAGACATAGCCATGGCGTTTGAGAATCGGTTGAAAATCAGCCGCTTCTTTCGGCAGGGCATCCTGAGACGATTCAGGCAGCAGAATCATCGTACGACCTTTCTTACTCAAGGCGGAACGCAGACGGTCGAGTTCGTTGGAAGGAATGAACAGCACAGGGCGTCTTGCATAGAACGTCGTGGATGGCCTCGTTGTCCCGAATGCAATCAGCTGTTCGGTTGGATTGAGGTTCAGCCCGGCCGCGTAGGCCAATTCCTGCGGTGGCGCAATGGCATAGCGATTGAGATCAGGAACCACGGCAAGAATGGCTACGAGAAAGACGCTCGCGAGCGCTGCACCGGCCGCCCCAAAGGTGAGGTGGCGCTTCGTGTCGCTCAGCCCCCAGTAGCCGATGAATCCCATGGCCGTCACGACGATGATTGCGCCGAGATAGGGACCGATCCCCAGGTCAAATTGGGTGGCGAGTGGAAACTCTTTCACCATCTTTCCTGAGAATGTGTGGAAGAGGAATGGTGCACTCGCGAGCCCGATTGCCACCAGATAGCCGATTCCCATCATGAAGTGGATTGATCCGCGCAGTCCTTTGGTCGAAGGCTCTTTCAGACCTTGGGCCCAATAGGAAGCGGCGAGCAGGGCGCAGGCGGGAAACAACGGACCGATATAGTGTGGGAGGCGGGTGGACGACAAGGTAAAAAAGATGAATGTCCCGATCACCCACAAGCCTGCAAACCATTCCAATTCATGACCGGATCCCGGTGGTTCTTTCGTTTCAGGCGAGCCATTCCGCATGTGCAACAAGCCGGGTGATTCGCGCCAGGTTGCATAGGCTCGGTAGAATGCGGCAGGTAACACCGCACTCCAAGGATAGAAGCCCAGAAGTAAGACGGGAAAATAGAACCACCATCCTCCTCCGTGTCCTTCCATCGGCGCGAGGAATCGTCCCACTGTGTGAACCTTGGCTTGAGACGAATAGGCATCGCCGTGGATCACAAGCATGGCGACGTACCAAGGACCGGCCAAAATGAAAAACAGTAATGTGCCTGCGATGGGAGCGCCTCTCTGCCAAAAGACCAGCCATTGCCGAGTGGCGAGAAGGTAGAGAAGCGCAGTCATCAGCGGGACGGCGAATCCCACCGGTCCTTTCGTCAAAGTAGCGAAGGCCATGCCGGCATAAAATCCGTAGATCCAATGTCGCCCAGCACCCTCTTCGTGGAGACCGAGCCAAAAACTATAGAGCGACCACGTGGTGAAGAAAATCAGCACACTATCGGTAATGGCCATTCGTCCGAGCGCCAGAATCTCGATATTCAACAGCAACATCAGGGCGCCAACCAGACCCGCGGTCGGGCCGCGAAGGCGGGACAGAAACCAGTAGTGCATCACGATCAATGCCACGCCGAAGAAGGCGGACGGAGCACGCGCTGCAAACTCATTCACCCCAAATACATGGTAGGACACCGTCATCAGCCAATAGACGAAGACCGGCTTCGCAACGCGTAGTTCGCCGTTGAAGGTCGGCGTCACGAGATCGCCGGATGCGAACATTTCACGACCGGCCTCAGCATTGCGGCCTTCGTCGCGATCGGTCAATCCCATACTGCCGAGGCCGATGAAGAACAACAGACCAGCCAAGAGCGTCAAGGCCAGCAGCTGGATGGGTTGCGATGAGCTCCGATCCATAGTAGGTGGTGGTCGTTATCCCTGAAGGATGGAACGGGTCCGGTTGAGGTGAACGTTAGAGCCACTCATGCCTGTGGCCGCGGCGGGTTCTTCGTTTGATCCGTGCGGTGAATGAGAATCAGGTTGCGCAGATAGACCACCGCCCCGAGGCTTTGCCCCGAAATAAACACAGGGTCCTTCCGGTAGATGGCATAGGTGAGCGTAATCAGCCCCCCAATGAGACTCATATACCAGAAGGAAATAGGCACCCGGCTCTCGGAACTGCGCTCGGAGGCAATCCATTGCACCAACCAACGACCAAAAAACAGTCCTTGGCCGAGAAAGCCGATACCGAGCCAGATGGTCTCAGTACTCATGGGATGTTGGAAAGAGGGACGTCATTGTACATGTGGGGATAGTGAAATTGCCGGGAGTGATCCAGCTTGTGTCATTTGTCACGGAATCTATAGAGCAACACACGATTCTGCATCCAACGTACGGCGATCAGATCATACAGCGACTTGAACAAGCGGTTCCCCATGCCGTATTTGGAGACGCCGTGGATGCGAGGATAATGACGCACCGGCACTTCCGTGACCGTGAACCCATGCATGAGCGCGAGCGCCGGGAAGAATCGATGCAGGCCCTCAAAGAGCCGGATGCGTTCCAGCACGGGGCGTCGAAAGACCTTGAGCGGGCAGCCCGTATCATGGACACCGTCATGAGTAAAAAAGTTTCGCACAGGATTCGCAATCCGAGAGGAGAGCATCTTCACGAAGCCGTCCTGTCGTTGTTGCCTCCATCCGCAGACGAGGTCGTGGGAGGCGGTATAAGGAAGCAGCTTCAAGATATCTTCGCTGTCCTGCTGGAGATCGCCGTCGATCTGGATGATGATCTCGCCCGACGATTGCCGAAAACCCGCATCAAGCGCGCACGTTTTGCCGTAATTACGATCGAAGTGGAAGACGCGCACGCAAGGATGTTCGCGTGCCAATCGGTCCAATTCGTCGCTGCTCCCGTCGCGGCTCCCATCGTCGACGAAGAGAATCTCATAAGGGCGAGAACGAGACTGTTCGTGGGAATCCATGACCTTCAAGAGACTTGCAATGAGGGGAGCTAGATTGTCTCGCTCATCCTTGATAGGGACGATCACGGAGGCCCAAGGGCTGGAGTGCGGTGTCATAGTGCGCAAAAGCTCCAGCAGCAGCCGGAGAGGAGATAGTTAAGGAGGACATTCTAACGGAAGGTCGAGAGTGGGTCAAACGACAAGGAATAGTTGTGGGTTCGGCACCGGCTCCACTCGTAACCCTCCAGAGAGGAGGCTGGATATCAGTAGATAACCGAAACAACTTGGTGATAGATCAAACACGACGTACTTCTTGTCCAGGTTCATTCCATAACCTAGGGAGCCAGCAGCCGCACATTTTTAATTGCTTCGTTACCAATGGTCGCATGTTCGCGGAGGGATCTCTCAGGGCAACGTCACCGTGAGGTTGGGCCAGTAAGCATAGCCGACGGCCCGAGCATTGCCTGCCTCCAGCTTCTCGAAGACAATCCAGCTGAAAAACGGTATTGTTCCCGAGATTCCACTGAAACCACCGGCTCCGCCTGTAAACTTAAACTCGCCTTCACACTCCATAGGTCCTCCAACACACTTCCATTCGGCATAGCCAACGTCTTTCCCCTC
>CAZAKX010000099.1:0-11782 GCA_964485915.1 uncultured Nitrospira sp. | reverse complement strand
ACGTCGATACCGAAGAGGCCCGTCAGAAATACCCCAAGCCGTTGGAGGTGATCGAGGGGCCGCTGATGGCAGGCATGAACATCGTCGGAGATTTGTTCGGGTCGGGTAAGATGTTCTTGCCTCAGGTCGTCAAGAGCGCCCGTGTGATGAAGAAGGCCGTCGCCTATCTCATGCCCTTCATGGAGGAGGAGAAAAAGCGAACCGGCAAGTTCCAGGCGCAGGGGAAGGTGTTGCTCGCGACCGTGAAAGGTGATGTGCATGACATCGGAAAGAACATCGTCGGCGTCGTGCTTGGCTGCAACAACTATGAAGTGATCGATCTCGGCGTGATGGTGTCCTGCGAGAAGATTCTCGCCGCCGCCCGAGAGAACAAGGCCGACATTATTGGTCTGAGCGGGCTCATCACGCCGTCACTCGACGAGATGGTGCATGTGGCGAAGGAGATGACGCGCGAGGGGTTTGATGTCCCGCTCCTGATCGGTGGGGCAACGACGAGTAAAGCCCATACGGCGGTGAAGATTGCACCATCCTATCAGCCTGGCGTGGTCCATGTGTTGGACGCGTCGCGCGCAGTCGGTGTCGTGGGCAGCTTGGTCAGCCACACGCAGCGGCAAGAGTTCGTGAAAAACGTGAGGGACGATTATGAGCGAGTGCGGCGGTCTCATCACGAGCGGGGCACCAAGTCTCTCCTCTCGTTCACCCACGCACGCGCCAATCGTCTTCTATCTGACTGGGCTAAGACCGATATTCCTACACCGGCCAGGCTGGGTATTCAGACCATTCCCGATCAATCACTGGTTGAGCTGATTCCCTATATCGACTGGTCGCCGTTCTTCCATACGTGGGAGTTGAGAGGGCGCTACCCGACGATCTTTGATGATCCAACCGTTGGTCCAAAGGCGAAGGAGCTGTATGACGATGCGCGACGTCTCCTGGATGAGATCGTCCAGCAGAGACAGCTCACAGCCAAGGCTGTCTATGGGGTTTTCCCTGCTGCCAGTCTGGGAGATGATATCGAGCTGTATCAGGATACGTCTCGCAAGGCCGTGCTCACGACGATCCATCATCTGCGGCAACAATCGGAGAAGCCGACGGGCCAACCCAATCTCTCACTAGCCGACTATGTTGCTCCGAAGGAATCAGGCCGGCAGGATTACATCGGAGCCTTCGCCGTTACGGCCGGCATCGGACTCGAGGAACTCTGTAAGCGGTTTGATCAAGACCATGACGACTATAATTCGATCATGGCCAAAGCCCTTGCCGATCGGCTGGCTGAGGCATTTGCCGAGTTTCTCCATGCACGTGTCAGGAAAGAGTGGGGCTTCGGAGAGGATGAACGATTAACGAATGAGGATCTCATCCGCGAGCGATACCGTGGGATCCGTCCCGCGCCGGGGTATCCGGCTTGTCCGGACCATACGGAGAAACAGCTCCTGTTCGATCTGTTGCAAGTGGAAAAGAATGCCGGTATCACCTTGACCGAAAGTTTCGCGATGCTGCCGACTGCGGCTGTAAGCGGGTTCTATTTCGCCCATCCGGACGCCAAGTACTTTGCCGTCGGCAAGATCGGCAAGGATCAAGTCGAAGACTATGCCCGCCGTAAGGGAATGGACCTCCGCACGGTTGAACGCTGGCTCTCGCCGAATCTCAATTATGAGCCTGAGTAGCCTCGTCTCAGAACCGGCATCTACTTTCCTTAGCGTGAAATATCACGTGCCACGTGTTGTTGAAGCAAAAGACAGGCGTTGCCTTTCACGATGGGGTCACAAGGGAATACGCCTAGTATCTAGATGTTCTGCCATGGCTGCTCTGAGAAGTTGTGTGTCTGCCGAGATAAGAACTGACGGTTCGGCTAGATGATCTTGCAGCTCGATTGCTGAAGCGAGATGGATGGCATCAAGAGTGCGCAGGGGGTATCGTTCGAGTAGCGTTCTGGATCGTCCAAGGATACTTTCATCCAAGTT
The DNA here is from genome assembly GCA_964485915.1 of uncultured Nitrospira sp. Taxonomy (GTDB): domain Bacteria; phylum Nitrospirota; class Nitrospiria; order Nitrospirales; family Nitrospiraceae; genus Nitrospira_D. The sequence continues at coordinate 9,818 of CAZAKX010000099.1, read as the reverse complement.
GATCCTGACGTAGACGGGCCATTCTTGTAAAAAGCGACGAACGACTTCATGGTATTGGGATTCCTTTAGCGCTGCTTCCCGGACTCGTCTGCGAAAAGCCGAAAAGGTCTCTGTATAGGCGATGGTGGCGGTGGCATGGGGTGGAGCATCGGCTCGCAAAGCGATGGCTTCGCTTGTTCCAACTTCATCGATGAATTGCTTTACGAGAGCGCTGGTGTCCCAATAGTACATCGTCACCGTTCATCACGGTCGTCGACGACCGCCCGCCCGACTGATGAGCCTCGATAGGCGAGTGGCTTATGTCGCTTGCTCGGCGCGCCCGTCGGCGGAATGATCTTGCCGAGCGCAGCGAGTTGTGCGAGACGTGCCTCGCGTGTCCCGGGCTTTCCGGCCTCGATTTGCTGGAGTAATGCAATCGGCCGCCCTCGGTCGGTGACGACGATTTCTTCACCCTTCTGGGTCAGGCGAAGATAGTATGTCAGGCGGTCTTTGAGTTCCTTGACACCGACCCTGCTCATTGCTCACCTCAGTGGCCATTGTAGCTACTTCTGTTATAGGTAACAAGCAATTTCTCAGTATTCTCTCCTATGGAAGTGATAGGTTCTTGAGAGAGGTGGACATTTTTCCCATTTCATCCCCGAAACATGGCGGTAGTCACGCGAATCCAATTGGATACAGAATCTTTTTGTATACATTCGTCGTGTGCGAAGATCCCGGAGTGATTGTCCTTGGCGACCGGCTATAGATCACTCGCTAGTTCAATGACTTATGGAATGGCGTAGCAAAAATATGAATCATGTTCATCGCTATCGTGCAGTTAACGAGGTCTCATTCTTGCTCTAGATAGCAAATTTATCGTGGGCTGACTTTCTCATCCAGCTGATCTTCCGCTACAATGGCGTCCCAAGCAACCTGACCAGAGGTGTTCATGCAGGCACGCATTCTCATTGTGGACGACGACCCCGATATCCTGACATCGCTCACCAAGCGCTTGACCTGGATGGGGCATGACGTGCTCACGGCTGAGGACGGCGAACAGGCGCTGAGAATGGCGGCCGAGGACCAGCCTGATGTCATGCTGCTCGATATCGAATTGCCAGGCCTCAGCGGACTCGACATCCTCAAACGCCTGGCCGAAAAACGGTCGAATGGTTCGACACAGACTCTTCCGGAAGTGATCGTTATTACGGCGTTCGGAACAATCGGTCGGGCGGTGGAGGCCATCCGGCTGGGTGCGTGCGAGTTCCTGACGAAGCCGTTCGAGCCTGACCACCTCTCGATCGTGATCGAAAAGGCGATGGCACAGGCGGCCACGACACGGCAGATCGGCCTTCTGCAAGCGGAAGTCCAAGGCCGCTATGAATGTATTGTGGGGCCGAGTCAGCGGATGGGGCAACTCCTGGAGACGGCACAACGCGCCGCTGCCTCCTCGGCCACGGTTCTGTTGCTGGGTGAAACAGGAACCGGCAAGGAGGTGATGGCGCGCGCGCTGCATCGGTGGAGCCCGCGCGCCGGGAGGCCTTTCGTGGTTGTGAACTGCGCGGCATTGCCGGAGAGCTTGCTCGAAAACGAATTGTTCGGCCATGAAAAAGGTGCGTACACAGGAGCCGTAACGCGAGAGCCTGGGAAGATCGAGGCGGCGGCGGGCGGGACGGTCTTTCTTGATGAAATCGGTGATATGCCGGCAGGGCTCCAAACGCGCCTCCTCCGCGTATTACAGGATCAAGAGTTTTATCGCGTCGGCGGCAATCGCCCGATTCGCACCGACGTGCGCTTTGTGGCGGCGACGAACAAAGATCTGAAAGGCGCGATCCAGGAAGGTTTGTTCCGGGAGGATCTCTACTATCGCCTCAACGTCATTTCGTTCACGCTTCCGCCATTGCGTAAGCGGGGAGAGGATATCCCAGCGTTGGTGAATCATTTTATCCGGAGACATGACGCTGCGATGGGGCGTCGTCCTGCCAGGGTGAGTCAGGATGCGCTCAATGCGATTTATGAATACCATTGGCCTGGAAACGTGCGTGAGTTGGAAAATGTGTTGGCTCGGGCTACGGTACTCTGTCCCGGCGACTGTATCGAACCCGAACATCTCGGGATTAAGGTTCAGCGGAAGTTGCCGTTCGAGACCGATGTATCGGAAGAATCGAGCCTGAACTACCATGCCGTGATGGAGGCCTACAGCCGGAAGATCCTCAAAGAAGCGCTGCGCCGAGCAGGATGGAACCAAACGAAGGCAGCCGAGTTACTTGGTCTGCAACGAACCTACCTCACGAGACTCATCAAGCAGAGAGGCGTATCGACGAAGCCGTCCTTTATGTAGGCAGGCACGAGCATGCCGGCAGCCTTCGATCTATTGTTGTGCTGTTTCAGTCAGCGGGTACTATCAAACCGTGTGAGGGTAGGGAGAGATCAGCGGGAGAGCTTGTGCCGTAGCAGGTCTTCTCGTTTGAATCGAGTGCAGCGTGAACGAAAAGCGACTCCCATATCCTGGCACGGTCTCGACCCATAGTCGGCCATGATGCAGTTCGACGAGTAACTTGGCGATCGCAAGGCCCAGGCCCGCTCCCGTTGACTTCTTTCCTGTGGTGGATACTCGATAGAAAGGTTGAAAGATCTTTTCTGCATCCTCCAACGTTATCCCAGGCCCTGCGTCCGACACCGAAATCTGGACGGTGCCGTCCGACAACGGAGCGGCTGAGATGTCGACCGTCGTGTCCGAACGTGTGAATTTCACCGCATTGTGTAGGAGGTTCAACGTAATCTGGTATACCTTGTCGGGGTCAGCCGATACCTCGGGAAGATCGGATGCCAGCGTGATCACGACGTTCACCTGACGTTCGGAAGCCATGGGGTAGACATCTTCGACGGCCTTGGCGATCACAGTGCCGACTGCGACCGGTTTCACATGCATGGCAGTTTGTCCCATTTCAATCTGTGACAGATCCAGAAGGTCATCGATGAGGAGCTGAAGGCGCGACAGGTTGGCCTCGACACGCGCGAGTGATCGTCGTTGCTCGTCCGAGACGGCTCCATCAATCCCATCGCGCAGGTTGGCCACATGGACTTTCATCGAGGTCAGCGGCGTCCGGAGTTCGTGCGAAGCCGTGGAGACGAAAATGGATTTACGACGATCGATTTCTTGTAAGCGGGCGTTGGCCGCAGCGAGCTCCTCCGTTCGGGCCTTCACGCGGTCTTCCAGGGTATGGGCCAACTCACGCAACTCCCGCTCACGGGCGTGCAACCTCGTGGCCATGTTGTTGAAGACTCCTGTGAGCGTGCCGATCTCATCGCGGGTCCGTATATCCAAGGCCGGTACCGCTTCTCCACCGGCGAGTTTCGTGGCTGCGAGAGTGAGGCCTTGTAACGGAATAGTCATGCGGCGAGCCAAGAAGACCGCGATACACAACCCACCTGCCAGGGTACTCAGCGTAATCATCACCGCTTGCCACAACAGCCGTCGCAGACCATGCTGAAGACGGGATGTCGATAACCCAATCTGCACCAGAGTTTGTGCCGGAGGCGTATGCGCCATGTTTTCTTCAGGTCCATCCAATCGCTCTTCAAGCGTGAGTTGCAGTGCAGGATCCCAACGAGGCACCAGTGCATAGGGTGGGACGTGAACGGTAATGTCATAAAAGATAGGGAGCTCGGCGCCTCCCACGAGACTCATGAGTTCTCCTGGCGTCAATTCGAGTTTCGGTCGGAGAACGGGCCCCCCAGTATTCAGGTCGATGGCACTGACGAGCGGTTCGCTCGTGACACCCGTACGGTTGCGCGGCAGTAACAATGTCGTTGCGGTAAATTGTCGCTGGCCGGTTGCTTGCTGGGAGAATTGGCCTTCCCACGCGCCTTTCCCGAACCCGGCTTGGAGCTCACCGTTCGGAGAGATGACCGCAACATACGCCACTGGACTGACGGCGAGAATCTCCTGAATAAGCTGGTTCAGCCGAGGAATGTCCCCCCGCACGATACTGGATCGTCCCATGTGTGCCAGATGTTGCGCGAGGAGCGTACCGCTCTGCACCGAGCTCTCGGCGGTCGATCGTACCTGTTGTTGAATGAACAGCCAACCGAGGAGGAGGCATGCAATGATCAGGATGATCGCGGTACAGAACACGAGCTTGGCATGGAGCGTCATCGAAAACCGATGAGGAGTCAATGTGCCAAGATTAATCATCGTTCGCGAAACTAAGGGATGAGATCAGCCGCATCGGGCTTTTGCGCGATGGGCCCTGATATACCAAAGACGTGGCCAGCCAATCGAATTTGTTCAGGGCTCAACGCAATGTGCAGATACTCTGCGGATCGTAGGTTTAGTGCCCATTGCGAGTGTTCCGGTGCTTCAATCGTGCCTGCCGATGTACCGGCATCCCGGAGGCGTGCGAGTGAATGCCGGGCTGTCTGCTGTCCCACAGCCCAAGGATCCAATACCAATGCGCCGAGCGCTCCCTGCTGAACTAATGTGGACGAAAAGGTAAAGATGGGCACTTTGGCATTCAAGGTCGATTCCAAGAGGAAAGGGATAGATGATTCAGAGACAACCACCTGGTCTTGAATCAGCCACAAGACGTCGATCTTGGGCAGTAACCGAGAGACCGCACGAGGGATGTCTTCTTGGCCGCGGACCGCGACCGATACAAGCTCAAGGCCTTGCTGGGTCGCGACTTTGATCGCCTCTTGTACAAAAGCCCCCGTTTGCTCCTCATCATACAGCACGCCGATGCGTTGCCGATTCGGCATGAGAGAGTGAAGTGCTGCAAGTTGAGTCACTGGTGGGGCCCGGACGGCAATCCCGGTCATGTTGGACGTGGGCAAACCGTGTGTGTCGGGATTCAATACCATACAGAACACAACCGGCTGGTCGAAAATTTCCAGCTTAGCAGCAATGGCCGCTTTGAGCCCGACAGCCAAGACAAGATCGGGTGGTGAGGCTCGTAAGGACTTGCCGACCTCTCTGCCTCGTGTGAGCTGACTGTCGAGGTTGTATTCTTTCACCTTCGTCATCGGTGGGAGGCCTGCCTTGAATCCTAGGATCGCCTGGTCGTAGTACGGCAGGTCGGCCGATTTGAGGATGGCAATTTCCGCTGCCTCAACCCGGTTCCAGAGGGTTGTGAAGGAGAGCGGAACGAGGAGAGCTGAAACCAGCCACATAAGGTATCCAAATTCAATCGACTAGTTAAGAATCATAGCCGATACCTATATCTGTTGCCAACGACGCCAGCAATGGAAGAGGGTAACAAACTCTTCCTCCTGCATGGGTGGTATGGGAAGCAATTATTGGGCCGCAGGTTTTGTTGTAGGAGAATGGATCAGAGTCTCACAGTCAGCCAACCCATCACCCTCGTCCCAAGTAGATCGCCGAGAGGATGCTCTCGGTGCTCATCATTCAAGGCGTTGAACACAGAGACTGCCAGTTCGGCTTCCCGTGCGTAATCAGCAGCCTGTTGTTGCCACAAAAGGTATCCGAGCCGGATGTTGAGTAGGTTATAGCTGGGGACCTGCTCCTGTGGAAGAACGGTTCCAGGCGGAAGAAGGAAAGCCAGGTTCGTAAACGCGTCTGCTAACGGGTACGATGCATCTCCCACACGGTGATAGAGGACCTCACCGGTGAATGAGTTCCATTTCGCGCGCAATCCGGCATTGATCTTATGCTGGGGGAAGCCTCGACGACTGAGCCCAGTGAAAGATTGTCCAATCTCTTGATACGCATAGTTGGCGTATCCGGATAGCCAGGATGTGACGAGAAATTCTACCCCCACCTCTCCTCCATATATGTCGGCCATACCTCCGTTTATCGGGCGTACCGTTCCCAGGGGGTTGCCGGGAGGGCTGCGAAAGGTGATGAGGTCGGAAATATGATTGAAAAACCCATTCACTCTGGTTCGCAGTCTGTGGTTCCACCACCAGCCCTGATACCCGAATTCATAGGAAATGATCTGTTCCGGCTTTATGTTGCTTGATCCTAATGCGGGGAAGGTGGTGAGTGGGACTCCGGGACCTGATACCGAATTGATGATGTTGAGGTTGACGTCAAAGATGGTCGGAGGGCGATAGGCGACCGAACTGGAAAGCCGAAAGTTATGGTTCTCGTTCAGGTGATAGATCAAGGCACCCCGAGGCGACAAATTAGGGTTCTCGAAGGTATCGAGGTCGTACCGGACCCCTGCGCTGAGCTCTAAGGAGGGCAACAGCCTCCAGTCGCCCTGGGCATATAACCCCAGACGATTTTCCGCGGTGTGTGAGCTGAGTTGGTGCGAGGAAAGGATGATGCGGCGAAAGTTGGTGCCGACGTTCAGAGTGAGCATCTGAAACACTGTGTATCGGTATCGTACTTCGAAGTCATAGGTATTGTAAGAAGAAGTCCCACGGGTCTGTCCAAATTGGTCGGTCAGGCTCAGAAGCTGGTGAAGAGGTGAAACGGTAGAGATGTTGTTGGTGGGGTACAGTCCTTTCCACCAGCCTCGAACGAGGAGACCGTTCCGCTCGTAACTAGCCAAGGCATGAGCTTGTGAAAAGTTTATGTCATTATTCGAGACCTCACTGATGAGCCCGTTGTACGGGTTGGCTCGTCCAATACCCGCCTCGGCCCGTATCCGTCCATGATTCGGAAGGTGGTATTCGATCATGCCGCCGATCCGTTGGCTATTAAGTGCCGGTGCGCTCCGGTTCGACCATCGCTGATTCTGCTCGTGTCCCCCTGATACGCGGTAACTCCAGTTTCCTGCAGTTCCGGCGTAGACGCCGGTACTCAGAAGTGTCCCAAGCTCGCCACCTGCCAGCTGCAGCGTGGTTCCTTTCATCTCTTCTGGAGACTTTGTGATGATGTTGACGACGCCATCGAAAGCATTGAACCCATAGACAGCCGACGCCGGGCCCTTCAGGACCTCGATTTTCTTGATTTCCATCAACCCAACTGGAAGAGCTTTCCACAAGACCGTTCCGGATTGGTCGATATAGATGGATCGGCCATCGACCAGAACCAAGAGCTTGTTTGCCAGCAACTCATTGTTGCCGCGAATGCTGACATTGAAGTCCACCGCATTCATTTGCATGACCTCCATGCCTGGGACTTGGCGCAGGAGGGTCGGGATGTCGGTCGCCCCTGAGTTGCGGATGTCTTCGTCGGTGATCACGTAGACGTCGGACGGAGCACGAGAAATGGGCTGCTCGTACCGGCTCGCGATGCTGACGGTTTCCTCTTTCAAGTAGAGTGTTTCTTCCTGGATGTGCTGTTCCGTCGATGAGGATGTCCGAGGGATGGAGAACGACGATTCGCCCCAGACCTGGAACGGATCACTTAACCAGGAGGCTGCCAAGACAACGCCGATACTCCATCTGATCGATATGTGGAGAGATTTTCTCGAGATATTCAGCGTGGTCCTTGTATCCATGCACGGACGAGATGTATCAAACAAACCGGTGGCAATAAGAAATCAAGGGTAGCAACTGTACGTCAAGCTGAATAGGGTATCAACACTTAGGAATCAATATGGTGCATTCCTTCCTCGCGCTGAATCGAAATGGATACAGAATCGAATTCGATACAACTCAGCGCGAATGACTCGGCTCGGTGCGAACAACCACAGGGTCAAGGATGTCCGTAGAGGCATTCCTCACTCTGTTCTTAGCCTATGTATGGTAGTGGCGTTTTCCCTACAGTCAGCTCTGTTTTTGGAATGGAACTTGCGGTAGCCCACAGTCTTGGCCATCGTGCGAGGCGCGTTTGCCGAACAGAGGGGAGTGCGTGGAGCCGTCACATGAAATGCGACCACGAGCGCGGGTATTACTGGTCGATGATTCGATCCTTGTCCTTGAGAGGCTGAAAGAGACTCTTTCACGATGCAGCAGAATAGTTGTGGTTGGCACCGTACACACCCAAGGTGAGGCGACTGCATTATTAAGAACATGTCGACCTGATGTCGTCGTCTTGGATACCCATCTGGGATGCGAGAGCGGTATTGAGATATGTCGGATGATTCGCAAGACCGACCCGCACATCGCTGTCCTCTTCTTCACCACCCATGACGACAAGCTCCTGCTCAGGTCTGCGATTCTTGCCGGGGCGCAGGGGTATCTACTGAAGAGAGCGTCGGGTGATGCGGTGGCAAAAGCGATCGAGATAGTCGCTGCTGGACAAGCCATCATGGACCCGCAATTGACACAGGAGATTTTCGAATGGATTCGAGATAAGACGCGGCCTGTGCGACGCAGGAGAGTGACCAATGGCTCAGAATTCGACAACCGAGTGCTCACGCTCATTGCAGCGGGTAAGACCAGCCAGGAGATCGCGCGCCGACTGAATGTCACACCCAGGGTGCTGTTAGCCCGACTTCGGATAATTTACAAGCGGTTGAATGTCTCACGAAAAGCAGCCGCAGCCAGGTACATTGTACGATGAGAGCATGGCCGCTGAGCAGTCAGTGAATCCAATTGGATACTGCATCTATTTCGATACTCTTGGCTTGTCCATGACGATATTCGGTAGATCCGATGTGAGACTGATGAGCCTATCGGGCGATGGGATTCGATTGCAAAGGGTCTCTGTCTAGCAGTGAGGGGCGACCTTCTTCATTGAACTTCCTCAGTTAGCGATAAGTGTGACAATCTAGCAGAAATCAACGCGGGTACTTGTGCTTATCGGTCTAAGGTGAGAACGAACGGTGAGGAACTTAAACTGCCGGCTTGAGTAAGTCGGCTTCTAGATCCACCAGTGCGCTCCGTAGAGCATTCACGAGTTGCCGGTAGCGTTCTTCGGCCCATACGTTGAAGGACTCGGCGTCTGGGAACACCAGGTCCCAGGCTTTGGCAGCATCTAGGACGAGAAGCTTTTGAGGTTTGTGATGCCCGGGGAATAGGACGAGGAGAACGGCCGAGTTCCCAGTGAGGCTGATGTCGGTAAAGATGTGTACCACAGAAGCCGAGGGAAGCAGGACGTCTCTCGAGGCGGCCTCCACGATCGGTTGATAAAGGCGATGTAACAACTGCGCGGTGACCTCGTGCGGGTTCGACGGCGTCAATAAGCGTGGATTCGGTTTTTCGCCGAACAAGTTTTCAGTCAGGTATGTGGCGGCTTCCCAAGTCGGCATGGCGCCGGAGGTCACGAGGGCTTCGCACAGATAGGCGATCCAGTTTCGAATTCGGGGCCGTTTACGAACCGCGGTCAGCTTTTTCGGCATACTCAACTATCCCTTTATCCCTTCACTCACCAGCGTCGACTATTGGAACAGACAAGATGGTCTGGAAAGTTAGAGAAGTATAGGGGTGAACCCGCGATCGGTCAACGAATCGTCAAGAATCAAGCGGCCGGGAACGGTGGTGGATGCAGGGTCACAGCTCGTTGAGAGGGTCCGGATTCACACGGTCTGCGTATTGCTCGTGGATCCTCGCGAGTTCGTCACCTGAGGCAACGAAGACGTCCAATAACTCCGGATCGAAGTGTTCGCTTCGATGTTTGAGCATGAGTTCAATCGCGTGGCTAAGCTCAAAGGCCGGTTTGTAGACACGCTGTGTTGTAAGCGCATCAAAGGCATCGGCGATGGCCGCGATGCGGCCTTCAATCGGAATGGTTTCACCTTTTAAGCCTCGTGGGTACCCCGTGCCGTCGAACCGTTCATGATGGGTATAGGCAATCACCGCTGCAACTTTCAGCAGTTCAGCATCCGACCCGCTCAGAATCCGGTAGCCGATCTCTGCATGCTGTGCGATCACGCCGAATTCCTCCTGCGTGAACTTTCCCGGCTTTAAGAGCACATGATCCGGCGTGCCGATCTTGCCGATGTCATGCATCGGGCTGGCCGTTCGAATCAAGTCACATCGAT
>CAZAKX010000098.1:0-12012 GCA_964485915.1 uncultured Nitrospira sp. | reverse complement strand
TGAATCCCAATGTACTGGTAGATTTTTGTGTATCTATCTTGGCAAGAAGGAGAAAGTTCAGTGGGCAATTAAAGGACCATTGAAAGGGTCATTCATTCACACGAGCCCTCCTCAGAAACTAGGCCGTGCTCATAGCCTTGATGGTTCCCCTTATCGCGATTTATGTCTGATTGTCCGAATGTGGTTTGCGCCCCATCATGAGAACGATAGGAGGAAACGCCCAACTTCTTACGACGAATTCATCGAAAACGTCAGAGACTGCTTTTATTTCATGCGAAGTGAAATATTGAGCTCTCGTATAGTCCCATTTCCCATGATGTCGGAATCTGCGTAGGAGATGCACCCACCAAGGTCCCTTCGCATTCTCCAAAAACACAATCTTCCCACCAGGCTTTAGCTTTTCCTTAACCTCTTCTAGAAAACAAACCAGGTCCGGAACTATGACCAAAACGCTTTTCGAGAAGACTATGTCAAAAGAGTTCGCACTGACAGACGCTAGATCACCTCCGCCTAGAACAAATGAAGTCCTGTCCGCTACGTTAAGTTTGATTGCCTCCTCCTGCGCAAATACTAAGGACTTTTCATTCATATCAAGGCCAACAACTTTGGCGCCTAGAAGCGCAAACAAACATGCCATTTTCCCATAACGTGTCCCAATTTCGAGCACCTGTTGGTCGTGTAAGTCCTTTCCTATGAAATTCTGGAAAGCATGTTCCATGAGACGCTGCCACACCTTCCCTCCCCATTCCATGAAATAATCCAGGTGCTGCAGCGGGTGTCTAGCTATTTCCTGATCGAACTCCATTCGGATACATCCTTTTCAGTAATCAAAGTGGTCTACAAATTCATCGAATAAAACTCTCTGTCCATTGGGCTATGCAAGCAGACAATGGAGGCTCTCTGGTTTGACCATCTGCGATAGATATACCTAGGGAAGGTCTGATTAATTCACGTTGGCGCTGAGGAATCTGTTTCTGGAGTGGTCAGCACGGGCCAATCCGGTGGGAATCCAATGATCCGGGAGCATTTTCATCGGGGTTCGCCCGCCGTCTCACGGCCACCAAGCCTCCACATGCCCCCTACGTCCCCGCCAAGAGGCGTCGTCGAGCCAGGTACAGATTCGTCAACCCGCAGGTGACGAAGAGCCAGTTGGTATTCTTCGCCAGCCCACGGTAGCGGACCTTGGCCCACCCAAAGATTTGCTTCATCACCAAGAACACATGTTCGACTTTGGCACGGACCTTCGACTTGGTCCGATTTCGGGCACGCTCCGCCTCAGTCAGAGGCCGATGGCGATGCGCTTTCGTTTGGATGAAGCTCGTGGCCTCAGGGGCGTGTTGCTGAATGACCTCCCGTTGTCCGCTGTAGGCCGCATCGCCCCAGACTCGCGTCTCGGTGCCGTGCAACAGCTCGGGTAACACCTGGCTGTCATGCACGTTCGCCGCCGTGGCCGCGACCGAATGAATCAGTTTGGTTCGACTGTCCACTCCAATATGGGCCTTCATGCCGAAGTACCACTGGTTCCCCTTCTTCGTCTGATGCATCTCCGGATCCCGCTCCTTGGTGCGATTCTTCGTCGAACTGGGGGCACTGATGATGGTCGCATCCACGATGGTGCCACGACTGACTTGCAAGCCGTGTTTGACCAAATGCTCGTGGATTCGCGCAAAGAGCTGTTCGCCCAGCTGGTGCGCTTCCAGGAGATGCCGAAACTTACAAATCGTCGTCTCATCAGGCACGGGTTCGCGGCCCAGATCAATGCCGACAAACTGCCGCATGGCGCGAGAGTCATACAGGGCTTCTTCCACCGCCGGGTCTGATAGATTGAACCACTGTTGCAGACAATGCAGACGCAGCATACGTTCGATGCCCACCGGGGGACGCCCCGGGCCTTCGGCTTTGGGATAGACGGGCTCGATGGCCGCCACCAGATCTGCCCACGGCACGACACGATTCATCTCATCGAGAAACCGCTCCCGCCGGGTGGGTTTGCGATACTGCTCAAAGTTTGCTTCCGCAAAGGTCTGTTGCTGCATGGGGCACGCCTCCAGTTCGGTGCTGCGCTACTCGTAGCACATCACGCCAGAGGAATAAATCAGACCTTCCCTAGACGACCAAGTAAAAAATACCTGGTACGAACTTCCCAGTCAAGGTGAGAGTTTTAGAGAAAAATCTAGTACAGCTAGATTTTTCAATCCTGTGTAGATACAGTATGCCAGGGTGCAAGGATTTAGACACAGAAGTACTTCACGACTCAAGCACAAGGGGCGATCATGAGGTCTTTTGACGTCATGTTCGGGTATGTCGAAAAGGTTATGAAGGTATGAGTAAGATGGAACAGCCGGAAGTCGATCTAGAATCGGAAGAGACGCGCATTAGATCGGTTTACGCGAAGCGGCAGGGTGCATTTCGATATTCATGGTTCAACCAAGCTCATGTTTTTCGATCCCAGGAGCTGGAACGCGATATTTTGGCTGTCTTGAGAGCAACACATTTCGAGCAGCTGCAAGATAAAAGAATTCTCGATGTTGGATGTGGAGAAGGGCAGTGGCTTCGTCAGTTCATCAAATGGGGAGCGTGCCCCGAAAATGTGTCAGGGATTGATGTTCTTCAAGACCGCGTGTTCCGAGCGAGGCAATTATGCCCACAAGGAGTACATGTTCATTATGGTAACGCTGCGAGGCTTCCGTTCAATAATGCGAGCTTCGATCTCGTTGTTCAGTTTGTAGCCTTTTCATCTATTGTTGATATGACCGTGAAAGAAATGGTCGCTCGTGAAATGCTTCGTGTGCTGAAAGAAGAAGGACGTATTCTTTGGTATGACTTCTTCTTTAACAACCCATCGAATCCCGATGTGCGAGGCATACGAAAACGTGAGATCACTCACCTATTTCCAGGCTGTAGGATTGAGTGCCGTAGGGTCTCGTTGGCACCGCCGTTGTGCCGTATACTCGCGCCCTATTCATGGCTGGGATGTTACGTGCTTGAGCGGATTCGAGTGTTTAACACGTTTAATCTGGGGATAATTCAGAGAAAGTATTAAAGTATTGAGGTCACTCCATCACTCTGCGACGCGTCATGTTCTGATGAGCGTCAAGTTTCTGGTCAGCGTGGGGTTTCTGTTGCGGAACATGGGAAGAGATCGAGGCTGCTAGGCGATATTACAAGGTTGATGCTGTCTCCATTTTGTTAGATAGCTTTCATTTCTCAAGGTGACTGTGACTACCTAGGGATGTTTGTCTGCTCTATGTAGAATTTACTGGTCGTCCACATGGCATGATGGCTCGTCAGACTTTACAAGGTAGCTCGAGGGTACTTTCGTGAGAAAGTTAGAAGAGAAGTCAATTTCTCAGCACAGATGGAGGAACAGATCTGCGGGAGGAGCGAATTGATGGACAGCAATATTCTCGACAATGTGTTGGAAACATATCGAAGTGGAGCCGAAAAGCCAAAGGTCAGCATTTTCGGCATGGGTTATGTCGGAGCGGTTACCGCAGCCTGTTTGGCCAGCAGGGGTTATAGTGTAATTGGTGTTGACCCCAATCCGGTAAAGACTGACTTGATCCGCCGAGGGCTTGCCCCCATTGTCGAAAAAGACCTTCCAGAACTTTTCCGGCAAGCCAAGGATTATGGTCTGTTGAAGGTTACCGACAGCGCTCGGGAAGCTATTCTGGAGACGGAGATGTCCCTCATCTGCGTGGGGACACCCAGCCGGACAAATGGATCGCTGGATGATGGGCACTTGTTAGCTGTTTCCCGTCAGATTGCAGAGGCGGTACGTGATAAAGCGTCCACTCACGTGATTGTCTATCGCAGCACGATGTTGCCAGGACTGCTCAAGGGGAAAATTATCCCGTTGCTGGAAGAAGTTTCTGGTAAGAAGGAAGGCGAGAGATTTCATGTTTGCTTCCATCCTGAATTCCTCCGTGAATCCACCTCGGTCCATGATTTTTTCAATCCTCCCAAAACTGTCGTCGGGACGGAAAAGAAAGAAGTAGCGGATCTGGTTTTCGGTCTTTATGCAGGACTCCCTGGCCCCATGATCCAGACCTCAATATATGTGGCAGAGATGGTCAAGTATGTAGATAATGCCTATCATGCGCTTAAGGTGACATTCGCAAACGAAATCGGGCAGTTGTGCCGACATCTGGATATCGATAGTCACGAAGTGATGAGTATCTTCTCACAGGATACGAAACTGAACATTTCAAAGGCATACTTGACGCCGGGGTTCGCTTTTGGGGGATCCTGCCTACCGAAGGATCTGCGGGCGATTAATTATTTGGCCAGAACGCTCGACCTAGACGTCCCGTTGCTGGCGTCCTTGCTGGAAAGCAATCGCAAGCTCGTCGAGAAGGCGGTGAGAGAGATCTTGGCGCTTGGGAAGAAGCGCGTTGGCTTCGCCGGCTTCAGTTTTAAGGCTGGAACCGATGATCTCCGAGAAAGCCCGATTGTCGTGGTGATCGAGCAGCTTCTCGGCAAGGGTTGTGAGATCAAGCTCTATGATCGGCATGTTGCCATGGCAAGACTGACTGGTGCCAACAAGGACTATATCAACAGGACTATTCCGCACATCGCGTCGCTCATGGTGTCTTCGTTGGACGTTCTCCTCAAGGACTGCGACGTTATCGTCATCGGGAACCGTGACGCTGAGTTCAAAGAGATCCCTGCTAAAGTAGGAGCAGATCAAATTGTATATGATTTCGTGAGGATCGTGGGAAGGTTCAAGAACGGTGATAACTACATTGCGATCGCCTAGTCTCATGAATTCCAAGTCGAACAAGCCTTCTGAATTCCCAGAATGGCTGATCGTCACACAGTATTACTATCCAGAGGCTGGGGCACCTCAAATCCGCCTTAGGGCTTTGGTGAAGGAGTTGACGCGTCTAGGACACCGAGTGACTGTTTTGACGGGTATGCCAAATTATCCAGAAGGCGTGATCCATGAATGCTATCGGGGCAAGCTCAATCTGCTTGACAAGGTCGACGGGATTGAGATCAAGCGAATCTGGCTGTACCCGGCGAGTGGGAAAGACCCATTCAAGCGCCTAGTGAACTACCTGAGTTTTACGCTTCACGCGCTTTTGTACCTGAGGTTGGCCCGAGGTAAAGAGATCGTATTCATTGAGGCGCAACCCATCACGCTCGCGCTTTACGGGCTCTTGGCCCAGTGGATCTTCAAGGTGCCTTATATTTATAACACTCCGGATCTCCAGGTGGAGATTGCGGGTGAACGGGCCTGGGTAGGCGGTTGGCTCGTGCGAATGGCGACCTTGCTCGAAACATTTCTCATGCAGCGAGCATACAGCGTGGCCACGGTCACTCATGCTTTCATCGAGCATTTTGTCAGTGCTCGGGGGATCCCCAGGGAACGGATGAGCTTTCTGCCTAATGGTGTCGACTTGGAGCATCTGCGTCCCATGCCGTATAACAATGACTACGCGGAGAGGATGGGTGTAACCGGCAAAAAGGTTCTGACCTATGCAGGAACCCATGCTGACTACCAGGGGCTCGACGTCATCCTGGATGCGGCGAAACTGCTAAGGGATCGTTCTGATATCATTTTTCTTATGGTGGGGAAAGGGCCCGAGAGACAACGGCTGATTGATCGGGCAAGAACCGAAGGCATCTCTAACGTCCTTTTTAAGGACTCACCATTCGAGGATGGTTCGCTTTTGATGTCAATTTCGTTCGGTTTCATCGTTGTACTTCGCAATATTCCTGCTGCGCAGAAGATGCGTCTGTCGAAAACATTTCCACCTCTGGCCTGCGGCGTGCCCGTTATATACGCAGGGGTCGGCGAATCGGCTGAGATCATTCGGAACAACGGCTGTGGCATCGTAGTAGTGCCCGAGAATCCGGCCCTCCTAGCCGAGGCAGTGGTAAGTTTAGTTGACGCGCCGGAAAAGCGGGACGCGTTTTCGAAGGCAGGTCTCAAATTAGTAGAGCGGGAATTCTCTTGGAAGACCATCGTCTCCCACTGGCTAAGACAACTGCAACGATCCGAGGGGGTTGCGGAGGGAGATCTGTCCGTTGGCGAGAAAGGATAAGTTGGTTCAGCCTGGCAGATGATATGTATGGACAAATCATCGTAGTTACCGCCACACAACTTCCAATGTAGCCTCAATTGGCTTCAGCTACAGATTGTAACGGCGAGATTGTTTACCCCTCCAACATCTTTATGTCTTTAGTAAGCCAGCTTTGGATTTGTCTTCAGTCGAAGGAGGATCACATGGGTGAGCTTGTCATGGAACTGTGGCCCTTTATGAAAGAAACGGAAAGACTCTGGCTGCTGTCGATCGTCGTCGTTCTGCCCTTGTTTTGTCAACACTAATTGTGTTGACGCAAGGGTCCGCAGTTGCGGACTTTATCTACACGTTTTTCTAGTGTCCTGAGTCTGAAGTCCGATGACAAAATCGGGCCACGCTGGCGAGGGATGTAACCCGGCGACTTGAGAAAGGACTAGACACTGTGCCTCACCTTCACGGGCTGTAGCTGCGTTGCTCTGGTTCGCGACACCGCAGGGCCGATGCCTGAACTATTTGGGGGCGCTGCATCAGTTGCTACATAGTTTCTTATTCAGGCAGAGTCATACCAAGATAGAACCTATCTCAAAATTGTTTCAGGAGCATGGTAATGCAGGCAAGCTGCACGAACCCGAGGAAATTGGTGGCGTAGTACTCCCAGCGGATGAGGAGCTGCCGCTTCCATTGGAGCCAGGCAAAAAGCGTTCGACCAACCAGCGGCGTTCAGTGTGGACCGATGCGGGGCAATCAGGTTCACGCCGCCTTGTTTGAGGTCGTCATCGAGGCCGTCGCTGTCATACGCTCGATCGCCAATGAGATGTTCTGGCTTGTGGCCTCCAGCATGTAGAAGTCGAAACTGAGTTGCACCAAGGTGACTTCATGATGGTTCACCGCGTGCGTACTGACGGAAAGGGGCAATCCATGCCGATCGACAATCGCCAGGATTTTCACGACCTTGCCGCGTTTCGTGAGCCCGACGGCCTCACCGCCGTCCTTCGTGGCCGCAAAGGTGGCATCGATAAAACTCTCGCGTTCGTCGATCGCGCCTTCCTCGCGCAGCGTGTTGGCCAACTGAGTGAGGCACTTCCCGCAGCACTTCCCGTTGACACCACTGTTGGAAGCGGCGACGGACGGTTTGTAGTTGGGATAGCATTGCGGGAGTAACTGCCATTGCGCCCCGGTGTTCAGAATCCACAGCACGGCCTCCAAGACGGCTCGTGTGGGGACCGGTTTGCGGCCAGGACGACTGTCCGGGATGTGTGCTTCGGGGAAATGTTCCCGAATCCGTTCCCATTGGTCCTCGCGCAATCGGAGCATGCCCGGACTTATAGAGATGGATTGACGGGCCGTCAACTATTTTGAGATAGGTTCTAGTGTGGCATTGAGGCGTAGAAGAGAGGGCCTGGGGGGATAGACCGATGAGAATCTTCAGCCATCCGGAGGAAAGTGTCATGCGACCTAAGGGTCTTTGCAGCGACAACTCAACGTGTGACGATGCATCCATATGGACGTGGCCTGCTGTATCGAAGGTCACGGCCATGGCCATTAGCAGTTTTCTCGTGGTCTGGTGGTGGTTGGCGGTCGTGCTTCAGTTCCGCTTCCTACGAGCAGATATTGCCGGGTATTGGAATGACAGTTTGGCTTGGCGAACGCCATTCAATCCTGATCACGTGCCCGGCTATCCGTTGTTGATCGCTCTTCTGCGCTTTTTGACGGCGGATCAGCTCGAGCCCATTAGCCTACTTTGGTCCATGACCTTTTGCGCCCATATCGCGGGTGCACTCGCAGTGTATTCGATCGTTACGTCGCGGTCAAACCAGCAGATAGGATTTCTGAGTGCGATAGTATTTATCCTCTGGCCATTGGTTGGGACGGTATATGTGGTATTTCCACTTTCGGATAGCATTGCATTGGCGTTGATTGCATGGGGTGTCGCGCTACTGCATGCCGAACGGTTTCACGCTTCGGCGATTCTTGTTGGTTTGGCAACCGTCATTCACAAAGGAACTTGGATCTTCGTCATCTTTCTCTTGCTTGCAGGTATCGTCACACATCGCCGCCGGTTCCCTTGGACGGCGGTGTTAATAGTGGCATGCCCGCTCGGACTACTGTGGGTGGCGGGGATGGTTGTAAATGGCTATGGACCTTTCTGGTTGCTGAGCGTTAGCTTGCCGATCCAATTCGCTACGAAAAGCAGTCTTCCCGTTCTCGATGGACTCCTGGGAACCATACTTAAAGGGGGAATAGCAAATTTAGCAAAAAGCGTCATTCTTTGGGCTCATGTGGGGGTACTCGTGACACTGTGCGTTGCACTTTTTCGATCGCGTGATCCGGCCGTGAAGTGGTATGGCCTGGCCATCCTTGGAGGGTTGCTGTTTCTTTATTGTGGGCTCAATCAGAATATTATTTGGGCGGCCATGCGCTATAGCAAGATTACCGCTATTCCCCTCGGTTTCTATCTCGGGACTCAGCCGCGTGTCGTGGCTGCTCTTGTGCAACGACCGTGGATAATGGTACCTGTCGTGGTTGTGCTACTCGCAAGCCAGTTCGTCTATGGTTGGTATATGGCTCACGTCTTCTATGCCGGAGAATGACGATTGCCATGAAGAAGAGAGCGACGTGCGGCTTGAAAATTCATCATTCACTCATTCCGCTGCTAGGTTAGGGGTGTCTCATATGCACGTATCGCGGCTACGTTTGTCGATTGTTGTACCAACCTTTAACGAGTTGCATAACATACGAGAGCTGCTGCGCCGCCTCGAAGTAGCCCTTGGTGCGACAGGATGGGAAATCGTCTTTGTGGACGATGATTCGCCCGATGGTACGGCAAATGAGGTGCGCAACATCGCACAAGCTGACCCTCGTGTTCATTGCCTGCAGCGAGTCGGCAGACGAGGGTTGTCTTCTGCCTGTATTGAGGGCATGCTGGCGACTTCTGCACCCATCATTGCTGTTATGGACGCCGATTTGCAGCACGATGAAACGGTGCTGCCGAAAATGCTTGCTGAAATTGAACAGGGCGGGACGGAGCTCGTAATCGGGACCCGTTATGCCGACGGCGGTAGCACGGGTAACTGGAATGTGTCGCGTAAGGCAATGAGTCAGCTGGCGACGAGGATGAGCCAAGTGATACTTCGGCAGCCTGTATCAGATCCCATGAGTGGGTTTTTTATGCTGAAACGAGAAGTGCTGGATTCGACGGTCCATAACCTCTCGGCGTTAGGGTTCAAAATTTTGCTCGATATTCTGGCGACTCCTAGGCAGCCACTCCGGATAGCCGAAGTGCCTTATTGCTTCCGTAATCGCTTCGCCGGCGAAAGCAAGCTTGATGAAATGGTTATGTGGGAGTACGGCATGCTCCTGGCCGATAAAACGATCGGTCGCTTTGTGCCTGTGCGTTTTCTGACCTTTTCGATTGTCGGCGGCCTAGGGATACTCGTGCACATGGCGGTACTAACCTCGGCACTCAAGGGACTTCAATTGAGTTTTACGATAGCTCAATCTACAGCCACTGGTTTCACAATGATATTTAACTTCACACTTAATAATCTCTTGACATATCGCGATAAGCGATTGAGTGGATGGGCGTGGTATCAAGGTCTCTTCATCTTCATGATTGCCTGTAGCATAGGTGCTTTAGCCAACGTAGGAATCGCAACGTATTTGTTTGGCAATCGTACGCAGTGGATGCTGGCGGCGCTCGCTGGTGTGTTGGTTGGTTCCGTTTGGAACTTTGCCGTAACCCAGATTTATACCTGGGGCAAGGGTAAGTAGTGTCGGAACGGGATATGTGGACAGGGAGGTGTGCAAATTGAAAAAACTTGTGGGTAACTTTACTCCAGTTCCTGCTTGGAGGCGACAGAGGGAAGCGCGAGCAACAGGCGGCTATTGCGACCACAGCCCAAGGAAAGAATTCCGACCCTGCTCGTTGTATCGGATGCGGTGATTCATGTGCTTAAGTACAGTATCCCCCAGTTTAGTGCCTAGCAAAATATACAAGTCGACGGCCAGCGGCCTACCGATATTTTTTGCTGGTGATGGTGAGGGGGCGCGGGGTGTACTTCAAGCAAGGACTGTTTTGACCGTCCCTACGGCGACGTCAGAGGGCTGGAAGAGGATGTCCGCCGGCGCATCTCCAATCCTGCATTGTGCCAAGAACTGGGTAGAGCGGGTCGTAGTGCGGCCGAAAAAATTGTATAGCCGGAAAGCGATTGCCAGGCGGCTTCATCAATTGCTGCTTAGCGTGACGAGCCGTCCTCAATCCGCCAGAGGGGGGCATGCATCAATTCCAGGAATCGGCGCCAATGGCATCTAGCTGTTCACTTGCCAGCTCCGCATGACGGTTGGAGGCTCTCCTCTTAAATTATCTCGTTGAACCGGATCGTATGTTTCCAGTGAGCGTTCTGCCATCATATGGAAAGGATACGCATGACAGTCGCAAATATCCGATACCTGAAGGTTTGCATTGTTGTACTGGCTTGGGTAGGTGTCCTGCTCGCGGCGACTCATCGGTCGCATCCGCCGGTGGTGTTGGGCCGGTATAGCTGGAATTATGCCGCTCTACTTGGTCTGCTGGTCGGAATTGCCGTAATGGTCTCGCTAACCAAGTCGGCCTGGTACGAGAAGCTGTATCAGGCGAGAGTGGGGATCATCGTCAGCGGTGCGTCCTTGCTCTTGTCGCTCGGTGCGGTCGAGCTCGGCATTCGTATGATTGATCCTCTCGGGATTTCATACTACGAGGTATCAGGGGAATACCAACGCGACAAGCTGGCAGATGACCACCTGGTCTTTCGGCACAAACCGTCGTGGGAAAAGCGCTATGGTGATGTGCTGGTGACCTATAACGAGCGAGGATTACGCGATCGGCCCATCTTGCCGAAAGGAGAGAATGAATACCGGGTTCTTGCGCTGGGGGACTCGGTAACCTTTGGGTGGGGGGTGGACCAGGATAAGACGTTCGCCGCCAGGCTCGAATCGTTACTGCAAGGGCGTCTGCACCGGTCGGTGCGTGTGATCAACAGTGGGGTCGGGGGGTACAACACGGTTCAAGAGGTCACGTATTTCAAGCGAGAAGGGATCACCTTGCAACCGGATCTCGTGTTGTTGACCTATGTTGGGAATGATATCGAAGAGAATCGGGGACCGTTCAATCCATGGGCTGGACCTACATCGATCAAGGATATGGTCATGAAGCTATTGGGGAAGCTCTGGTCCTATCGGTTGGCGCATCACACGTATCGCTATGCGGTCCTCAACCAGCTGAAAGCGCAGTCATCGAATCCTCTACAGGGTGGAGAGGGCTGGCGCCGGTCTATGTCGGCGCTCGATGAATTGGTGGTGATGTGTAAGGAACAGCACATCCCGCTCATCGTGTTCTTTAGGCGGTCGCATCCGGACGAGAATAAGCCGTTGTTTGAGGATGTCGTGCGTCATATACCGGGGTTTCCAGTCAAAGATATGGGACCGTGGTACCAGGGGCTCGACGAAACGTCGCTGGTGCTCTCCAAAGTCGATGGTCATCCCAATGCCGAAGGCCATCGAGTGATGGCCGAGCACATGGCCGATGAAATCGTCAGCTACCTCGCTGACGTCTCCCCCGAAAACGACGGCACCTCAAAAGGAGAGTAGACTGGTGGCTTCGGCAGTCCTCGACGAAAGGACAGGACCAGGAAGCGGTCGAAATTCTCGCCAGCCGCTCCCTCCGAGCTCGGCTATCGGATCCAGCAAGAAATTGAACGATAGATCAGTCAGCATTCCTACCAAATGGATTTTGTCTCTGGCTTGGAAGCGATGGTTCTGCTCCCGCGTCGGTTGCCGATAGGAAATTGTCGTTGACTTTCCTAGAACGTCTTTTGTGCAATGGACCGGTTTGAAAAGTAGCCCATTGGTAAACCGTTTCATAAGAATGGGGGAGACCGATGCCAGTAAAGACCTCACAAAGCCAGAAAATTACGTTCTATGTCACGATGATTCTCGTCAGTCTCTT
>CAZAKX010000097.1:0-12225 GCA_964485915.1 uncultured Nitrospira sp. | reverse complement strand
GCGGCCTGGTGGCAGTAGATCAGCTTGGCCTGTATCCAGTAGTTCGCTTGCGCCGGGTCTTCAACCAGTTGGTACCCTTTTCCCGCAAGTTTCGTATTCACGTCGTTCAGCATCACTTGTTGATTTTCAGACGCGTTCCTGAGTTGCGTATAAACATTCCGGTTGGTATTGGGGTCGAGGAAGATCGTGTTGCTGTTCATGAGGCCGGAACGGATGACGTTGGAGCAACCAGTGAGCAGAGTGAAGACCAACAGAAAAATAGTGCTGAGTGCTGAGGACTGAGCGATGCGACGAACCCTAGCAAACAGATGGGAAGTGCTCATCTAAAAATTTCCGGCCACGGCGGCGCTCAGTTTCTGCTGCAGCAGTGGCGTGGCTTCGGCCTCATCTAATTTTTTTTGATGCACATCGGCAGCCAGCCTGGTCTGGTAGACGCCGGGCTCCTGCCCTGTTCCGGTTTTCATCCCGCTCGGCAGCGGTCCGGTCCTCTGCTCGGTGATCTGGACATCCGCGACACAGGCATAGTTCACGTCGTCGGGCATCTTGGGAGCAGATGACGAAGAGCTGAAGAGATCACCGATTCCTTGGATCGCGCTCAACCCCATCGAGGCCGCCGCGCCGCCCATCGCGCCGTACGGTCCCGCCATGCTCGCCATACTGGTGAGACCTTGCATGGCGCCCATCGCCGAGTTGAACGCGGATCCATAGCCACTCGCCACCATGGCCTCGACCGGCATCTCCGGCTTCGTGATATTGCAGTAGACGATGTTCGCCAGGACGACGTAGTGCGCGCGGTCCGGATCATTCACAATTTGATAGCCCTTCGCGCTGAGGCGAGCGCCCAAATCATGAAGCGAGACCTCTTGGTTATCGGAGGAATTCCGGGCCTGGATGAAGACAGTTTTTTCTGTGCTCGGCGGCAAAAAGAAGTTGTTGCTGCTGATGAGATCGGTGTCTTTGACGTTACCGGCGTAAGCGGTGAGAGGGAGTGCGATCAGGAGAGAAAGTGTCAGGTATCGCATAGACACCTCACGACAAAACCGACCGGATTGTACGCAGACTCCGTTTCAATAGCAACGGCCAGACTGAGCTGAAAATAGAAGGGTTTTCCTCCGACCTGCTTGAAGAACCACGGCGCGTGAGCTAGCATGGCGGCCATTCTATTCGTTGGTGGTCCCTCACCGGGAGACCGCAAATGCCAGTCAGCCCTCTTCTGTTGCTCCTTGTCACGATCCTTCTAACCGGTTGCGGCGGCGACAAGCATCTGCCGTCGTCGAACCCGCCGGAGTACGATCCGAAGAAGGTCTACACGGCGCCGGTTGCGCCATCCAGCGCGCCGCCCACGGTGGCCACGCCAACCGAATTCGACCGACTCAAGGCCCAGCTTGAGTTGCTCGAAGCAGGTCAGAAAGCGAAGGGCGAGGGGAAAAAGATTCCGTTCGATCCGAACTCGCTTCAGCTCTTCAAAGGAGTCACCACCCCCTGCGAGGCTTTGTCCAGACTCGCGCCTGGTCTCGGCAGCGCTCAACTCTTTGAGGGCGCCGATGGTGCGGCGTTGAAGAAGGCCTTAGGTCCAGAGGCCGATGGCTTCGCACGTCGAATGGACGAGCAGCTGGTTGAGGGATTGAAACATTCGCTCGGCCCCGGCGCGGCGGATTGTCCGATCTCCGTGCGGCCACGCAAGAGCAGCTTCATCGATCGCTCACCGTCGCCACGTGTCGTGCTCACTCATACGACCCCCACAGCACCATTCCTCATCGCACAAGCGACGATCCCTGATACCTCGCGGGATGACTATGAAGTGGTCGATCCTCGTCCGATGCGTATCCAAGATGCTCCTGCCGGATGGGTGGGCTATACAGAAACGGACACTATGACGCGAATCGGCAGAGAGGACCGACCAACGAAGGGCATTCGCGAAGACTATGAAATGGTCATTGCCCCCAAGGTGAAGCAGTGCCCTCATCTGGAGGGGTCTGAACTGAAGGGGATGGTCGACGGGACATTTGCGTGGTCCCTCATGATGTTTCGGGCGACACCGGGACCGCAGTCCGTGCTCTATCGTCGAAAAATCCAGGCTACGCTCAAAGGGGAGGTCGGCGACGATGCCCAGTTGATCAACAGGGTTGTGAAATATGACGCCACCATCACGATTCAGCATATCGGTACGGAACTTCCGTATTATTCAAACTCAGCCAGAATCCAAGGCGAATTCACGATCGATCAGCAGGGAATCCCTGAAGGGTTCAAAGTCATCGAGGTATCTGATTTTTCAGGTGGAGAGGCGACCGCGAAAGACGCAAGCCTTATCGCGAGTATCGCTCTTATCGCAGCGTGGTTTTCAGGTCCAGAGTATGCCCGAGCCCAAACCATATGGAACAATGCCAACACGTGCGTGGAGATCGTCTTCAATCCCCCCACGAAAACTAAGAAGTTCGAGCCGAATGCATCGACGCCCGTCAAGACCGAGCTGCGCACGAAAAAAGACCAAGCGCTCGTGCCGGCCAAGTTCAAGGAGGCAAAAGAGCGGCCCAGAGAAGGCAACGGCCGTGTGTCGCCCAGGGAGGACAAATCAGAGATCAACAGGCCTGCGACGTTCACCTACCAGGCTCCGGCCACAAAGGTTCAACACAGCGGATTCCAGGTAAGTGCGGTCTCCCGCGCGGGGGTCGCGGCAGCAAAGGAGGGCGAATGGGAGTTAGCCCCTTCTGCCTATGCCCTCGAATTTAAGTCGCACATCGTTCAGGAACCAGTGGATGTGTTGAGTAGCTGGGGCCTAACAGTGAGTGCAAATGGGTTCGATGCTCAAGTCGAGGCGAGGGTTCCGCTACGGCGCAGAGACGATGGCCAATGGGTTGGGCAAGGCGAGATGCAATACGTAACTCGCACAACGACTCATCCGACTCTGTGTGAAATCCGCATTCAGGGCACCGGCACGACTACCTTTCATGTGAACGGAGGCTCGATCAGCCTGGACCCTGAGCCGTTTGCCGTGAAACTCATTATTCTTCCAGGGCAAACAGAGGAAATGGCGGAGGTCCACTGTGAGAGTACCACTGCGCGGGGTACTGAAAAAATAAGGGAGTTGCTTGCGACGCAAGGAGTTCAAGGCTCTAACGCATATTCTTCTGCAAAAAGTGGGGGGTGGCGCGCGGCCTTCAACCTCTCGCGTTTCTCGTCATTCATATGGACTCCAGGTCGGCAAGGCTATGAGATCGGAGGCTGGACCCAGGTGCTCAATTCCGATGTCGTGGCCAAAAAGACAATGCGAGTTGATTGCGGCGGATCAGCCGGCCTAGGAGCGACCCTATGCCGAGAAGAGACGACGCTGACCTTGAAACTGGCGGATGAGCCTGGCGCAACAGCATCCCCGACGAGATGAATCGAATCCAGAATTGCATGGACGGTATCTGAGACTGGGTAGTGCTCGATAGTCCACTGCGTCCGATCTCTTGCCCAAGAACCCTGTTTGCCCGTTCCTCAGTCGTGATCAAACCACCGTGCCCATGCGGGTCTCATCCACAAAGGTTTCGGTTGCATCGTCGATCGCTCGACTATGCCGGCCTTTCGGAGGCAAGATAAACAACTGTTTCGGATCGATCTTATCTTTTTTCTCCGGCGGCATCGACATCTCATACGTCACCGGACGGCGGTGATCCGCCATTTGCAGCTCGGGATTGTAGACGCTGTTGAACTTCCACAACATCTTGATGAAGTTGGTTTGTCCCTTCATCAAGTGCCCGGCCGCGATCTTGGCCGTGCCTTTGAGCGCAGCCCAGCCCAGATGTTTCTTGTTTAAGACTTGTTGTGTCTTGACCAGCTCTGCGTAAAACTCCGGGAGCGGCATCTTGGTCGGCATCACAGCATGCTGAATGTCGAAGAGACGATAGTCCCGCGTGTGGAGCTTGCGGGATTCCGTGAGCCAGCTCTCGGTGCCGGGATACGGCGTATTGACGCTGATATTGACGATTTCAGGAATTTCCAAGCACCACTGCCGAATGACCTCAAACCGTTGCCGATCCCAATCCGGATCAGCGATGAGATTAATGGCGACGGTGATCCCGAGAGACCGAGCGAATTCGAGTGCTTCGAAGTTTTTGCCCAACGAGATGCGTTTTCGGTGCATCTTGAGGCCTTCCGCATCAATGGCCTCGACGCCCAAGAACATGTACTGCAATCCAAGCGTCTTCCAGAATTGAAAGACTTCCTTATTCCGCAGCAAGACATCGCCGCGCGTTTCCATGTAATACTGCTTCTTGATTCCTCGCCTCGCCACGGCTTCGCCGATCTCCATGCCCTGCTTGCCTTGGATGAAAGCGACGTCGTCAACTAGGAAGATGCCCGGTTCTTGCACCTGCTCCAACTCCTCAACGGCTTTCTCCGGGCTGACCATGCGATAGCTGCGGCCATAGAAGGTCCAGGCGCTGCAGAACGAACAATCCCAGGGGCAGCCCCGCGCGAACTCGACCGAGGCGCAGGGGTCGAGCACACCAATGAAGTACTTGTGCCGGTTTCTGAGCAGGTCACGAGCGGGACGGACATCATCCAGATTCTCGATGAATTGCGGCGGAGGTCCTTCACCGTCGAGGGTGACGACCCCCGGCACCTTGGTAACGGCTTTGCGATCCTGGTCCACAGCTTCCAGCAGCTTGGGCGCGGCCACTTCGCCTTCGCCCTTGAGCACACAATCGATTGCCCCGTCGCCGTGCTTCAAAAAGTCCTGCGCCACGAAGGAGGCGCTGTGCCCACCAACAAAAACAAAGCACTTTGGTAATTCCTGCTTCGTCAACTTTGCGAGATCCACGATCTCCGGCACATTCGCCAAGTAATTGCACCCAAATGCAACAGCATCCGGTTTCCAGCTTCTGATGAGCGCCTCATAGTCTTTCCAGGTGTCGGCCTGCAGGTCGATCAGACGGACATCGTGCCCTGCCTGGCGGACAGCCTGCGCCACCATCTCAAGACCGAGCGGCTCCAGACGCAGATAGATCTTGGTGTACATGAGTGGACCGGGATGGACTGCAAGGAACTTCATGGCCCAAAACCTCCTCGTTTATTGCACGCTGGGCTGGAAGAATGTTGATTGAGAATCCGAACGATACACCCAACCCACTGGGATAATGCTGATGTGACAATCAGTGCGGGAACGGATTCTGACAGAATGCCAACGGACGTGCAACCTTTTATGTTATGTGCAAGGGCTAGCACCGATCGAAGTCTTCAAGGTTCCTGGTATGGGGCATCTGGTATTTATTTTCTCGAGTGCTTACCATACAAGGATGCTACCTCCAGCACGCACTGCGCGACAGCGCATCATGGAGATCCTGACGGATACTCCGATGACCACTGAGCAACTCGCGCGAATACTCAGTCTTCCAGAACGACAGGTGGAGGAGCACTTGGTTCATGTGGTAAAAACGGTGTCTCGAGATAGTTCACGACGATTTGTACTTGACCCGTCCTCCTGCTTAGCCTGTGGATTTGTGTTCCGGGACCGCACGCGAGTGACACGACCAAGTCGTTGTCCGCATTGTCGGAGCGAAGGGATCTCCTCACCTCGCTACCACATTGCCACACAAGCATCGGCAGGAGAGAACATAGGCTTGTCACCACGGAGAACGGCCGAGAAAGGATGATGATGATGAAAGCGCGACTCCTACTATGCGCCCTTTGTTTGGTAGTGTTGGGGTGCTCAGACCAGAAAGCTGCGGAGCTGTTTGAAACAGCTGCCTTTGAAGAAAACCAAGGAAATATACCGCATGCCAAGCAACTCTACGAAGAACTGATGAATCTTTACCCCTCTACTAAAGTGGCCGAAATTGCCCGGTCTCGGCTGGAGGATCTGAAAAACAGGGACTAGCCTGGACCGCACACCTTTTCGGTTATGCCAGATATTGCTCATTTATTTCAATCACTTACAATCTACGCCCTACCTTTGCCCATTTGCCTCCCTTCTTCTGTGTCATGGCGAATCTTTCTCCTTCAACTAAGGTTGACTGAGGACACGATGTGAGACTGATCACATAAACCAGGAGAGGACCAGATGAAAACTTACGCTGTTCGCAAGAAGTTACGAACTCCCGTTCAATGCCAGTTCTGCTACTTCAACGACGGCACGCTGGTGAATGGAATCGTCTGGGATCTGTCGGACACAGGCTGGCGCGCGACAGGGCAACATCCTGTCGCCGTCGGAACCGAAACGACCGTGTACATCACGCTTCAGAATGGGAGTCAGTCTTACAATGTTCTCATCGACGCCGCTATTGTACGCTGGTCCGACGGTCGCGAGTCAGGATGGGAGATCATCCGGATGGACGATGCCAACCGTACTCGCTTGGCAGATTTCGTCGAGCATTTTAAGTCGCCCGACCTCACCGTAGCAGACAGAGATCGAACACGTTGGTAAGACCGATCGCTGTGTCGAAAGCTACGCATGAGATGACGAGTCGAGCTTCGGTCGAGGGAACCACGGGAAAAAGGCATTGGTCGTAGCCTGATACGCTTCATACTCCGCACCCCGGCTTGAAAGAGCCTGCACTTCTGCCCGCGGAATGCCCGATATCTTGAAGAGGGCCAACCCCATTCCAATTGGTCCAATCCACGTGAAGATCCAGCCAGGCGCTCCCAGCGTCATCACGACATAGGAGCACCAATGCAGCCATTCAAAGAAATAGTTGGGATGTCGAGAGTAGTTCCAGAGGCCCTCGCGACAGACTCGGCCCTGATTCCGTAGATCCGCCCGGAAATAGGCGAGTTGTCGATCGGCTCTTGCCTCACCGGCCACGGCCACACCCCAGATCAACAGACCGATGAGCTCCACCAATGCAGAAGGTGGACGGGGATTCCACATCAGCACGAGAAACGGGAGTGAAAAAGCCGCGACAGCCAACGCTTGCAGAAGAAAGTAGGCGAGCATCTTGGCCGATTCTGACTCGCCCCACTCCTGTCTCAGGCGCCGATACCGAGCGTCTTCTTCCTTTCCGATGACGCGATTGAACAAGATGTAGAGCCCAAGTCGGCCCGCATAGAGAGTCACCAACATCACAGGGAGGAAGACTCGCTCAAAGCTGCCGCTCGCCTGCGTGGCATACCATAGGACGGTGAGAATCAGTCCAACACACCAACCTACGTCCCCAATCGCCGCGTTTCTGATCTTTTTCTGCACCACCCATAACATCCCCATCACGACCGTCATGAAGAGGTACGCTGCCAGGACAAGAGGCAACGGATCCGATGCAAACATGCCGTTTTCTGGTTCCATCACATGCCTTAGGTTTCAGGATAAGCTGGGGTGATAATCCCATCCATCAATTCCTCCATGTTTCCGATCCATCAACCAGCTTCGAAACCCTGGGATAGGAAACGACAAGAGTGCCTGGAGTTTCTCACAATTTAGTGACAGATCGGCAGGCCTCGGCGCACCGGCATGAGCGCGAGCGGATCCTTCTTTCAGATGGCCTTGAAGCTCCGGGTACCACGCCAAAAGCGCCTGTCCGATTTCCCAGCGAGAGAGCCGTTCCCGACCACCAAGATGATAGAGGCCCGGGGCCTGCAACTCAGCAAGTTCCCAAATCGCGCGCGCAATAGCCCCCGCTGGCAAAGGACAGCGAAATTCATCGCTAAAGAGTGTCACGAGATGACCGCTTCTTGCCGTCCGACACATATCCTCGACGAAACTCCGATCACCGTTCTGGGACGTTCCGGCCGTCAGGACGATCCGCACGACGGTATGCCGAGGGTTCTGCAGCACCACCCGTTCCGCTTCAAGCTTGGTCTTGCCGTAGCAATTGATCGGGGTCGCCTCGTCTTCTTCTCGGTACCAACCTCCCCGGCCATCGAAGACCTCGCCGCTCGACAAGAAGATAAAGGGAATATCCTTGGAGACACGGACCAGATGAGCCGTTGCGTCCACATTGATGTGACGAGCTTTTTGAGGATCTTGCTCGCAATCCTTCGTTCGGCTCAGGGCCGCACAATGGATGACTGCGTTGGGGTTGAGACGCTCCCACGTTCGCTCGACCGAGGTAAAATCCGTGAGGTCGAGATCGACGCGGGTGAGTCCATGAACCTGCCAGCCTGGCGCCCATCGAGCAGCAGTCTTCATGAAGTACTGCCCGATCAATCCCGCCGCCCCGGTAATGATGACACGAGGTGCCATGGACGATGGTCTACTGCCGTGTCAATTTCCGGTATCGAATCCGGTGCGGCTGATCGGCGTCTTTGCCCAAGCGTCTCTTCCGATCCGCTTCATAGTCGCTATAGTTGCCCTCGAACCAGACGACTTTGCTGTCGCCTTCAAAGGCGAGGATGTGGGTGGCGAGCCGGTCGAGGAACCAGCGGTCGTGGCTGCTGATGACGGCGCAACCCGCAAAATTTTCCAACCCTTCTTCCAGCGCCCGCAGGGTATTCACGTCCAGATCGTTCGTCGGCTCGTCCAGAATAATCAGATTCGCACCCTCTTTCAGCATACGCGCAAGATGGACTCGATTGCGTTCGCCGCCTGAGAGATCCTTTACTTTTTTCTGTTGATCCGTCCCGGCGAAGTTGAAGCGGGCACAGTAGCCACGAGCGTTGACTTCCGACTTCCCCAGCTTGATCGTGTCCTGTCCCTCAGAAATCACGTCGTACACGGACTTGGTGGGGTCGAGGCTCCGGTCCTGATCGACATAGCCAAGCTTGACCGTCTCCCCGACCTTAATCGATCCGGCATCCGGCTTCTCCTTGCCGATGATCATCTTGAACATGGTGGTCTTCCCTGCGCCGTTCGGCCCGACCACGCCGACGATACCCCCCTTCGGCAGATTGAAATTCACGTTCTCGTAGAGCACGTTGTCGCCGAAGGCTTTGCTGATCCCATTGGCTTCAATCACGACATCCCCAAGCCGCGGTCCTGGCGGAATATAGATCTCCAGATCATCCGCCACCTGGTCCTGTTTCTGATTGACGAGCTCCTCATAGCGGTTCAACCGCGCCTTGCCTTTTGATTGCCGGGCCTTCGGCGACATGCGGATCCATTCCAGCTCATGTTCCAACGTCTTCTTTCTTTTCGACTCGGCCTTTTCCTCTTTTTCCAGTCGGTCCTTTTTCTGCTCCAGCCAGGAACTATAATTACCTTGGAACGGAATCCCATGGCCTCGATCCAACTCCAAGATCCAGCCGGCCACATTGTCCAGAAAGTACCGGTCATGAGTTACGGCAATAACAGTACCCTTGTACTGCTGCAGATGCTGCTCAAGCCACTGCACGGATTCCGCATCCAAATGGTTCGTCGGCTCGTCGAGCAACAGAATGTCCGGCTCTTGGATCATCAGGCGGCAGAGCGCGACCCGACGCTTTTCACCTCCCGATAGGGTCCCGACCTTCTGATCAGCGGGCGGACAGCGCAACGCATCCATGGCAAGATCGAGCTGGTTTTCGAGCTCCCATCCATTGGCAGCTTCAATCTTCTCTTGCAGCTGCGCTTGTTTGTCGAGCAGCTTTTCCATCTCATCGGGGCCGACTTCACCAATTTTGTTACTGACGGCCTCGTATTCATGCATCAATGCAACCAATTCGGCTTTTCCCTCTTCAACCACTTCCTTGACCGTCTTGTTTGGATCAAGCTGCGGTTCCTGTTCCAACAAACCCACGCTGTAGCCTTTGGATCTCGTAATCTCACCCGTATAGTTTGGATCAACGCCTGCGATAATCTTGAGCAGCGAGCTCTTGCCGGAACCGTTCAAGCCCAGCACCCCAATCTTCGCGCCATAGTAGAAGCCGAGGTAGATCTCCCGCAGCACCTGCCGCTTCGGTGGATAGACTTTTCCAACATTGACCAGTGAAAAAATAACCTGCTTATCGTTCGTGGCCATACGTTCCCCTATCTAGCTAGTGATCGACGACTGTGTTGAGCGGCACGCTCTCCTCCAGGAATGACTGCAAGATTCACTTACAGTGAATGCAGGACTGGGAATCCGGCGTTCACCTGAGCGGCCGAGTCGGCCAAGCCAGCCCTGACGTCTAATTCGTTACGCACTGGGCCAGTAAATGCCACACGTCCGCCCTGCATCCGACCGGGAGTGGTAAACCGAAGATGAAACCCGAACCGATCCAGTGCGGTCACCGTCGCCTGCTGCGCCTCCACATCGCCTAATGTACGGGCCAGCAGCAACAATGTTTCCGCTTGCTGGGTATTGAGCTCGCGGATCAAGTTCGATGCTTCGTCCGCAAGCGGGTCCACGGCCGCCGCGACATAGTCAGCCGGTGTCACCCAGCCCATCGACCCAAACCCTCCGACAAAGTAAATCTCTCCGAGAGCCATGCGGAAGAAACCGAAATCTTGGTAGTCCACCCAGTAGGAGGCGTTGGCATGGCGTTCCAGGTAGCACGCGCGAACTTCGGCGTTCTCCTCTTTCGGCACCTTGGTCACGGAGCCCATCAACGTCACCCTGGCCGCTCCAAGCGGATCGATCCTGCTCTCGAGCGGAGTCACCAGTAAGCTGGCGCGTGGATCCCCCAGAAGGTTTTGCGTATGCATCGCCATCGTGCTGATCAGAAAGACCGGTTGCCCTTGAGTATCCAGTCCGTAGGGCATCACCGACCCGAAGGGCCAGCCTGGTTGCTTGCGTGAGAGTGTCGAGAGACTGCCTGTCCGCTGCAAATACACGAGCGTCTTGGCCCGCTCAGCATGGGAGGGCTCAGGAACATCAGGGCCGTCTGCATCCGGCCCGCTGTTATGTTGTCGTGCTGAGGACATAAAATGATCGTTTCCCGGTACTCAATGAATTGTGTGACACCTTACCCTGGATCTATCGGACATTTCCACTGAGGGAGCGATGAAACCAGTACCCCGCTCTTGACCAAAGTTGTGGATACCTTCAAAGCCAGCCTTAACGGTCCAGACCAAAGAATGACTCGCAGAAGTGGACCAGCACCCAACACAACTTCAGCAACGCTGAGTAACCTAAGCCGATATGCTAGCGGTGAGGCTGACACCTGTCTCCTCGCCGAGGCCGTCATCGCCTATCGCTAGGCTCTCAGGGCCTACAAGAAGGATCAGGTTCGATAGGGCCGTGGCCGTGCTGCCGTCAATCGCTCGCTCAAAGGTTGTGAGCATTTCGGACGTTTTGGCCTTGAGAACCATGCGTCGCCGACGTACTAATTTCGCTTATAATCCCGCTTTCTTACTTTCCCACTTATGATTGGTGACCTGATGCCGGAAACCAACTCAGTGCAATGCTGCATAGCCGGCGGCGGGCCGGCTGGGATGATGCTGGGTCTGTTGCTGGCCCGAGCCGGTGTCTCGGTACTCGTCCTCGAGAAACATGCGGACTTCCTGCGTGATTTTCGTGGCGACACCTTACATCCCTCAACTCTAGAAATCATGCACGAGCTGGGAGTGCTTGAACGATTCCAGCAATTGCCCCATCAGAAGGTCTCTCGGATGAATGCACGGTTCGCAGACCTGGAATTCACGGTGGCGGATTTCTCTCATCTGCCGACCCGATGCCGTTACATCGCCTTCATGCCGCAGTGGGACTTTCTCAACTTTCTCGCGGAAGAGGGAAGCCAATATCCTACCTTTCAGATCCGCATGAGTGCGGAAGTGACGAACTTGATCGAGGATGGTAGTTCGGTCGTAGGGCTTTGCGCTGAAACGCCGAGCGGACCACTGGAAGTTCGCACCCCACTCGTCGTGGGGGCTGACGGTCGTCACTCAATCGTTCGCAAATGTGCGAGTCTCTGGGTTGAAGAATTCGGTGCTCCGATGGATGTGCTTTGGTTCCGATTTTCACGGAAACCCGAGGACCCGGCTGATCCGATGGGTCGGTTCGATGCCGGTCGCATTTTCATCATGTTGAACCGTGGGGACTATTGGCAGTGTGGTTTCGTCATTGCCAAGGGATCACTGGGTGAGATTCAGGCGCAAGGCTTCCCTGCCTTCCGTGAGACTGTTGCGAAGCTGACCCTATTTGCCGCCGACTGTGTTCACGAGATGCAAGACTGGGAACCAATCAAACTGCTGACGGTGCAAGTCGATCGGCTGCGGCAATGGTATAGACCCGGGCTCCTCTGCATCGGGGACGCGGCCCACGCCATGTCGCCGCTTGGGGGAGTCGGCATCAACTTGGCGATTCAGGACGCGGTGGCAACAGCCAATCTGTTATGGCAACCGTTGCGCGACGGCCGAGTGGCCGAAGCGGATTTGGCCAAGGTGCAAGCGCGACGCGCCTGGCCTACTGAGAT
>CAZAKX010000096.1:0-12295 GCA_964485915.1 uncultured Nitrospira sp. | reverse complement strand
GCTGGGAACCGGTCTCTCCCCACACGTGAAAAAATCCGTCTTGATTGGCTTCGATCATCAGGTCAGTCGAATCTGCCTGGATGGAAGGTTTTGCGTCTCTGTCACCATGGGGCCCCTCCATTCCGTAAGTCGCCAGGCTGTAACGAATGCCTAATGGCTTGCTGGCGCCGGCAAGGCTTTCCGTTTGGCTGGCATGTGATAGTCTCTTCTTCTGTTCAAGCCGTTCGTATTGTTGGACAGGATGACTACGATCTTGTTCTCCTGTCATCAGTTCAGACGCAAATTCCGCTGTGTCGCCGTAGAACAAGGAGCGAGCGCTCAGAGCTGAGCCAACGTGCCCCGTAGGTGCTGGAGTAGCCGGCTCATTGGCCGGCGCAGGTGCCAAAGCGGAGGTTGAGGGTGCGCTCGCGTGGTCTTGATCGGCCGAGTCCGGTGCATCTTCGTTTGATTTAGCCGTCATTTCGGTTTCTTGTTTGGCCGTCTTGGCGGCGGGAGTTTCTTTCCCAGGTGCGTCCGCCGATTTCCTAGTGGCCTGTGCTTTCAACCGAGATTCACTGATTGGAGGGGAGGCTGGTTGAGGTTCGGAAGGTGCTGGAGTAGGTGCGGTTTGAGCCGACTCCTCTCCGATGGCGACAGATCGGCCCGCCTGCCTTAGACTCTCTTGATAGACGTGAGTGCCCAGGACCACCGCGAATACGGCTGCGGCGAGGCCGCCAGCCCATGCAAGTCCGGACGGGCGACGGAACCAATCGAGCCATGACGCAGGGTCTCTGTCAGTTGTCGAGCGCGTCTTCTCTAAAGACTGTAAGAGCCTACGACGCACTACAGGATCGGCCAGTAATTCCTTCAGTGCCTGTTCGTCAGCGAGCGAGTTGAATAGTTCTTGGTCTCGGAGCGCCGCGCTGTAGAGCTGTTGCTGCTCATCAGGTGTCAACGTGTCGGCTGCAAAGCCACCAAGCAGCTTTTCAAGGTCGTGTTCAGGCATGACGACGACTCGTGAAACGTGAAAGGTGAAAGGTGAAAGGCATACGTGATGTGATCAATCCCATGAGCCACCCATGAGGGTCAGCAGCTGTTTTCGACATCGTAAGTCCCACGTGTAGATGGTATTGATCGACGTCTGATTCATCAATTTCTGAATCTCCGGGAAGCTCTTGCCCTCTGACTTCCATCTGAACAACTCTTGGCAACGTTCGCCGAGCTGGCCAATGGCGGCGAGCAGCCGATCGACGCGTTGTTTCTGGTCCAGTTGAGTGATCGGATCGTCGCCGGTATCGGCAAGCGGTAGTTCTTCGATCGATTCCTGATTATACTCTCCGCGCCTTAAGGCTTTCCGATGGGCATCCAGCATCTTATATCGCAGAACTTGAAAGGCAAGAGGGACGAGCTCGGTTAATTCGTTCACCATGGGATACTTCTCATGCAGGACTGCCAGCACGTCTTGGGTCAGGTCCTCGGCATGATCCCTCGATAGACGTGATGTCGCGAAGGCGAGAATCCTTTCGCGGAGGGTGGTCAGTATCTGATCTCGGTCCATTTTTGCCTAGTGACGTGTTGGAGGTGCCAAGAGTTCTCCGAAAGAGCGAAATTCGAGCCGAAGCCCCGCACATACCTCAACTTGTCGGTCGAACCGGTTCTTCGTACGGATCATCCTCCACAACGTGCCCGGACCTACCCGTCCCCAAGCCGCCATGTGGAAAACAGACAGTGGGTAGTCCGTTCCAAAGAAGAGACGCGATTGGAGTTCAGGCTGATGTCGTAGATGCAGGAGCATCTTCATGCGATGAGGCTGGGTGAGGGCCGAGATGTCGGCATAGAAATTTGGATAACCCTGACAGAGCTCCTGGAACGTGGGCAGAAACTTTTCATACAGCATCAGGCCATAGCTACAGGCGTGAGCCGCGATGACGGTCACCCCTTCGTCAAGGGCCAGACGCAGCCGTTCCGGATCTCCAAGCGATTGGTCTTTCCCGATGAGACTGAATTCATAGCCGACATGACTCAAAAAAGGCAGTTTCCGTTGGGCCAGCGCTCGGTAGAACGGGATGTATTTCGGATGAGCTGGATCAAAATGCTGAGCGTTGGGTAGGACTTTGATGAGGACGGCGCCGGCATCGGCACAGCGATGAACTTCGTCGATGGCATCTTCGCGTTGTGGATTGACGGATGGACCTGCTAAAAAGATATCCGGGTTGGCGTTCACAGTCCTGAACAGGTAGTCGTTGCCGACCAGGAAGTCGGTGTGCTGGCGATTCAGCAGACCGGTTTGATCATAGAATCCATCCATGCCGAGCAGCACCGCCTTCGAAACATGGCGTGAGGCGCGTAATTCCGTGA
This sequence comes from uncultured Nitrospira sp., assembly GCA_964485915.1. Lineage (GTDB taxonomy): Bacteria > Nitrospirota > Nitrospiria > Nitrospirales > Nitrospiraceae > Nitrospira_D. The sequence continues at coordinate 9,958 of CAZAKX010000096.1, read as the reverse complement.
TGAGGTCGTTGAGATATTGCCGATTGGCCTCATGTGGATGTGCCGGTGAGAGGTCGTGTTTCCAGAGGAGAAAACGGAACAACGGACTACGAAGGAGTTTCGGCGAGATGTAGCAGCCGTTGTCACCGTCGGGCAGCGCGGCCAGATGAACATGGCAGTCGATGAGGGACTTGGATTGCGTCATTCTCGTCTGATCACAGTACTCAGGACTCAGCACTTCCTCCTAGGCGTTCCATGGCCATGCGTTTTACACCTCGCAGATCCAGCTTGCCGGTCCCTAGAACCGGCAAGACCTCGACTTTCACGAACTGACTCCGCGAGGGGATGAAGAGATTGGGAAGGCCGCTGGTCGATAACTTCGCCAGGATATCGGGAATCATACTGTCATCGAGTGTATGCAGGACGGCCAATCGCTCTCCCTTCTTGTCGTCAGGAAGACCGGTCACGGCGAAGACCTGAGAGTCGGCTCCGGCTGCCTGTTGTAAGGCCTCTTCGACTTTCCCGTGCGGGACCATCTCGCCGCCGATTTTGGAGAACCGAGCAAGCCGATCGGTAATCGTCAAAAAACCATCGTCATCCAACGAAGCAATGTCCCCAGTGACGTACCAGCCATCTCGCAGTACCTGAGTCGTGAGGTCTTCGCGGCCTAGATAGCCGTTCATCACATTCGGCCCCTTCACCAGCAACATGCCTGACGTTCCGGTCGGCAGAGGTGTGTACTGGTCCGGGTCCACGATCCGTAGTGACACTCCAGGGAGTGGTTGGCCGACGGTGCCGCGCCGCGATGCCGGTTGGTAATACCCTGCGGCGCGGAAGTCCGGGCAGTTGACGGCGATGACAGGAGCACATTCCGTGACGCCGTAGCCTTCGATCGGTCCGATGCCAAACTTGTCCTCGATGGATTGCGCAAGCCGTGCGGACAGCTTTTCCGCGCCGGTCAGGATGACACGCACCGAGCTGAACTGTTCCGGTGTGCAGCGGCGGACATAGAGCTGCAGGAACGTCGGGGTGATCACAATGAACGTGATGCGATACTGGCGAATGAGTTCGCCGATCGCCGCCACATCGAGCGGTGACGGGTGAAAGATCATCGCCGCATTGTTGAACATCACGAACCAGAAGACCATATACCCGAATGAATGAAAGAACGGCAAGATGCCGAGAACCCGTTCGTCTTGATAGAGATGAAGCATCTGCGTGGCGCCTTGGCAGTTGGAATCGATGCTGAAGTGCGAGAGCATCACGCCTTTGGGTTCTCCGGTACTGCCGCTGCTGAAGATGATCGTGGCCAGACTGTCGGGGGTAAGCGGAGTGACTTGTCCGCAGGCTCGTTCGATGAGGCGGCAGGGAGCGAACAGAGCCAGGAGCGCCGCGACCGCCTTCTGGCCGGTGCCGATCGTCATGGCCACATCTTCCAGCCAGATCACCGATGGTCCATCAGGCAGTTCAAGCTTGGCTTTTTCGATAAAGGTATGGCTCGTGATGATCGTGCGCAGACCTGCCAGGCGCACCGCAGCGTCCAAACCGGATTTCCCGACCGTGTAGTTCAAGTTCACGATAATCTTGCCGCAGAGAGCCGCGGCCACGTTCACCAAGGCGGTGGCGACCGTCGGCGGCAGCAGGACGCCGACATGATCTTGGCCCTGCCAGTAGGATCGGAGCGTGCGCGCAAGAACGATCGATCCGATCAGAGCTTGCAAGGAGGACACGCGGGGGCGATTCTGGTCGGCCATGGCCATGCGGAATGGGTAGCGGCGCATCGCTGAAATAAACTGACGATGGAGGGGGCGGCGATCGGACTTCCTCAGTTGCCAGGCTGCTTCGCCGAGCTCGTGAATCTTCGCGCGCAGTGTGTCCGCCGTCGTACCTTGAGGCAACGGTGTGCCGAACGAGACCGTGACCGGGTAGGGGAGTTGTTCCGGAACTTTCCAGAGAAAGCGTCCGTGATTGAAGCTGAAGATGCTGCCCCAGACGCGATCCAGGTGAACCGGGATGATCGGAGCCGTTCGTCCTTTTATGATGCGTTCGAAGCCTCGGCGGAACGGCAAAAGGGTGCCGGTTCGAGTGATCTGGCCTTCTGGGAAAATACAGACAAGGTCGCCTTTGTCGAGAGCGGCGCCTGCTTCTCGAAGTGCCTTCAGGATGACCCGCAATCCTCCATGAGAAGAAATCGGGATGACATTGAGCGCCCTCATGAACGGTTTAAAAAACGGATGCTCGGCATATTGCGCATCGACGACAAAGCGTATCGGGCGATCCACGCTGGCGATCAACAGAAATCCGTCGATAAACGAGACGTGGTTGGGAACGAGGAGTGCGCCGCCGGCGGATGGAAGATGAGACTGGTCGACGATGCGGAGTCGATAAAGGGTATGTGTAAGGATGACCAGGACCAGCCGAAGCAATGTGTCAGGCAACAGCCACACCGCCCAGGCGATACCGGCCACGGTCATGAAGGCGGTGGCGAGAAAAATCCCGGTGGTTGAGAGACCGGCATGGGCTAAGGATCCACCGGTGACGGATCCCAGCAAGATCCCCGTGAAGACACAGGTGTTGGAGAAGGAAATGACGGCGCCGCGCCGATCGGCCGGGGATTTCCATTGGAGAATGGCGTTCAACGGAACGAAGATGAACGAACTGGCAATCCCCAGAACGATCATCATCAGAAACGTTCCGGACAATGGAGGGGGCAGCAGGCCGAGCAAGAGCAATGTGAGAAAGACGCCGATGGCCCCCAGGGGAATCAGCCCGTATTCCACTCGGTTTTGTGAAATCCGTCCGACCAATACGGCTCCGATTCCGATGCCCACCGATAGCACGGTGAGTGGAAGGCCAGACATCGCATCGGAGAGCTGTAAGACGGCCTTGGCATAGACGAGCAGGTTTTGACTGAACAGACTCGCAATCGTCCAGAAGAGGATCTCCATGGGAATCGCCATGCGCAGCATCTGTTCAGACTGAATCGCGGCCCAGGCACCTCGGAGCGTAGCGCCTACTCCTCCAGCTGAGCGAGCAGCTGGTACCTGTGGAATGTTCAGGGCGGTGGTGAGACCGAGAAACGAGAGGCCGGTCAGGGCCAGGGGAGCCAGCCAGGTGTGATCTCCGGAAACTTGTAGAAGGAATCCACCGGATGCGGTTCCTGTGAGAATCGCCGCAAAGGTCCACATCTCTAAGAGGCCGTTTCCCTGGGCGAGACGCTCGTGCGGGATCAGTTCGGGCAGGATACCGTATTTCGACGGGCTAAAGAGCGCACTATGCACCCCCATGCCGCAGAGGACGATCAAGGGCAGTGTGCCGCCGGCAGGATTCAACCAGAGGGCGACCGTACCGGCCCCCATGAGGAACACTTCCACGACTTTAATGGCGATGATCACGGATCGCTTACTGAGCCGATCGGCCAAGGTGCCTCCGACAAGAGAGAGGAGAACCAACGGTAGGGTGAACACGACAAAGGCCATTGCGGTCTGGGTCTGAGCGACGGTCTCGAGTTCAGGTCCCGGTGCCATTCCGGCGGTGGCTTGGCGAATGGCCAGCAGGGCCACCATGAGTTTCCATGCGTTGTCATTGAAGGCGCCGCAGAATTGAGCCATGAGGAGGCCACGAAGTGGGGAAGGATGCGGGGATGGCTGAGGGGCAGGACCGGCCGTGGTGATCATCCGTGAAATCTATTGTGCCTGATTGTGGGTCGTTCGGGAAATAGGCAGGCCTTCCAGCTCCATAATCCGCAGGGCATTGGTCGTCGGACAAGGACCTGGTCGCAGCCGGTAATCGAATTCGAGTGCGCCGTTCGACACAGTTTCTTGAAAATGCGCATTGGTCAGCCTCGGGACGGACGGTTCCAAATCCGCCAGCTCAAGATCGTGGGTACTGACGAGCCCAAATCCGTTTCCTTGTGACAGGGCGGTAATATAAGCTTGGCTGCCGATGAGCCGCTCCCGATTGTTGGTGCCTTTGAAAATCTCATCGATCAGGAACAATGTGGGTGGCGCGGTCGACTCTCGAGTCGCATCCAGGATCGCTTTGAGTCGTTTGACTTCAGCATAGAAAAACGACAAACCGGCATCGAGCGAATCATCGATGCGGATACAACAGGCCAGCCGGCTCCATGTCCATTCGAACGAGCGCGCGCAAACCGGCCCCCCAGCTTGCGCGAGGCAGAGGTTGATTCCGATTGTGCGGAGAAAGGTGCTTTTGCCGGACATGTTTGAGCCGGTGATGAGGTGGATCGAGCCACGCCCAGCTAAACGAACATCGTTGGCAATGCGGGTGGTGACGGACAGTAGCGGGTGTGCGAGTTGATCAGCTTGCACACTTGGAGGGGTGCCGTTTTGTTCGCCGATTACAGCGAGCGGGGTCGGCCAGGCGTAGTCTGGGTGGAGATACGCAAAGGTGGCCAGCGCCGCCGCCGCTTCAATTTCTGCTAAGCAGTCGAGCCACCGAGGGAGGGCTTGCTTGATCTCGTGTTGCGTGTGAATCAGCCGGCGCAGGAACCAGAGATCCCATGGACAGAGCGCGTTGACCGCCAGATGGACCAGGGGGTGGGCTTTGATGCTGATTGCGTGCAATATGCGCGCGGCGCGCTTGAGCTGCAGGGTGGGACTGGCTCCGCCGATCAGCGCGGCCCATGTTGAAGCCAGTGCCGTATTTCGTTGCGTCGCGTACCGCTCAATATAACCGAGTACTGTGGCTAGCCGCTCCGTTTCGTGATGCAAGCCAACCGCATGCTCCAGCAACTCTTCCCCCTGGTCGGTCATGAAGTAGATGCCCACGTAGGCTGCGAACGAAAACATCCAATAGCCGGGGAGCAGCCCGAAGATCGTGGCGAGGGCGAGGCTGATCGTCGTCAGGGCGAGGAGGCTTTGGACCACAAGAATGCTATTCAAGTGCGGCAGGTCGATCGGATGTTCTGCGACGGCGGCCAATCGCTTGCCGTTGATTTCTTGGTCTCCTGTGAGTTTCGCATCGAGCGCAAGACGGTCACGAAACAAGGAGCGAGGTGTCAGCTCTTTCACCAAAGACTGCCGCATATGCCAATGTGTCGGCGGAGCTGGTTGTTCCAGGAGCCAGCTTTGTACACGTGCTCGGCCATGGTCCGACACAGTGGTATCGAGGAGATGGGTCAGCGAATGCGCGCCGAAGAGATCCAAATCGGCGGCGAACGGATGAGATTTCGGGGCCTCACCGGGCCGTGGTGGAATCGCGGACCAATCCAACGCCATCCGAGCCAGATGAGTCAGCTTGATCTGTTTCCAATGGCGAAGCCGGTGAATCCGTGTTTCGACCCTGTTATGATACGCCGCCACGGTGATGAAGAGGGCCAGGAACAGCCCGAGACTGAGGTTTCCGCTGCTGTACCAGTCGAGCTTGTAGAGCGTGATGGTGACGACGAGGCCGATGAGGAAAATGGCCAGCCGCCACCGTGTAAAGGATGCGCTGATGCCGGTGCCGCGTTCGATGAGCCGATCCGTCCGACGAATGATCGTTGTGAGTTGAGCGCTTCGTGAGGTGGTCATATACAGGCGACATTACTGGGAACAAATTCGCACGTCAAATGACAATCTGAGTATCTGTAGATCTGTTGAATGTAGAAACTTCAAACGGTCCACATCAACAGATCATCAGATCAACACATTTCGTTACGGAGTCACATGCCCGACCAGTGGATCGATGTCTGTATTCAGGAAAACCTGGATGCAGGGGAGTTATTGAGTCGGCTGGACGATGCGTCAGTGCAAGGCGCATGGGAAGATCAGGGCGTGGTCCATCTGTATTGGCCGGAGGCTCAGTGGAGCGACGAACGGCTTGTCTCATTGCGGCTGGTTCTCGCCGACCTGGCGACGTCGCGTGGAGAAGTTCCTGTGTCGGTGAAACAGGTTCCCTCCCAGGACTGGAACGAAGCCTGGGCCCGTTCCGTGCAGCCCCTCCGGATCGGAAGGCTGATCGTTCGACCCAGTTGGAAGCCGGTCACGTTGGATCCTAACGACATCGAGATCGTGCTGGACCCGAAACAAGCCTTCGGCACCGGTCACCATGCGACGACGCGCATGTTGCTCATGTGGCTGCAGCAAGACATCCGCAGTGGAGAAAGGGTGCTGGATGTCGGTGCCGGAAGCGCGATCTTGGCCATGGCTGCGGTGAAGCTTGGCGCGGCGTCCGCTGTCGGCGTTGAGATTGATCCTATCGCGGTCGATTGTGCGAGAGAGTATGTCGCTCAGAATGGTTTGAACGATCAGATCGACATCGTGTGTGGGACGTTGGCTGATCTGCCACAGGAGAGACGAGCCGCCGCCGATCTTGTGCTGGCCAATCTCGATCGACAGACGGTCTTGAATCTCGCCGACGACCTGGCCGACTTGGCGATGGATGGGGCGAGACTCATGGTTTCCGGCATTCTCATTGAACAGCAAGTTGAGATCATTGATCACTTGTCTAGTCTCGGACTGGTGTGCTCGGAACGATGTGAAGAAGAGGGCTGGGTGGCTATGAAGTTCTTGAAGCCGGAATCATGCGAGGGAGAGGGCTAACGATGCCGAGCAGGCCGCCCTATCCCCATGTGCATCAGATCAACGTGTCCGACGGGGGAGTTCCAAAACTTCCCGTCTGGGAAGCCACGGTCAGTAAAGAGGGGCTGAGTGGTGACAGGCAGCGCAACCTCAAGTTCCATGGTGGGCCGGATCGTGCCGTCTGCTTGTATTCGCTCGAACTCATTGAACGACTTCAAGATGAAGGCCACCCGATCGATGCCGGGTCATCTGGGGAAAATCTGACCTTGTCGGGATTGGAGTGGGATTTGGTGAAACCCGGCATTCGATTGACGGTCGGACCTGATGTCGAACTTGAGGTCACCAGCTATACGACTCCGTGCAGCTACAATGGCCACTGGTTTCGTGACGAGGACTTCTCGCGCATTTCGCAGAAGCTCAATCCCGGCTGGAGTCGGGTGTATGCGAAAGTCTTACGTAACGGTGTTGTTCGGCCAGGAGATATCGTCAAGATCAACGAGGAGTTGAAGACAATGGAGAATTCCTGATGGACCGTGTTCTCGAACCGGAACTCATGGACGATCCGACACAAGCCGAGGCTTACGCGCGCGCCGACTTTGCAGAAGAAAATCAAGGGTTCGTCGAGCTTTTCAAAGACTACTTCCCCGAGTTTTCGCAAGGAACCGTGTTGGATCTCGGCTGCGGTCCGGCTGATATCCCTATTCGATTCGCCGCACTGTATCCGGCCTGTCGGATCATCGGCGTTGATGCGTCAGGTCCGATGATCCGGCTTGGGGAGGACGCGGTGAACCAAGCAGGCCTATCCGACCGTATTACATTGCGCCGCGAACGGTTTGAAGAGATTGCCGGTGCCAGAATCGTCGATGCCGCGATCTCGAACAGTCTGCTTCATCATCTACCGAACCCGTTGCAGTTCTGGCAGAAGCTTCGCCAGTTGGTGAAGCCTGGAGCACCGGTATTGGTGATGGACCTGCTCCGACCGGACTCGCCGGAAGCGGCACAAGCCATCGTCGACCAGTACGCTGCCAACGAGCCTGACATCTTGCGCCGCGATTTCTACAATTCCTTGCTGGCGGCCTTTACTGAGGACGAGATCGGCTCTCAGCTCGCCCGCATGAATCTCACCAGGTTGCTGATCGATATCCCCGATGATCGACACTGGGTGGTCGGCGGAATTATTTATTGAGTGGAGGCTGAAAAGGAAGTGAGATGCGAAGGCTTATGTGTTTGAACACTATCTCAGGACGATTCCGTGATCACCTCACCGCATTCGCTCTATTAGCGTTGAGTGTCACAATCCCGGTCGGGTGCAACAATCGTGAGGCCATTCTCGTGATTGAGAAACCAACGGAAGTCCACAGCATAGACCAGGTCCCTCCTTCTCCTGACAATGCCGTTGCCGGCGTTCAGCCAGGTCACGTCATCGTAACGCTGACGGCAGGTGATACGGCAAGAACCGTTGGCGTCTATCAGGGCAAGGACTTTGACGCGTTCCAAGTCAAGCTGTCAGACGGCACCGAGGGGCTGATTCTCGCTGGGGATACGTTCAAAGTCGTGTCACGGTGAGGCATGTGATAAGAAAAAGCTCCCGACCATTTTTCAGTTCGATCTGGCAATCTGGCCATAATATTTAGCAAGATGCCAAGAGCTTCTCACCTCCCACAGTCATCACTTAGTCAGGTTCTGCTTGACCGATTCTATGAGCAGTGCAACTGGACGCATGAGGTATGGACTTTTCGACGCGCACTGTTCGATGGGAATCGTCGCAAGCGCACGCTGGAGCGTGGTCCACACACGTACTTTCTCAACTACCTTCAAACGATTCTTACGGAGTACGTCATGCTCCAGGTCGCGAAGCTCCATGACCCTGCCGTCGTCTCGGGTCGCGTGTCTCTCACTCTTGACTACATTGTAGAGTATGGTGGTTGGGACTCTGCAACAAGAGGCAGGCTCGTCCGAAGCAAGCGTACGCTTGACAAGCTCGGAAGCGTCATGAAGCTTCCGCGGAACAAGCTCATCGTGCACAATGACTTATCGACGGTCATGCAGGACGCGTCACTCGGGACATTCAGCGCAGGAGCAGATACCAACTATTTCAAGTCTCTCCAACGCTTCATGAGGTGTGTATACGTGGGAGCAACGGGGAGCCCTTGTGCAGACTTCTCGAAGTTCACCAAGGGTGATGCTTTGAGCGTTATCTCTGCGCTAGCAGCAGACACGCCTAAGGAACCTCGTCGCCGTGCGCGAACTGGTTTGTGAAAATGGGGTCTGGCATGTGTATTGACTTATGCGAGTTACCGCTGCAGCTGACTTTCCCCCAATTCCATGGACACCTGGTTGAAATGGGGGTCAGAGAACAATTTCAATGACCAGGTGAGGTTCATCACGACCTTGCCTGGGTCTACTGCAGCACATCCGGTGGAGTTTTGAGGAGCTTGGCGAATCGATTCTTGTCGATAGCTTTCTCGTACGCTTCTTCCGGTGAGATCCATTTCTTCGTGAGGAGATCCTGAATCGCGTCGTCCAAGGTCTGCATGCCGACGTTCTTCCCGGTCTGCATGGCTGAGGCGATTTGAAATGTCTTGGCGTCTCGGATGAGATTGCTGACGGCCGGGGTGAAAACCAAGATCTTTAGCTCTCTACGGGCGTTTCATTATTCCATTCCCGTATTGCCTGATAATTGCCATTGCCGATGGTGTCTCGGTTATGTACACTGTACATATGCACGAGTTGCGCTTCGAATGGGATGAAGCAAAGAATCGCGGCAATATAAGAAAGCACGGCGTGGCATTCGAAGAGGCGCAGACGGTGTTTCTCGATGATCATGCGATCAGATTCTACGATCCTGATCACTCCGGCGACGAAGATCGCTTTCTCATGCTGGGTATCAGCTTCAGGCTGCGCATACTGATCGTCTGCCATTGCTACAGGGAAAGTGATCGAGTTATCCGGATCATCTCGGCACGGAAAGCCACCCGAAGTGAAACCAGAAACTATGAGAGGTGATAGATGAGAGAACAGTATGACTTTTCGAAGATGAAGGGTGTTCGGAATCCCTACCGGAAATTGCTCAAGAAGCCCATTACGATTCGATTGGACGGCACAACAATATCTTATTTTAAAGGACTGGCCGATGAGCTTGGCATGCCGTATCAGCATCTTATCAACCTGTACCTGAGGGATTGTGCCATCAACCAGAAAAAGCTGGCGCTCAAGTGGGCATCCTGATGTTTTTTCGACGTCAGGCCATTGTTTCATTGTCTCTTGTGTCGACTCATCAACCTCGAAAGGCAAAGAAGGTACATCTCTTGTTCAGTTAGGCACTACGCTAACTGGGAGGCCATAACGGACTAGTTGTAAGTGAATCGCGTATTGTTCTCTATGACGGTGTGAAGCGAGGCTACTGCAGCACATCCGGCGGAGTTTTAAGCAGCTTGGCGAATCGGTTCTTATCG
>CAZAKX010000095.1:0-12335 GCA_964485915.1 uncultured Nitrospira sp. | reverse complement strand
GCCGGCCTTTTACCCATGCCGACAAAATCCCGCTCAAAATCTCAGGCGGGCGCGAGGGTGGCTACCGAGCCTATAGCTTTAAGCAGGGGCTTGATCCCGGTGACTGGCGTGTCGATGTCGAAACCGAAGATGAGCGGATCATCGGACGGGTTGCCGTGACGGTCGTCGAGCAAGGTGACACGCAACCGACGCTGGCGACCGTGTCGTATTAGCGTAGCGAACATGGTGAAATGTCTGAACGGGTCTAGATCTGGTGTCGTCTGGTGAGTGGCGGTTGGTCGAGCGCTGGTTGCAAAGGCTTGCACCCAGGCTCCCTGATTTTAGAGTGAGATGGATGAGGTAAGTATGAAAAGTCTTGATTCGCGGGCAATCAAGTTTCTGGAAGGATGGCCGTTATTTGACAGCGCTATTGTTGAGCATCGTTTTACTCCATACATGAGAGACTATGATGTGATAGTCGAAACTACTGCGGCAGCACCGGATGGTTCTGGATCGTACCCTGAAGGTCGCTATCAGTTTCGGTTCACACACTGTGCCTTCGCTAAAATCACAAGCACAGTTGTAGATGTGACATGGGCCTGTTCCTGGGGTGACCAGTTCACAGATTATGATGCTTGGGAAGAGAGTGGTGAACCTGAGGGCTATGTCTGGGGGGTCAATTACATGAATGCTTATCCAGGGGCTCAATACTTACCAGATTCAGAGGCTGCTGCAGATTGGAGTCGTCGACTGAAACATCAAATGCACGAAGTTCAGATAGACACCAATACTCATTTCATCCAATTAATCTTTCATCGCCTCTTGCTGCACAAGCTAGCGCAAGGCGATTTTACTACTCGAGTTCTTTCGAACATTGAACCATATGAGATGTTAGGTTGGGAAGGTAGTCAATAGTAAATAGAGCATGTATGAGGTGATGCTCCTTGCTCCTATTCCGAACTGTATCTCAGTGCAATCTTAGACGAGCTTCATGCTATCGAACTGTTTGCTGGCTACCTACTTAAGCGCACGTTTGAGCAGATTCAGAAAGGTTGATACTGAAACGATCTCAACGGATTCGAATTTGCGGAGTGAAAGAAGGTCATCGTCACCACTGACAAGCCAATGGACTCGTGCTGTTTGAGCACAGGCCAGAAACTTCATGTCATCCGGGTCCCGCAGGTTAGGAACCGAAATGGGCTTTGCCTGAACGGTATCGATAAAGGGAAGCACATCCTCTTCCAAGAGGCGATGAATCTCTTGGTCAGTCAGTTTGAATTTGGGGTAGGACAGGACGCGCACGTACTCCTCCAATACATCTGCGGAAATCACCGGTCTGAACCGACCGGCTTGCCATGCCGGCACCGGGCGAGATGGAGGGCCGGTGAACAGGAGGGCTGAGATGAGTACATTCGTGTCCAAGACGGCACGGATCACTGCCGTCGTCTCCCTCGCTCCCTGGCCCACGCAATGGCCTGATCGATATCGGTTGGTGTGATGCCCAGATCGCGAATCTTTTGTCTGACCGTTGTAAGTCGGCTGCGATGCTCGGCGACAGTGACCGGTCTGAGTACTACGCTTCCTTCATGCAGGGACACGTCAAAGTAATCGGTCTCTGGTATCTCCTGCAGAATTTTTTTCGGTAAAGTCACTTGGTTCTTCGACGTCTTTTTGGCTAACATGGACCATACCTCCTAATGAAGGATATCTTACTTCCTTATAGTAAGGCAAATGGCAGGAGGAATTTCGACGGAGCGGAGATTAGATGGTAAGAAAGAATGATGGACTATGACGAACGAGCGGACTCTACGCGCGTGCCCTTCCAGCCCAAACTGTGTGTCGACCCGAGCGACAGATGAAGGCCATACCATCGCGCCGTTTCGCTACACGAAGCCTCGGGCGGAAGCGAAGGAGGCGCTGAAGGCCGTGGTCAGTTCCCTATCCAGGACCAAACTCGTCGAAGAAGACGAGTCCTACCTCCGTTACGAGTTCACCTCCCTGTTGCTCCGATTCGTCGATGATGTCGAATTTCTCTTCGACGACGACACCAAGACCGTTCACTTCCGTTCTGCTTCCCGCACCGGCTACAGCGACCTTGGGGTCAATCGGCGCCGAATGGAAGAAGTGCGGGCCCTCGTAGGCAGGAAACTCTAGCGGTTTCTCCAAGTGCGCGCACCTAAGTTAGGTGCCAAAATCATGGCGATCAGCGCTGAAGATCGAGAACGGATGATCCATATTCTCGAAGATCACGTCCAAGGCAGTTTGTCCCGCGGCTAGCCCGACCCTTCCAGTAGATTGTTTCTATTCCACCGCACAGGGCCATCTGCATCCATTGAGCTGTCGCTGTTCGATCCGGCCTTGGGAGGTTTATATGATTAGGGTTGTTCGACGCGGGTCAGGGCTTGGTTCCAAGGCGGCGTGTGTGCTGAAAAATGCACTTTGGGCAGGTGTAATGGATGAACTGTTTCCCCCCCACCAGTCGCTTCGTCATGAGTACTTTGCACCAGGTGCAGAGGCGATCGGGTAATTCAATCCGAGGTGTGTCTGAAAGAGCCGCCATGGGAACGTATTGTTCCTGAGCGGCGCGACCTTGTCAACCGAATGCGGATAACTTCCTGCCAGGGCCAAAATATTTCCGACAGATACGTGTGCATTGAAAAAAACATGGTATAGTTCACGCAATGGATAGTCCATGTGCCCAACCCTCTGACAGAAAGGTAGCGACCTCCTATGAACACCTCGCCGAGTTCTGAATCCACGATCTTACCATCCAACGCCCCTGCAGCTGCACCCCGACCTGTTCAAGACATGGTGGGAAACGGCAAGGCATGGGGACTTTGCACTGCAGTCGATCTCCACGATTGCAATCCCGATCTTATCCGTGATGCAGACTCTATCAAGCGCTACGTTGTTGAGCTATGTGAGCTCATCGGGATGAAGCGCTTCGGTGAGTGCCAGGTCGTAAATTTCGGTGAGGGTCGTGTCGCCGGCTATTCCATGGTGCAGTTGATCTCCACCTCGTTGATCAGTGGGCACTTTGCTAACGATACCAATTACGCCTACCTCGACATTTTCAGCTGCAAAGGCTATGATCCGGCAGTCGTTGAATCCTTTTCGAAGGAATTCTTCGGCGCCCGGCGTAGTGTCGCGACAGCCACTCTCCGGTACTAAAAGGTTTCAGCCAATAGAGAAATTGCTCGGGGGCGGATCAATCCCGCCCCCGTAGTTCTTCATCACGTTGGGGGAGTTTACCCATTCATGAAAGCGAAAACGATACGAGAGGTGCTCGACACGCTTCCGTCAAAACTGGACAAAGAGGCCGCGGAAGATGTTGACGCGGTGTATCAGTTCGATCTCCAAGGAGCCCAAGGCGGGCAATACCAATTGGTGGTCCAAAATGGAAGCTGTGTCGTGAAGGACGGAATCCATGACGATCCGCACGTGACGCTGTCGATGGCTGGAGAAGATTGTATTCGGATCCTCAATGGGCAGCTTAGCAGTATGACCATGGCCATGTCCGGGCGATTGCAGATCACGGGAGACATTGGGTTGGCTATGCAGTTGAAATCCCTATTTCCCAACATTGTGGAGCAGTGACAGAGTTACTCGGGAGCAGACACTGCTTTAGTTGATGCCGCCCTCTGATCGTTCGGCTCTTCCTCAAACCTTCTAGGGAAGCGTTCCTCCAGGATGACATACATCGTCGGGACGAGAAACAGCGTGAGCAGGGTGGAAACACTCAATCCGCCGACGACCGCACGTGCCAATGGCGCGTTGGTTTCAGCACCGGTTCCGAGTCCGATCGCCATGGGGAGGAGCCCGAAGACCGTGGCCAGCGAGGTCATGAGAATCGGACGCAGCCTCGTTCGTGCGCCGGTGACGACGGCCTGGTGAAGTGCGTGTCCTCTTCGACGGAGCACATTGGTATAGTCCACCAGCAAGACCCCGTTTGAGACGACAATCCCAAACATCATGATGATACCCATCATGGATGAGGTGGACAGCGTTGTGTCCGTCAGGAACAGCATTAGAATGACCCCGGGAAACCCCATCGGCACGGCAAACATGATGATAAATGGATCGATGAGCGACTTAAACTGAGCGGCCATGACCATGTAGACCAACATAAGCGCGAGGACAATGGCAAATTGCAACCCCTCGAAGGTTTCCCGCTGCTGCTGAATCTGCCCGGCTAGTTTGATGCTAAATCCTGCCGGCAGCTGGAGTTTGGCGAACGCCGACTCGAGATCTTCGGCAATCTCACCAAGCGTCCGAGTGGTCGGATTCGCCGTCATATGGATCACGCGCTGAAAGTGCTTCCGATCGACCTTCACCGGCCCCGCGTTCAACTTGAGTGAAGCCACGTTCTTGAGTAGGACCGGCTCACCGGTTTTGGTAGTGAGAAGAATGTTCTCCAAATCGGTGAGGCTTTTTCGGTGTTCTTCCGCCAGCCACGCGCTGATGAAGTACTCGTTGCCGTTTTGTGGATCGGTGTAAATGATCGGATCGGTCTGGCCGTTTCCATTCAAGGAAAAGAGGACGGCGTTGGCTACATCGGTTTCGCTGATCCCAAGCAAGGCTGCTTTCTCCCGATCCACTGTCACGTTGACTTCCGGATAGTTTTCCTCTCGACTCGGTTCCACATCGGCCAGGCCGGGAGTCTGCTCCATGATCGCTTTGACGCGTGCGATAACTTCTCTCGCCGTTCCAAAATCATGCCCGTAAATTTCCACATCAACGGCCTTCTGGGAGCCGAAGCTGGTGACTCGCTTGACAAGACCTCCAGGGTCGAAATACATCGAGACACCAGGAAACAGTTTCACGATCTTGGGGCGCACATCGTTCATGATCTCAACCTGAGTGCGTGTCCGCTTCGACGGTTCGACGAGATACACTTGAATCGAAGAGGTGTGAGGGCCGGTATTGGGGTTGAACAGAGACGAACGACCTTGGGACAGGACACCGGTACTCGAGACGATAGTCTGCAGTTCAGTAGCGGGAATATTTGCCCGGATGACCCGTTCAACCTCTGAGACTTGCTGTTCAGTCTTTTCAACTCGTTGGCCGACCGGCGCCCTTAGGACAATCCGAAACTGGCTCTCGTCGGAAACGGGCAGGAACTCGGTTCCGATCAGAGGAACTAAGGTGAGCGATCCAAGGAAAATCAACGTGACTGCGATGATCAGAATCTTGCGATGTCCCAGGATCCACTGCAGCGAGTCCTCGTAACCTCGATCCAGCGACTCATAGCGGGCACGGCTCCACTCCATCACTACCGCAAGCCAACTCGGCATGACGCGCTGTGCGTCTTGCTCAGGTTTGAGGAACCTATAGCACAGCGCCGGTGTCACTGTGCGAGAGACAAGGAATGACGTGAAGAGCGCGATCGCGATCGTGATGGTCAACGGAATCAACAACAGGCGCGCGATCCCGACGACGAAAAACATGGGGAGAAACACGACGACGGTCGTCACGGTCGAGGCAAAGATCGGCATCGCAACTTCTCGCGCGGCATCGAGGATGCCGTTCCACCGGTCGGAGTTGGTGTTAACGTGGCGCTGAATGTTCTCCAGTTCTACGATGGAATCATCCACAAGTCGGCCGATTCCGAGCGCAAGCCCTCCAAGCGTGAAGATATTCAGAGTCTGATTCGTGAAATAGAGCACGATAAATGTCACGAGCATTGACAGCGGGATGGCTACGGAAATGATCATGGTGCTGGTCACGTTTCGGAGAAAGATGAAAATCACGGCCGCAGCTAACAATGAACCGTGAATGGCCTGTTCGATCAGATTGCGGATGGATTGACGGATGTACAGAGACTGATCAAACGAAATACCGAGCTTCACTCCTTCAGAGATGCCGAATAGCTTCGGCAGGGCGGTGCGTAGGGCGTCGACGACTGCGACCGTATTGGCCAGCGGTTGTTTGTTGACGCGAAGAAATACCGATCTAGCTCCATCGGTATGAACGATGTTTGTTTGAATGTCCGAGGAATCCGTTACAGTTCCTACGTCACGCACGCGGACGGGGCTGCCTTGTTGATTCACCTTCACGATGACGTCTTGGATCGGCTCCACCGTTCGAAACTGGTTGTTCGTGAACACGTTGTAATCAAGGTTGCCGGCTTTGATATCGCCGGAAGGCAAAATCAAGTTGGCGGCTTTGACGGATCGGACGACGTCGAGAATCGAAAGTCCACGGGCACTGAGGAGCGCAGGGTCCAGATTGATATTGATCTGGCGAATCTTCCCTCCTTCCACCGTCGCGGCCGCCACGTCGGCAATCTGCTCGATCTGTGGAGCGATGGTGTTATACGCGAGGTCATAGAGTCCGCGCTCGTCCAGCTCGTCGCTCGACACCGATACAATCGAAACAGGAATATTGGAGACATCGAACTTGACGATAAACGGCTGCAGAATGCCCGGCGGGAGGCTGTTTAAGATCTGCGTGATGCGCTGCATCACCTCCATTTGACCGACATTGAGGTCGGCGCCCCAGTTGAACCAGATCTGGACCGCTCCAAGCCCTTGCTTGCTGAACGACTCGACATGTTCCACATTAGAAGCCGAACTGACGGCTTTTTCGATCGGGTACACGACACTCTGCTCGATGTCGAGAGGAGGCGCACCTTTGTAAATGACGCCCACGAAAGCGACGGGGACCTGGATTTGTGGGAAGAGGTCAACCGGCAGTCTCTGAAGCGAAGTCACACCCAATACCACCATCGCCACAGAGAGCATCAAAATACCGATTCGATTGCGTAACGCGAGTAGAGTCAGCCACATATCAGGAAGAAGCAAGCTGCAATGCGAGACGTGAACCGGTGGAGGAAGGGAGTCACTGGTTTCCTTTCACGTCTTACTTTTTACCGGATCCAATAGTTGCGTCTGCACCGGTGTGCCCTCGTGTACCAAGTCTTTACCGGAGACAATGATCTCTTCATTCCCTGTCAGCCCATTGGTGATTTCTACATAGCTCCCTTGTTGGGCGCCGATCTCAATGTCCACTCTCCGGGCTTTCCCTTCTTCAACGATGTACACATATTGTGACTCTTCAAGCCGGCTGACCGCATCGATGGGAATCTGTAGAGCCTGAAGATGCGTCCCTACCAATACTTCGACTCGGGCGAACATTCCACCCTTCAATCGACGATCTCTGTTCGGTAAGTCAATTTCAACCGTCATGGTGCGTGTTGCGCGGTTCAGAGCCTGGACGATACGTGTTACCGTTCCCTCGAATATCCGGTCGGGGTATGCTTCAGCGCGAAGCTCTGCCTTTTGTCCGATCTTCACGCGTGGAATATCTCGCTCGACCACTTCGATCAGAACGCGGACCGTATCGATGTCATGCAAGCTCATGATGCCTCGCGACATGGTCGACGTGCTGGCTGTGGCGCTGCTGACATAGGCTCCGGTATCTAGATTACGCTCTGCGATATAGCCGGCAAACGGAGCTCTGATATAGGAGTAAGCCAGGTTGGTGTTTGCTTGTGCCAGGGCGACATCCATTTGGTTCACCTGAGCCTGTAAAGATTCTTGTGCCGCTCGGGCGGCATCGAAGTTGACCTCCGCCGTATCGAGGTCCTGCTGGGAAACGAATCGGTCTTTGATGAGAGTTTGCATGCGGTCGAATGTAAGCTTGGCATTGCGAACCACTGCATCCTGCTGCGAGACTCTTGCTCTCGCGGCAGACAGGTTGGCCTTCGCCTGATTAACGGCATGCTGATAGTCCGTATGATCTATTTCAACAAGCAACTGATTCGCTCGGACAAAATCACCTTTATCCACGTGCAATTTGGCGATGTAACCGTCGACGCGTGAGAAGATATTGACAACTTGATTGGGTGAGATGTCGGCCGTGTAGGCCAAGCGAATATTGAGATCTTGTTTAAGTGGGGACACAATGCCGACGGTGACAAGGCGAGTCTTGTTTGTATCGGTTTTTGCGCCTGTGCTCAGGCGAAAGACGAGAAGGGCGGCAATCACAAATACAACGGCAATCCCAAGGGCTAACAATGGATGTCGGGATAATTGGCTCATATGCGTGTTTGCCGCCTACGCATCAGATGACTGTCGTACGAGCCCGCCAAGGAACAGTGAGACATATTCTGCGACCGTATCCTCGTGAGTGAGGTGCATGGGTAAGCCATAGACATCGTGGAGCAGTCGATGGTGAACGATGATCCCGAAAAATGCTCTAGCTGCAAGCAAGGGATCGACCGTTCGGAAAGCGCCGACTTCGATGCGTCGGTGAATGTAGTTTGCAAGAAGGTCATGGAATACTTGATACTGCCGCTGAAAGAACATGTCGGACATCTCATGCCCTTCCAGGGCACTGAAAAGGAGCAGGCGGAACAAGGTCGGATCGGCTCCTCTTCTGATTCGATAGCTCGCAAGCAAGGTGAAGAGCCGCTCATCATCCTGCTTCTTCGCGGCATCCTCGACCGCCTCTCGAAGCCCCGAGTATTGGGCCTTCTCCTCGAGAATTGCGGTGTACAGCGCTTGCTTGGTTGGAAAGTATTTGAAGAGAAGCGCCTCACTGACTCCGGCTGCCTTCGCGATTCGTTTTGTAGTCGTTCCAGTAAAGCCGTTGGTCGCAAACAGCGACGCAGCAGTGTTGATTAGGCTTGCTTGACGTTGATTAGCCGATGTTCGCGACTTCCGTTGAGGATGAGGGGATGGTTTCTGAATGCTATTCATGGTGAGTGATTACTCACCATGAATAGCATTAGGCTATATTGAAAGGCAAGGCAGGATCAGCATGTAGTTCTTGGCACTAACCAGACTAAGCTTGTCCAACTGACTGGGTGTGAAGAAATACCCGCATCCGATCTCCTTCCTGGAGGCTCAGCTCTTTCAGCGCCACACCGAACAGTGACCCAGTACTCCATACTACGGTCGCTTCCAGGATGAATAGAGGATCTTCCTCGTCCGGGAGGTATAAAAACAGGGTGAGGTCCGTGCCAACCTGCACAGGACAATTTCCGCGAATACCGACTCCGCCCTCGGACAAGTCGACGACGGTACCGTCACCGATTAGAACGTCTTCTCCATTGAAACCTGAGTACATGAGGCCAAAGGAAACGTTGGTTCTCCCCTTTTCCCTGCGTTCGATTGAACCGCGGGAGTGCCGACCCTGCGAATGTCCTACTTGTTTCATCTGTCTCATCGTATTCCTCCACGTAATATTTCCAGTCCCAGAGGTCTCGTATGAAAGAAGATTAACGCCGGGTGTCGGTTTTGCCTTCCCACAAAGGGAGGGGTACTAACTCGGTCAGAAGGGGGATAACCACCTGGTGGCGACACCCGCTGGTAGGAGAATCTATTCGGAACGGAGTGATGAAAGAATTATCGCGTGCACTTGGAAGCGGTACACTTTCCGCGTTGTCTATGAACAGCTTGGTGGGGGAACTACATAAGTCGGAATCGGGTTCGTTGATCGCTCACGGTGGTGTGAGAAATGCTCTTCCAGATGAATGATTGGAGCCGTTTTCGGTGGTCCCGGTTCAGGTCCATGAATCGGACGGAAAACTGACAGCCAGATACCCATACGACATGCGCCGATTTTAAGGTAAGTTGTGGTAATCCGTCTGGAAGCGCAATGGTCAGGGTTAATAGTGTGCCACGTGTGACCGGGCGGTCGCTGATAACCTTGCATCCGGAAACCGATACGTTTTTTGTGAGGCCTTCTCCCTGGTGAGGCTGTGTTGGCACTTCACCGACATAGCGAACTCGACATGTGACAGCTACACGTTCAGCATAGCGGTTATCTAACGGCACGTAAGGCTTCCGGTTCATCATCGTAAGTTTTTACAATCATAACCTTATGGGCCATTCTTTCCTAATCAATTCAGTAATGCGGCTTAGGGATGCTTGTGGACGTATGAGATGGTCCTGAAGACTCGGTGATCGAAGATTAAAAGGCCGTCGTGGAGGTCTCATCGGTCAGTTTTTCAGGAAGTGTCCGACTCTCGAAAAAGATGATGCCACGATCAAGCCTGTTTTCGAACCGCAACGTCACTTCCGTGTGAAAGCCATGCCAAGCATACACTTTCACTGAGCCGACAGCGATCTGCCCTGGCGTGCGATCGAGGGGACCGTACTTGGCTTGAAGGTAGCTCACAATGTCCTCATGACTTTCTTTGCCGTGATAACGAACGGTTACTCGGCCAAGCTTATTCTCAAATGTAGTAAGCCGTAGGGAGTCGACTACCGTCGTGCCAAGCATCGGTGGGTGTGTTTTCGGCTCATATGTTTGAATGCGACCTGAATCCTCGATTTTTATGAATTGCTCCGCTTCCGACAGGATAGTTCCCCAGGAAAGGTCTTCGAATCCATTTGGATCGTTCGCAATGGGGACACCCAAGCTAGGAGTTCCCGACATGAGCAGACAGAACAGCAATGCGACAAACCGTGTGAACCGCTCAGAGTGATACCTGCGCATATAGCTTACTCTGCGGAATCAGTGATGTCATCGTTGAATCGAGGTGCAAGCGTACGACTATCGATGAAGATATAGCCCCGCTCTGTACTAGCCTGATAGGTCAGATTGATTTCGGTGTCGGTCCCGCGCCAGTTGTACTGTTGGGTGAGCCCCCGTGCCATTTGCCCAGGAATTCGATCTAGTCGTCCGAATCGGCCTTCTAAATGGTTCAACACCTGTTTGTGGACCTGTTCACTTTCATAGCGGATGATCACTCGTGCAAATTGATCATCCAATGAGACATAGAGGATGCTGCTCATCTCAGCTCCGGCAAACGAGGGGAGCCCTTCCTTGTGGAGGTATTCGACGATATGCGAGCCCGCACGGATGGCTTCCAGGTCCTGGCGAGAGGATAAAACGGTCCCCCAAGGAATATCGTGAAATCCTTTCGGATCGTTTGTCATGGGAACTGCCCATGCTGCGCCCACGCCGATCATGATCGTGAACAGCGCAGCCAACGGCCAGAAACGCATCGTATGGTGGGATGGGCGGCTCATATACGCTGATGAATCGGAGAGTGCCTTGGGTGTACTCACGCTAGCATGAGTACCATGTGAAGACAATCACCGATCATCCTTGAGAACGCACCAGGCCCTATCTTATAATGCGCCGTTTTTGGCAGGCGATTGCTGACTATGCCGAGGAGAATAATCCAGTGATTGAGAGTGATGTGTTTGTGCAGGCGATGCAGGATATGGGGGTAAACTTTTTTACCGGCGTGCCGGATTCAATCCTGGGTGGGATCATCGCAGAGTTGATGAATCGACGGTTGTACACTCCGGCGGTTCGAGAGGATGAAGCGGTTGGCATGGCCGCCGGCGCCTATATGGCCGGGAAAACGCCGGCCGTCCTCATGCAGAACTCAGGCCTCGGCACCTCGCTCAACACGCTCATTTCGCTCAACATGATTTATAGACAACCCTGTGTCCTGATCGTTTCATGGAGAGGTCAAGGGGGGAAGGATGCCCCGGAACATCTGGTGATGGGCGATGTGATGCCGAAATTGCTCGACACCGTCAGGATTCCCCACCGGACCCTGACCGAGAAAACAGCTATTGAGGACTTCCGGTGGGTGGCTGATACGTATATGAAGCAACAAATTCCTGTCGCGCTCTTCATTACGAAGGGTGTCGTGAAGGGGTTGCACCCATGAAGCCAGAGGAGGGAACCTTAATCAGTCGCGCGCAGGCCATGGCAGCCTTGTTGGACTTACTGACGGACCAACCGGTCATTATCTGCAATGGGTTCCCTTCTCGCGAGGCCCACAAGATAGCGGACCGGCCTACCCATTTCTATATGATCGGGTCAATGGGCAACGCTCCGGCTATTGCGCTCGGTGTTGCTCTTGCCAAGCCGAATAAGCAGGTGATTACCTTTGACGGCGACGGAAATGTCCTCATGGGCATGGGCACGCTCGCGACCGTCGGCGCCTTGAAACCGAAGAACTTCATCCATGTGGTGTTCGATAACGAAGTATACGGAACGACGGGGAATCAGCCGACGATCTCAAATGTCGTGCCGCTGGAGAAAGTGGCAAAGTCGGCAGGCTATGTGAATGTCGAACGGGTCCTGGATCGGGACGATCTGATCTACGAATTCAAAGACATGCTGAAAAAGGATGGGCCCAGCATGCTGCTCATCAAAGTCAATGAATTTGTGGAGGATGCCGGTCGTGTGTTGCACGAGCCGCCGGAGATGACCCGCAGGTTTATGCAAGCGATTGAGAGATAAAGGGTGCGACGAGGTTCCCTTGTGCATCCTGGCTGCGCAGGAGAAGGGACATCGATCACGCCGCTTCAACGCGGAAGGAGAGAATCGTGATTCTCCTGAATCCTGGGCCGGTAAACGTTTCTGATCGCGTACGACAAGCT
>CAZAKX010000094.1:0-12541 GCA_964485915.1 uncultured Nitrospira sp. | reverse complement strand
GGCCGGCCCAGCTTGTAGGCCATGTATTGAACAAATCGTGTTTTCCCGCACCCGGTCGGTCCCTTGAGCATGACCGGCAGCTTCCGGTCCGCGGCAATGGTAAACAGGCCGATTTCTCCACAGACCTCCTCATAAAACGGCTCACGGAGGACGCGGTACTGTGCCACATCGATTTCGCGTACCGATTGCATCAGCTTCTCACGCTCAGTTGAAACATGGCCGTGGTCTTCCTCTCGAACGGTGCCCGTCACAATAAACAGAAGACCCTGCGAAGATCAAGGGATGGACCGGCAGGGAAGTCACCTACACCATCTTCTTCCCATCGAGCACCTCGCGAACCTTCTGGGTCAACACGTTGGGCGTGAATGGCTTCTGAAGAAATGCCGTGTCCCGTTTAAACCCGCCCTGCTCAAACACGGGATGGTCGGGGTAACCCGACATATACAACACTTTGATGTCCGGGCGCACACCCGTCAGTTTCTCGGCAACCTCCGGTCCACTCATCTGCGGCATGGCGACGTCGGTGAGCAGCAAATGAATAGGGCCCAGGTGTTTGGCGCCGGTCAAGAGCGCCTCGATCCCGTGACGAGCCACCAACACCTCGTATCCGCTCAGGCGAAGGGCTTCTTGCACGAGGCCACGCACCGATGGATCGTCCTCCACCAATAAGATGGTTTCCCGCCCAATCGCCTTGCCGAAGCTCCCATTGACGACCGGCACAGGCTGGGACGTCTCATCCACCTTCGGGAAAAAGATCTTGCAGGTGGTTCCTTGTCCCAATGTGCTCTCGATCCCGATCGTCCCTCCAGATTGCTTGACGATACCGTACACGGTGGAGAGCCCAAGCCCCGTCCCCTTCCCCTTTTCTTTTGTCGTAAAGAACGGCTCAAACAAATGAGATTGGGTTTCTTCGCTCATGCCCTGCCCCGTGTCTCTGATCGCCAAGAGTACGTAGGACCCCTCCTTGAGCATCACGATATCACGTCGAGGGCCCGTATCGACCACGACGTTCCGTGTCTCAATCGTCAATCGCCCTCCCGTCGGCATGGCGTCCCGAGCGTTCACAGCCAGGTTCATGATCACCTGTTCAATCTGGCCGGGGTCGGCCTTGATCGATGCCAAGTGTGGGTCAAGGTCGACGCAGAGATCGACGATATCCTCACCCAACAACCGTCGCAGCATCCCATCCATATTCATGATCACCGCGTTCAAATCGACGATCTTGGCTGCCACGAACTGGCGGCGGCTGAACGCCAGCAGTTGGCTCGTGAGCCCGGCGGCTCGATCCGCTGCCTTTTTCACCTCTTCGATCTCACGACGCGAGGGATCCTCCGTCGTCAACCGGCTGAGGATCAACTCGCTGTACCCGCGGATCACCGTCAGCAGATTATTGAAATCGTGCGCGACTCCGCCGGCCAGCCGCCCTACGGCCTCCATCTTCTGCGCTTGGCGGAGCTGTGCCTCCGTCTGATGCAATGCCTCTTCCGTTCTGGCGCGTTCGCCAAATTGTCCGATTCTCAAGGCGAGATCGGTGATCATGCTCAGTAGTTCATCGTCCGGCTCACGCACCTGCCGGCTGAAGAACTCAATAACCCCTTCAATCTCTCCCCCGATGCGTATCGGAAAGCCGAATCCACCATGAAGACCGGCCCTGATGGCGATCTCGGCTCGAACCAACGTCGGATCGACCATGATGTCGCGGATCCAGACCGGCTGCCCACGTTCCCAAATCTGACCGGGCAACCCCTGCCCCGGCTTAAAGCCATGACGTTGATTCGCAGCAATCACATCATCGGCACTGATGCCCGCAGCATGCCAATGATGAAGACAGCGCAATGTTCCCGATTGCTTGTCCACCCGCCAAAAAACCCCCAGATCCCATTCGAGACTCTCTCCGACCGCCCGAATGATTTTCGGCACCGCTTCTTCAAGCGTCACCGCTTCGGACAAGACGCGTGTGACCGCGTATTGGGAAGCCAATCGACGTTCGTCCCGGCGACGCTCTGTAATATCGCGTACAAAGGCGCTGAAAATGTACGTCTCGCCGATGCGAGCCGGTGACACGGCAAGCTCTACCGGAAACTCATGTCCGTCTCTGTGGCGGGCTGCAATCTCGATCCGGCGGTTCAGCACAGGGCCGAGCCCGGTCTTGAGATACTCGCGAATTCCCTGGGCATGCGCCTCCCGATCGCGTTCAGGAATGATCGTTTCTGACAGCGGTTTTCCCATTGCCTCTTCACGAGTCCACCCGAAGATCGCCGTCGCCTGAGCATTCCACTCGGTCACGATTCCGGCCGCATCAATGGTGATCACCCCATCAAGCGCCGTATCGACAATTGCGCGGTTTCGCTCCTGACTTTGCAGCAACGCCGCTTCAGCCGCTCGTGCCCATGCACTTTCCTGTTGCGCCTGACGATATTCAGTGCGCAACCGCGAGGTGGACCAGAGCACCAATACCAAAAGTGGAAGCCAGACCGCCGCGACGATGCTCCGCTCGACATGACCGAGCAGGTAGGTGCCCACCCCGAGAGACAACAAGGTGATCAGAACCATGACGAACGTCAGCCACTCGTATCGTCTCGCCGCTGAAGCACGACGCTCATCCGATGGGGTCATCTCGCCACCCTTGTGATCGTCCAGGCATCGAGGATCGCGGTCGGGTGATACGCCAACTTGGTTGCGCGCAATCCCGGAAGACCGGCGTCTTCCATCGCATTGATGGACACAGCTCCTTGCGCCATGGCTGTCCGGCAGGTATCACGAAACACCCACTGCGCCAGACCAGGGACAGCGCGATCTGCGACTTCCAGTAGAATGCACCACGTGCGAGGCGTCAACCAGCAGCCGAAGGTATAGGCTGCGACCTCTTCGTCGACTCGAATCACGGCCCCCGACACACCAATCTGTTCGTACTCGTGTAGGACGATCGTATGGGCGGCTTCCGCATCCTCCAACAGTAACTTCCCCATGGCATCGATGTGCCCTTGGCGCTTGTGACTTGCCCAGCGTCGATGCACAGCCATGCAGTCATGTTGGTGTTCAGGGCGATAGGGTTCACTCGTGATGCTGTGTTCCCGCTCTACGCGATTGCAGAGTGCCCGTTGGGATTTGTAGTGGTCTCCTGCCAATGCAGCCAGGGCTGCGACTGAGTAGAGATAATCTCCGTCATTCCTCTGAAACTGATACCCATCGGCCGGCAATAATTCTCTCTGGGAGTTCATCACATGCTCGATTCGACTCACCGGCGAGCTCCCGTTCCACCGCAACATCAGGTCGAACGCGTGATCGACTGCGCCATCCAGAGGACCAGGTCCAAGCGGAGGCAGCGGCATGAACCACCCGTCCGGAGATGCCGCAAAAAGAAACACTGTGCCATGGATCTCCATCCACCAATACGGAAGCAGCGAACTCCACATGTAATGATACGGAAAGGCAAAGGCGGCCGGTGTGTCAGATGAAAGGAGATGCGATCGCTCAATCACTTGCCCGAAGTAGGGTGCATCCGAGGCCGCGAGAGGCCGGAGCCGAGGGTCGGCTCGCCGCGGGGCAAGACGAGCCGTGAGATGAGGGAGGGACTTGAGCACGATGACATCACCCTGAAAGCGGCCGACGAGGCGTGGGTGAGCCACAATCTTCTCGACCAGAGCCTCGCTCTCGAGGGTGTTGGCAACATGATCGGCATATGTGCGAATCGTACCGGAGGGCTCGTCTCGCATGAAGGGGCACTTAGTGTCCCAACCCAGGAGCACCTCTTCTCCTGACGCGTCCCACATCAACGCCAGCGGGTACAGTTGACAATCCAACGGGCGCACGTCGTAGATCCCACACCGGCCGGACGTTGAATCAAATGCCGGACACACATACCCCTCACCGATCGGATTCTCGACGAGATTCACTTGCGAACCGGACTTGTCCGGGAAGAAAGACTCCGCGACTCCCTGCGTCACGGCATCGGTAATTTCGTGGTCTGTAAAGTACGGACGCAGAAAACTGTCCGCCTCCGGAAAACGGCAGCAGACATCACAACGAACACAGGCTGAGTCCGGCACCAGCTGAGGCAACGTCCTCATCATAGGTTCGGAATCCACTGTAACGAGGTCCATCGGGTCCCAATCATACGACGCATGGTGAAAGGTAGCAAGAAAGCCTCCACTATCTCGATGGACTCATGTAGGTTCAGGGCCCTTGTCGCTCCAGGCTCTGCGTGCTAGCATCCGGCGTCTTGCAGGCTCTCACCTCATGGTACTGCCTGCGGCAACGATGGCAAAGGATACGGCTCCTTGATACACGCTCACACGCTCTGCCCGACACTTTCAACGGAAGCCGCGCATAGTCGCTGTACCGCCATTCAAGCACAGTTGGGCCGTACCGATCTGTTTGGAGCCTCCTGGCGCATCAGTCCGTGCCCCCTGTTCCTCTCGTCCGACCAACTCCAGTTCTTCAGGTCGCTAGGGCCGCACCTCCTGTCGTTTTATCGAGGACTGAATCGTCTCTACAGCGAGAGCCTCAAAGGCCTCCAGCCGTCTTGGGTGGCGGGCTATCTTGATCAGGGCAAACCGAAATCGTTACTGCAGTACAGCCGCATGAAACGGTTTCGAGACGAGGTCCCGGCTGTCATCAGACCGGATATCATTCCGACGCCGGACGGCATGATGATCACCGAGCTGGATTCAGTCCCCGGAGGCATTGGGCTGACGGCCTGCTTGTCGCACATCTATCACGACCTCGATGACGGTCAGTTACAGATCATTGGGGGGCGGAATGGGATGGTTCGAGGCTTTGCCCGCATGCTGCGGTCCTACCAGGCCCAGCGTACAGGATGTGTCGCCATCCTCGTTTCAGAGGAATCCAAGGACTATCGCCCGGAGATGTCTTGGCTCGCCGAACAACTTCGTGAGGAGGGACTATCCGCTTGGTGTGTCGAGCCCCGCGAGATTCGATTTACAGAAGAAGGGCTTCGGCTCGAAGTCGACGGCAACGAACAAGCCGTTGACGTGGTCTACCGATTTTATGAACTGTTCGACCTCTTGAACATTCCAAAAGCCGAGCTTGTACAATATGCTGCCAAGAAAGGATGGGTCTCAGTTACCCCTCCCTACAAACCGGCGCTCGAAGAAAAATCTGCTTTTGCCTTGTTCCACCATCCCGTGCTACTCCCTTTTTGGGAAAAAGCACTCGGGGTTGAGTGCATACTCGAATTGAGGAGAGTCATACCGAAGACGTGGCTACTCGACCCAGCCCCGCTTCCTGCCATCGCGACGATTCCCGACCTCCACCTGAGCCGCCGTGCCGTAGCAAGCTGGATCGATTTAGAGAGAGCCACGCAGAAGGAACGACAGTTCGTCATCAAGCCGTCTGGATTTTCAGCCTTGGCGTGGGGAAGCCGAGGCGTCTCCGTCGGACATGACATGCCGCAAGCAGAATGGGTGGACGCGCTGCGCAACGCACTGGTGTCGTTTCCGACCACACCCTACATCTTGCAAGAGTTTCATAAGGGGCGATTGTTCGACATGGACTTCATGGAGGAGAACAACGGTGCGGTCGTTCGAATGTCCGGCCGCGCGCGGCTCTCTCCTTATTATTTCGTATCGGAAGGAACGGTAGAGCTCGCCGGCATCCTCGCGACCATCTGCCCCGCCGACAAGAAGATTCTCCATGGCATGAAGGACGCGATTCTGGTCCCCTGCGCCGTTCAACCAAGCTGAGATACGGGTATCGCAGAAATCATAAAATGGGCGTATCACTTTCTCCATTTTCCTGGTAGCCTTATAGCACTGTGGCGCTGACTCTTTTCCACGTCGACTGGTGTCCTGACTGTCACGTGGTCCGACAAAAACTGAGTGAGTTACGGGTCTCCTATCAAGACGTCATCGTGCCCGACAGCAGACGGATGCGGACGCAAGTCTACGACGTATCCGGCCAATATTATGTACCGGTCCTCAAAGACGGCGATCTCGTGCTGACGGAAACCGACGACATTCTTGATTATTTGGATAAGCGATACGGAGCCGATACGGTGGCCGGCGCAGCCGCGACACAATTTGAGTCTCAAGCCCGTGCGACGCCGGACATGCTGGACGAAGACGACGACCACCCCTCCTGCCGGATCAACTAACTAACGAAGGACTATTCATGGAAGACTGGAGACAAGTCCTCGCACGGAGCATCGTAAGGCCCAAAGACCTGGCGGAACGGTTCGGGCTCGACGAGAAAGAGGTTGAAGCGATCGTCGGCCCATACCCCGTACGAATCACCCCAACTGTCCTCGAGACCATCAAATCTCCGGGCGATGCGATTTGGAAACAAGTCGTCCCTGATATCGCGGAGTTGGACGATATTGCAGCCGACGACGATCCGCTAGAGGAAGATCTGATGAGTCCGGTCCCCCACCTTGTTCATCGGTATCCGGATAGAGTCCTCCTCATGGTGACCAATCAATGTCCGATCTACTGTCGTTTCTGCACCAGAAAACGACTGGTCGGCAAGCCTGGGTTCCTCAAGAAAGGGGAATTGGATCGCGCGATCCAGTATCTTCGCGAGCACCAGGAGGTGCGCGATGTCATTCTCTCGGGAGGTGACCCACTGCTGCTCCCCGACCACCTCCTCGAACGGATATTCAAGGCGCTTCGGACGATCCCGCACTTGGAACTGATCCGGATCGGCTCACGCGTCCCGGGGTCGTTACCTGAACGCATCACCCCCAAGCTGTGTGAAATGGTGAAACAGTACCACCCGATCTACATGAACCTGCATTTCAATCATCCGGATGAACTCACCCCCAAAGTCAAAGCCGCCTGCGGGATGTTGGCGGATGCCGGTATTCCATTGGGCGCCCAAACCGTGCTCCTGAAAGGTGTGAATGACGACCCGGACACCATGAAACGCCTCGTCCATCAACTGCTCCTCGCACGCGTGAAGCCCTATTATCTGTACCAAGCGGATCTGACGAAGGGGACGAATCATTTCCGGACGACCGTCGAAACCGGCTTGAACATCATCAAAGCCCTCCAAGGCCACACCAGTGGAATGGCCGTGCCCCACTTCGTGATCGATGCACCCGGCGGCGGCGGCAAGATCCCCTTGTTACCGGATAATTACTTGGTGCATCTGGACGAAGACGGCGCACTCCTCCGCAACTACGAGAACAAATCGTTCCACTACCCGCAGCCTAAGGTTGAGTCTGGGCGCGAACTACCGATGGTCGGAGCCAGATCCTCGCGTGAGGCTTCGGAGGAAGAAGCCTATGCAGCCTGCAGTGACAGCTATCCTGACCGCGATGGCTTCGCCTCGTGGGGAAACAGCTGTGGCGGAGACGCGGACGACCTGTGACGACACGATCGCGCCGGTCCGGTATTCTCCCCTATCAGGACATCAAACAGCTGATTGCGAACCACGCCATTACGTCCTCTCCCGCGATCGAAGAACGACAAATTCAACCGGCCAGCCTTGATCTCCGCCTGGGCCACAAAGCCTATCGGCTGATCAGCAGTTTCTTGCCCGAGTTGTCGGCCATTTCCTCCCGGCTCAACGTGCTGGATTTTTATCAGTCCGATCTGGTCATGTATGAGATGGATCTGTCCGCCGGCGCCATTCTGGAAAAGGGCCACGTGTACCTGGTGCCGCTCTTGGAACAACTGGCCCTGCCAAAGACCATCCGCGCGCGCGCGAACCCCAAAAGTACCACCGGTCGTCTGGATGTCTTTACCCGTGTCGTCACAGATCTCACCGCCGGATTCGATGAAATCCGCACCGGCTATCGGGGCCAGTTGTTCCTGGAGATCGTCCCACGTTCCTTTGCCATCAAGGTTCGCACGGGGCAATCACTGAATCAAATCCGATTCGTATCCGGTGAAGCCGCGGTTTCAGACCAGGCTCTCCACTCGCTTCATCGAGAGGCTCCGTTGCTGTATCACAACGCGGCCGTGAACAAACCGGTAGGAAGCCGGGACTTTCGTGCTGAGCGCGGCCTCTTCCTTCGGATCGATCTCGCAGGCTCAGAGCGGGGTGACGCGCATGTGATTGGATACCGAGCGAAGAAGAACAGTCATGTCATTGATCTTGCGAAAATCGGTCACTACGCCGCTTCGGACTTCTGGGAACCGCTTCATCGTCACCGTCATGACAGCTTGCTATTGGAGCCGGAAGAGTTCTATATCCTAGCCTCCAAGGAGCGCATCCGTGTTCCAGCCGGCTATGCGGCTGAGATGGTGGCCTACGAAGCGGCCTGTGGTGAGCTCCGAACGCACTATGCCGGTTTTTTTGACCCCGGATTTGGTTATGGGTCCAAGGGGGAAATCAAAGGGACGCAAGTCGTACTGGAAGTTCGTCCCCATGACGTGCCATTCTTAATCCATGATGGACAGACCTTTTTCAAAGTCGTCTATGACAAGATGCTGGGAGTTCCAACGCAACTCTATGGGTCGCGGTTGGGATCTTCCTACCAACAACAAACCCTGACACTGAGCAAACATTTCAAAGTCTGACTATGGCGCCATCTGATTTGCCACCGCCTCACAACGAACCGTTGCGCCCTGCACCGCCCTCCGAACCGAGAGAGCAAGAAGGCGGAAATGAGCACCAAGTTCACGTCATCGGCCTGATGATCGGGACCGCGCTGATGTTCATCGGCTTTTTGAATATCTTCCTCTCCATCAGCGGCGGATTCGAAATCAATGAGGTGCCGTTTCTCATCTATTTCGGCGGCTTGACGATTTGGGCCAATGCAGCCATTGAAACTCCCAGCATTCGTTACGGAGTCATGGGCATTGCGATCACCTTAGCCTTAGTCCTCTTCCAATATGGGGAAGTCCTGTTCTGGCACAAGCAGATGCTCTTTTGGGGTACAATCATCATCGTCATGTACTTCATGTTCGTCGAACCGAAGCAACCTACAGCGTGACCGCCATGGTGACGATCTCCGTCATCATCCCAACGTTTAACGAAGAACGGAGTCTACCCCGGACCCTGGCCTGTCTATCGGCCTCTGATCCCGCCGAGATCATTATCGTTGACGGAGGCAGCACCGATGGCACCCTCGCCCTTGCTCAAGAATTTTGCTCCCACACGGCCACCGCCCGTGTCATCACGGCGCCACGAGGCCGCGCGTCCCAAATGAACGAAGGTGCGAAGGCCAGTCAGGGGGAAGTTCTCCTCTTCTTGCATGCCGATACCCAGCTGCCGCCACAAACCGAACGGATTGTTGGATTGGCTTTAACCAGTCCATCCGTCGTGGGCGGACGGTTCGACGTCCGCTTCGATAGCTCTTCGCCGTGGAGCCAAGTCATCAGCTCCTTTATGAATCGCCGGTCGCGCCTGACGAGGATTGCAACCGGCGATCAAGCCCTGTTTGTCCGCCGTGAGGTATTCGAGATGCTCGGCGGTTTCTCTGAGATCCCACTGATGGAGGACATCGAATTCAGCAGGCGCCTCCAGCAAGCCGGTGGTATTATGGCGCTCCGGGACACCGTCGTGACCTCGTTTAGACGATGGGACACACAAGGCCCGCTGAGAACCATTCTCCTCATGTGGACGTTGCGCTTCCTCTACTGGGCAGGAGTGAATCCGCATCAACTTGCTCGTGTCTACCACGCGGTGCGATAACACATGCCGGGCCTTAGCCTCAGCACTGCGTTGGTCATCTTCGCAAAAGCCCCAATTCCTGGGCATGTGAAGACTCGTCTCTGCCCACCCCTAACCCCCGACGAGGCGGCCACACTCCATGGCAGCTTTGTGCTCGATACGCTTGAACGGACAAAGGCCGCTGTCGGGAGGCTGAAATTATCGATGGATCGTTACCTAGCCTGTTCCCCATCCACCACCCATGTGTTTTTCAAGATCATGGAAGAGCGGCAAGGTGTCAAATTGATCGATCAAGTCGGAGATGACCTCGGTGCACGTATGCATCAGGCTGTTGAAGCGATGTTTTCGCGTGGTTATCGCCGCACCTTACTACTCGGGACGGACGTACCGACCGTACCGCTTGAACATTTCAAACAGGCCCTCACTCTGCTGGACAGCCACGAGCTCGTTCTCGGCCCAGCCTTGGATGGCGGCTATTATCTGATCGGAATGAACCGGACAATCCCAGAACTCTTCACGAATATGCCCTGGTCAACCGATCAAGTGCTGAGACTCACACAAGACCGAGCAGCTCAGCTCGGTCTTAAGACTGCCTTGCTTCAGCCATGGCGCGACGTTGATACCCTTGCGGATCTTGAAGCGCTTGTTGAAGCGTGCGCCGCCGAGACCAAGAAACCGAAACACGAACGGGTGTTTTCGGATCGTACGGCCGGTGTGCTACAGACACTCGCCAAACGACTTCATTCGAGATCATAATACTTCATCAACTGGTCGGCCGAGGAACTACATGACCCAACAGGTCGCACTCATCACCGGAGGAGCCAAAGGTATCGGACGAGGTATCGCGCTCGATCTCGCTGCCAGGCAGTGGAAGATTGCCATCTGCTACCGAACCAGCGAAGCAGCCGCACAAAAGGCCGCACGGGAGATCACGGCTCAAGGGGGCCAGGCGCTGGCCATCCGTTGCGATGTGTCCGACCCAATAGCAGCCAAGAACATGGTCACACAGGTTGAAAATGAATGGGGTCGGATCGATGTCCTGATCAATGGCGCAGGCCCCTATCATCGAGTCAACCTGTTCGACGAGACCATTGACGGTTGGAATGAGATGTTCGACGGCAACCTCCATCCCATTTTCTATCTCGCGCAGGCCGTTGCACCAAGCATGAAGGCTCGCAAAGCGGGGCATATCATCAACTTCAGTATGGCCAATGCCGATCAGATGGAAGCACAACCAGACGTGACCGCCCATTACATCGCCAAGGCCGGCGTGCTCATCCTCACACGAACGTTGGCGAAACTTTTGGCCCCCTACGGCATTACCGTCAATGCCGTCTCGCCTGGTTTCATTGATTCCGGCAGTGCTCCACCTCAAGAACTTGCGGCGATGACCAAACGCATTCCCGCCGGCTACATCGGCACTGTGGACGATACCGTCGCAGCAGTCCGTTTTTTACTCAGTGAAGAGGCCCGCTACGTAAATGGTGCTAATATCCAAATTAGCGGTGGTTGGGGAATTTAGGAGGAGGACTATGCGATCAGAGCAGGAACGTGAAGCCCATCGACGATTCGTTCAGGCGCTTCAACACGAACATGTGACCTGCGCCAAGGTCGGTTGCGGCGGGCCGATGCAGGTAACGGATCACACCCCGCATAACGGAAAGGTCAAGAAGTATGAAGCCGAATGTGAACAATGCCATGCAGTGGAACAGATCACGGGCAAAGAAGAGCACGCGCCTCCCTGGGACATCGCTTCAATCACAATGATGGCTGAAGTCCATCTCCTCCACGACCAGCCGACGTGTCCATTCGACGATACGCCCATTACCTTCATCTCCCTACCCAATCCCCGCCGCAAAGCCCGGTACCGCCTCCTGTGCTACTACTGCGGCCGGCATACTGAAATGAACTGGCCGCCGCCGGAAGCGAAGCGGTAACCCGATATGATTCTTTCGATCAGAAACAATGTTCCTCAGTAGGCAACACGCGCTTTCTTGATGAACTCTCCGAGCTGACGGAAGTAGCTCCTCCCACCCACGATATACGTGTCGTTATGTCCGGCACCTTCGATCACATACCATTCCTTGGGTGATTTGGCCGCATCGAAGACCTGGCGACCAAACTCAATGGGAATAATCTCGTCCTTGTCTCCATGGATGATCAGCTTGGGAAGCGACAGCTGCGGGAGCCTGTCGATCAATCGATGTGCGGCTCCGAGGAGCCAATGCACGGGCAACCCACCATAGTAGAATTTTGCCACTGCTTCGATCGAGGGAAACGACGATTCGAAGATCAAGGCAGAGACAGGGCGTTGGGCTGCGAGTTCACCTGCCACGGAGGCCCCAAGCGATCGTCCAAACAGGATAATCCGTTCTGGGCGAATCTTTCTGATTCGCGTAAGATAGTCGTACGCCGCATACGCATCGTTGTAGAGCCCTTTTTCCGTGGGACGGATAGTCTGACTCTTCCCATATCCTCGATAGTCGAATAAGAACACGGACAGCCCCATCTGAAGCAAAAGCCTGAGATTATCAAGGCGATTGATGATGTTGCCCGCATTTCCATGGCACCAGAGCATGACTGGCCGATCGGCTGCTGCCTCAACGTACCAACCGAATAATCGGACGCCGTCAGATGTCTGAAACCAGACATCTTCAAGCGGCAACCCACTCTCTCGAGCCCACTCTCGATCTTGCCATGGCTCGGGATGATAGACGAAGAATTGATCAAGGAAGCTCACGGGGTAAGCATAACGAAATCAACCATGGAGAAGGAAGGGTGGGCTCTCTGCACTCGCTCTGCCCAACTCAATGAATCAGAAGAATGTCTGCACACTGAAGAGGACGTCGTTGTCGCGATCACGATGGTTGTACTCGAGCCTCACAGCCCAATTCCTGGCCAATGCCAGGCGGGATCCGACATACCACCGGAAATCGTCGGACTTGTCGCCCAGGGGAAATTT
>CAZAKX010000093.1:2111-12758 GCA_964485915.1 uncultured Nitrospira sp. | reverse complement strand
AAAGTTGGCGCGATTATCTCTATTGGAATATGGAGTTGGATGCGGATCCTGCTGAGACGTAAGGCTTCTCCACCGGAGCCACCTATTGTCAGATTTACATAGTGTTCCTTACCAATGCCTCATCCAACATAGTTCTGCCTTGATCAACACCCATTCACTTCCTCCCTGACACGAGTACCACATTATATCTGCATATCCATGCACTGATCAAAAAGGGGAGATGTGCGTCCGCCTCAAATCCCTCTTGCATGAGGCGGCGCATTCTCGGATACTGACCTCCTTAGTTGAAACGGGAGTATCTTCATGGCTGCTAATCCTGGCTTTCCACTTGTCTTGGACGTGAAAGGCTGGCCTGTTTTAGTGATCGGTGGTGATGAGGAGGCAGCAGAGAAGTCTCAACGTCTACTTGAATCCGGCGCGCGTGTCACGATCATCAGCCCGACGTTGAATGAACCGCTGCGCCATCTCGCCGCCTCAGGCAAGATCATCCACCGCGGTCGGCATTTCCGTGACGCAGACCTTGAACACACCATTCTCATTCTCAACACGATTCGAGGCGATCGCGACTTTGCTCAGATGCTCTTGGCCAAATCACGGGAGAAGGGCGTGTTACTCTGGTCGGTGGACTACCCAGAGGCAAGCAGCGTGACGATGCCGGCGGTGGTAGCCGTCGGTCATGTTCGCATTGCCATCGGTACAAGCGGAATGGCCCCGGCGCTTTCCGGATTCATGAAGGAGGATCTGGAACACATTCTGGACGAGGAATTTGTCCAGTTTGTGGACTGGCTTGGACAGTTGCGCGAACAGGCCAAGGCGAATGAGCCGGATGCCGAGAAGCGCCGTGCACTCCTTCGTGAGGCCTTAGACGGCTTTCGATTGCTCGGCCGCGTACAATATCCAAAAGTCTGGGTGGACAGGCAATCTCAGCCTGCGCCAGGCATACAATCTCACACGAAGACACAATAGGAGCACCGATGGTTCTACTAGAATTCAGCATGTCGCCCTTGGGAAAAGGAGAAAGTGTCGGAAAGTATGTGGCTCGTTCACTCGATATTATCGATAAGAGCGGAGTGTCCTATCGATTGAATCCCATGGGAACAGTCTTGGAAGGGGAATGGGCGCAGGTATTTGCGGTGGTTCAGAAGTGCTACGAACGGATGAAAAAAGACTGCAACCGCATTTCCTGCACGATCAAAGTCGACTACCGAAAAGGCCATTCCGGCCGGCTTCAGAGCAAGGTTGCCAGCATCGAAAGGACCTTGAAGCGCTCAGTTAAACAGTAGGTAGTGCACCCCATTGCGATACACCCAGAGCCTGCCGCGAGCGGCCCCTCAGATCTTCCGCGAAGCGCTCCTCATGCAGGTCTTGATGAAGCGTTACGTGCCCTCCCACCACTACGTGTCCCATCTTTGGTGCGGAGGCTCCCCTCTGATGCAAGGGGGGATAGTGCTTCGTATTGAAAAGCATATTTATCGACTATATACTCGCTCACCGTGCTTGGTATTTCTGTAAGTGGATTGTGGAGGAGCTCTCTGTGGCATCACGCAGTCCCGCAGCCGTCATCATGATCGACGGCGTCTCGTAGCGCACGTAGCTCCGTCCAACGAATAGGTTGATCCAGGGAATTATGCCGTGACAAGCAGCGCGCTTGATATCATC
The DNA here is from genome assembly GCA_964485915.1 of uncultured Nitrospira sp. GTDB lineage: Bacteria > Nitrospirota > Nitrospiria > Nitrospirales > Nitrospiraceae > Nitrospira_D. The sequence continues at coordinate 11,099 of CAZAKX010000093.1, read as the reverse complement.
GAAGCGAAGGTTCTGCCGGACATCGACCTTCTGCCGAAGGACCGGACAATCCTTGAACAAGGCGCGATGGTGTTTCGTCCGTTCGGTTTGGATGAACAAGGGCACACCATCAGAGATCTGAGCGGTGTCAGCATCAGAGCCGTGACAGTCTTTTTAGAGAAACTGATCACATCCGAGCGCGGAGCATCTGCCGGGAAAGAATCGGTGGAGGAGTTGTGCCGTCTCCTCAACGATCAAATTCGGGATGCGGTTTATCATGTGACTCCTGAATTTTTGAGGAACCCGTGGAACAGCTACTCCTACGAATTTACCTGCTATCTCTATGAGTTCTGTGAGCGCATCTCCGGAGATCCGCGCTTTGCCTTTAAGGCAGGAGCGGAAAAAGTGTCTCCCATCATGTTGGCTTTGACGCGACCCTTCTCATTGTCGCAGATCTACACCATGTTTCCTTACTTTGGCAACAAGTTTACCTCAGGCTCTGTTGAGTTTCGGGTCGTCGAGGTTACGAAGGAAACCGCCTCCGTAGCGATGCGGTTTACTGAGCGAACACTTCGCCAATTTGGCCCCTATCGGAGGCGGTGTGCCTGTCTGGTCTGTCAGTCAGCTCAGGGAATCATGGTCGCGATGGCCGATCGGATTCATGGCCTGTCTCGCGCAGAAACGATAGAGACTTCATGTATTGGCAATGATGACGACTGGTGCCAATGGACGATTCGATGGCAGGAAGAAGGAAGGTATCGCAGCCGATTCTGGCGAGCAGCGTCCCCCCTCGAACAAGTACGACCGACGCTACCGAGCGGCACAGTCCTCGCTGGCACCGACAACGAGCAGGCCGCTCCCTCAACGACAGCCAGGCGCGTGGATCCTCCCGCTCATGCTCGGCAACATTTCACCTGGTTCGTGTGGGGAGGGGTGCTCGGCCTCGCCCTCATGGCAGGAGTCGGTATACTCAATCCGACAGTCAGTCTCGGTGAGGTCGTATTGGTCGGGCTGTGCCCGACTCTCGCTGTCGGCATCATGGTCAACCGGCGACTTCTTCGAGACAGTGAACGACGCGAGGCCTTAATTCAGGAACAGATTGCCTTCGTCGAATCCCGCCACGAAGAATTGCGAGAAGCCTATCTCGAACAGGAACAGATGCGTGTCGAACTCCGACGCAAAGTGGCCCAACTCACGGCACTGCATCGAGCAGGACTCTCATTCAGCTCAACCTTTGAACGGGACGCTCTCCTGCACCAAGTGTTGGAAGCCCTCACCCATGAGCTCAACTACAACAGTGCCATGGTGTCCATGTTTGATCCTTTCGAGCACACCATCGAGCACATTCGTCTGATTGGAGCGCCTCCGGAGGTCGAGGCGTTCGCTCAGTCGTGCCGGATTCCGATCACCGATCGAGAAAGTCCTGAGGGGGTGGTGGTGCTGCAGGGAAGTCCGCTGTTGGTTAAAGATATTGAAACGATTCGGCACAGGCTCCATCCGCTCAATCAACGCTTAGCGGAATTGAGTCGAACCAAAGGCTTGGTCGTGGTCCCCATCAAAACCAAGGGCCGCGTGTGGGGTATGTTGACCGTTGATCGTTCGCACAACCAAAGCGTAACCGAAGACGACTTGGACCTGATGAAGACGGTGGCGAGTCAAGTTTCGATTGCGTTAGATAATGCGTCGGCGTATCAACAAATTGAAGAATGGAATGAAGGGCTGGAGCTGAAAGTAAAGGAACGGACTGAAGCATTAGAACGAGCCGATCGTCTCCGTGCTCAATTTCTCTCCCATGTGTCTCATGAACTGAGGACGCCTCTCACCTCGATCAAAGGATTCATCCAAAATCTGCTAGATGGGCTCACGGGCCCGTTGAATGAGAAACAGCAGCGCTACCTTGTGCGCATGTCTGAAAACTCGGATCGCTTGGTTCGTATGATTGAAGATCTTCTTGATCGAACCAGGATCGAGACCGGACGGTTGGAGGTTCACCCCACCGATGTGGAGCTTGAAACCTGCCTCGCCGACGTGATTGAACAGTTGAAGCCATTGGCTCACGCCAAACAGCAAACACTCGAGTTCTGTCTCTCCGGTTCCAGCGTCGTTGTCTGGGCGGACCGTGATCGCTTGATTCAAACCGTCGTCAATCTGGTGCAAAACGCTATTAAGTTCACACCTCCCGGCGGCCACGTAACGGTCGGCTGCGAGCTGTCGACCGACCGAATGGTCACCGTCCTCGTTCGGGATACTGGGCCCGGCATTCCTCCTGAGCACCTCGACAAGATTTTTGACGCCTTTTTCCGTATTACCCAGGATCAGCGGACCGCACCGAAAGGACTGGGACTCGGACTGTCTATCGTCAAGACACTGGTTGAATTGCAAGGAGGACAGGTCGCGGCACGTAACCTCCGGAGAGGTGGTGCTGAACTTGCTTTTACGCTTCCTATCCATTCAGTCAAGACGCGACCCTTGCTGGAGTCGCACGTTATCGGCCGGCAAATCCTGGTTGTGGATGATGATACCGACATTCAGCAGTTGCTGCATGATCGATTGAGAGCAGAAGGCTACCAGACGTACTCGGCATTTGACGGTCGGCAAGCCCTTGAGACTTTACAGTCAGGTGCATTCGATGGCGTGATCCTCGACATAGGGATCGGCCAGATCGACGGTCTGGAAGTGTTACGGCAGGTCCGTCTGACGAATCAGAAAATCCCCATCATCATGGTGACTGCGTCTGGATCTCAGGAGCTGGCCGTCAAGGCGATCGGAATGGGCGCGCAAGCCTATTTACTCAAGCCTTTCGACACGGTCGAGCTTCAGCAGGCTATGGATCACTGGTTCCAACATACCTGACCTGCATAGTCTGCTGGATCCGCGTCATCGCAGGCTGGTCAGGAGGGCTCGATATAGGTTCATGCGGGGGTATGTTTCAACATCCACCATGCGCAGATTCTCTCTTCTTCTGATTATTATCGCGCTCATCTGCAGTAGTTCTCCTGTATCAGCTCAGGTTCCCCGTATCTTTGGGCAGGGGGCAGCAGCGTCGGGGATGGGGAATGCCTTTGCGGCACAAGCCGACAACCCCTCAGCGCTCCACTACAATCCCGCCGGCATGACGCAACTGCCTGGAGTGCAAGTGATGGCGGGGGGACTGCTTGTCGGTGGCCCGCTCAGCCATAGAAGTCCGAATGGTCTTACGACGTCCGGCGATCATGATGGTGTCATTGCATGGCCAGCTCCCGCGCATACCTATATTACGGCGAACCTCCAAGGTCTTGGTGTTCCCCTGCTTGATAAGCTTACGGTAGGGGTGGGAGTGACCACTCCGTTCGGCTCAGCCACGCGATGGCCGGATACGAGTCCATTCAGCACGGTTGCCACCTTCGGCGCATTGCCGTTGTTTGATATCAAGCCTACGATTGCCTATCGACTGCTTCCTGATCTTTCCATTGGAGCGGGGGTAGACATCTACACTTTCGCAGGCCTTTTCGGCGAAGGTCATGCAGAATTTCAGCGAGTTGTCGCTCCTGGAATTAAACTTGAGCTCAATGGAAAAGATACGGCACTTGGCTTTAATGTCGGCGCGTTATACACGGCGTTGCGGAATGGAGACGGGTTGCCGATTGTCAACGTCGCCGTTGTCTACCGGAGTCAGGCAACGCTCCATCTGGACGGGGTCCAGTTGATCAATGGGGTTAAGATCCGAGACACGACGACGACGCTCGTGTTGCCTCAGGTCATTACCGGTGGAATTGCGCTGTGGCCTGTCCGGAATACTGAGCGTGAGTGGAAGCTCGAATTGAATGTTGATTATGTCGGCTGGAAGTCGGTCAGAAACTTAGATGTCCGGGGACCGGATGGAACCGTGCTCCTGCCACAGCCACAAAATTGGAAAAGTACCTATGCTATTTTGGTCGGGACCGAGTATCGCTGGCTTAAGATCAATCAAATGCCTGGCTGGGAAGTGGCGGTGCGAGGCGGTTATACGAACCAGCAGACACAAGTCCCAGACGCCACATTTAATCCCACGATTCCATCGGCCGACCTGCATATCATTTCAACGGGCTTTGGATTGCTTTGTAAGGGGAATGGATCATTTCTGGGGCTGACAACCTGTGGCAGTCTTGGAATAGGATCGGTCAAGGCCAAAGTCGTCGGTGTGGATCTGTCCTACCAGGTGTCACTGTACGAGCCGAGAACTATTGCAGGCAATACGCTCGATCGAGCCGGAGTGAATGGGTTCTACCAAAATACCGCACACGCCGGTGGTCTTTCCGTCCGGGCTAGTTTCTAGTCCTTCCCGCGCTAACCCCGCAGAGCTTTCGAAGTCCAAAAATCTCTCCGAGTGTCAATGAGTCCAGATGTGCGAATGAATTTATGCGGGCCGATACAGCCTCGGAATCTGCGGGCTGATCGCACAGAGCACCTCGTATGAGATCGTCCCGGCCCACTCGGCGAGATTATCGGCGGTGATGCGCTCGTTCCCTTGCTGCCCGATCAGCACAACTTCGTCCCCTACGGTAACGCTCGGGATCATGGTCACATCGATCATCACCATATCCATGCACACCCGTCCTACGATGGGAGCACGTCGTTCTCGAACCAGAACATGACCTCGATTTGAGAGCTGTCGGTTTAACCCATCCGAATAGCCGATCGGGAGCACCGCAATCTGGGTTGGTCGTTTGGCCATGAAGGTACGATTGTAGCTGACGGTTTCCCCCGGCTGGATGAGCCGAAGCTGCGCAATGCGGGTGGTGAGAGAAAGAACCGGCTTCAGGTCGGGAGCCTGAACGGTATGAGGCATCGTGTGGTATCCATACAGCATGATTCCTGGACGAACAAGCGAGTAGTGGGCCGATGGAAAACGAACGATGCCGGCGCTATTGGAAAGATGGATCATCGGAACGCTGAATCCTTCTTTACGTATAGCCGTGATCGCTCGCTCAAAACGGTTGATCTGTTGGTTGGTTGAATCAGGATCCAGCCCATCAGAATCGGCTAAGTGAGACATGAGGCCTTCTAAACGTAGGGACGAGGGAAAGGTGTGCTTCGCAAGGATAATCTCTAACTCATTCTGAGTCAAACCTAACCGTCCCATGCCGGTCTCAATCTTCAGATGAATCGGGTAGGGGGACGACCCATTGGCAGCACACTGACCCAGCGCTGTAAGAATAGACGGGTCACTCACCACTGGCGTAAGCCGATACGCAAAGAGGTCTTCAAGTTGCTCTCGAAAGATCGGTCCAAGAATAATGATCGAGACCGTGATGCCGGCTTGCCGGAGGGCGATTCCTTCTTCGATCGAAAACACTGCAAGACGAACCACGCCATGATGAATCAATGTCTGTGCGATCTCCACTGCCCCGTGACCATACGCATTGGCCTTGACCACTGCCATGATGTCACATCCGGGAGAGAGGACACGACGCAATTGAAGAAGATTGTGGACAAGGGCCGTCAGATCAACAGTGGCTACGGCTGGGAGGAAGGTGAACGGAATGGACACGTGATGAAGAGAGGATCAGGAAGCCGGACTCAAACTTCCATGATTTCCTGTTCCTTTTTCTTGATGACCTCGTCAATTTTCTGGCCGTATTGCTCGATGAGCTTCTGAGTCTCTTGTTCGGCTTTGCGCAGCTCGTCCTCCGTCAGCTTCCCATCTTTTTGGAGCTTCTTTAACTCTTCATTGGCTTCTCGTCGAAAGCCTCGGATCTTCACCTTGGTATCTTCGCCATGTTTTTTACAGATTTTCGTCAAGTCTTTACGGCGCTCCTCGGTCAGGGGTGGGAGTGGAACCCGAATCAGTTTGCCGTCATTGGATGGCGTCACGCCCAAACCTGAGTTGGAGATGGCCTTCTCAATTTCCTTGATGAGCTTTGGTTCCCATGGCTGAATAGAGATCAGTCGCGCCTCTGGAGTGGCGACATTGGCCACCTGTTTTAGCGGGGTCATGGTACCGTAGTAGTCAACTCGAATGCCGTCGAGAAGCGCAACGGAAGCTCGTCCGGTTCGGAGACCGGATAAGTCTTTCCGCAGATGTTCAAGAGCCTGATCCATCTGAGCGGTGAATGACTGCCGAATCGGCGCTGCGTTGGACATGAGTACACCTCGTAATAAAGTCAGCGATCGCCGATCGTCACCAACGTCCCGAGCGGCTCGCCCAAAGCCACACGCTTAAAATTTCCGCTAACTTTCAAGTTAAAGACAACGAGAGGCAATTTATTATCCATGCATAGGCTGATCGCTGTGGAATCCATGACTTTGAGGTTCTGATTGAGAATGGATAGAAAGGAGATGGAGTCGTATTTTTTTGCCGATGGATTCGTCACAGGATCGGCCTCATAAATTCCATCAACTTTTGTGCCTTTCATGATCACCTGGGCGCTGATCTCCATGGCTCGAAGAACAGCGGCGGTATCCGTTGAGAAATACGGATTTCCTGTCCCACCGGCAAAAATGACTACACGATTCTTTTCAAGATGTCGAATGGCTCTTCGACGGATGTACCCCTCGGCAAGCTGGCGCATCTCGATGGCAGATTGCACGCGGGTGATCACGCCGATACGTTCCAGCGCATTTTGGAGGGCGAGCGCGTTGAGCACGGTCGCAAGCATCCCCATGTAGTCAGCCGAGGCCCGTTCCATCCCGGACGCACTCGCTGCAATCCCTCGGAAAATGTTCCCGCCTCCAATGACAATCGCAACTTGCACATCAAGCGCGACCACCGAGGCGATTTCTCTGGCAAGATTTTCGAGAATCGATGGTTGAATGCCGTAGCCCTGCTCTCCGGCCAACATCTCCCCACTGACCTTCAGAAGGAGACGTCGGTATTTCGCAGCGCTCATACTTCGCCTAGTTGATAGCGGGTAAAGCGACGGATATTCATGTTTTCGCCGATCTTGGCGACCTTCTGGGCGACGAGGTCCTTGATGGTGACGGCTGGGTCTTTAATGAATGATTGTTCAAGGAGGCAACTTTCCTGATAAAACTTCTCAAGTTTCCCTTCGACAATCTTCGGCCATGCGGCAGGGGGTTTCCCCATTTCCTTGGCCTGACCTTCATAAATCAATTTCTCTTTCTCGGCGACATCAGCCGGAACATCCTCGCGTTTCACGAACGACGGCTTCGCCGCAGCAACTTGAAGCGCCAAATCGTTGACGAAGGATTTGAACTCTTCGTTGCGGGCCACAAAATCGGTTTCACAATTGACTTCGATCAAGACGCCGATCTTGCCGCCCATGTGGATGTAGGAATGGATCAAGCCTTGATTGGTCTCGCGCCCAGCCTTTTTGGCAGCAGCGGCGAGCCCTTTTTGGCGCAAATAATCGATGGCTTTCTCGACATCATCTCCGTTTTCGGTGAGCGCTTTCTGACAGTCGAGAATCCCTGCTCCTGTTTTTTCACGAAGTTCTTTCACGAGCTGACTGGATCCTGCCATGGTTCAATCTTCCTTCACAGTTGTATTCAAGATGGGCGCTTGACGGATTGATCTAAACAAGAATTACGAAACCGGAACACTCTCAGCCCGCATGGCTGGCTTCTTGTCCCCGCCCGGAGGAGCTGCTTGAAAGGCGGCTTCCTCTCGCTGGGCTTTGACATGCGCACCCTCAATACAGGCATCGGCAATCTTGGACGTGATCAGTTTGATCGAACGAATGGCGTCATCGTTCCCAGGGATTGGATAAGTAATGTGATCAGGGTCGCAGTTGCTATCCAAAATAGCGATGACCGGGATATCGAGTCGTGTAGCCTCCTGCACGGCGATTTTTTCGATTCGCGTATCGAGCACGAACACGGCGCCAGGAAGACTGCGCATGTTTTTGATGCCGGACAGATACTTTTGAAGCTTGGCGATATCCTTCTGCATGAGAAGGATTTCTTTCTTCTTGAGGCCATGTTCGCTAGGATTGAGGAGTGTCGTCTCCATCTTTTTCATCTTATCGATACTGCGTCGAATAGTCTGGAAGTTGGTCAACATCCCGCCCAGCCATCGCTGGTTGACGAAATACATGTTGGCCCGCTTGGCTTCTTCTTCGAGGATCTCCGCTGCCTGCCGTTTTGTGCCGACGAATAAAACCGATTCTCCCGCTGCGACCAGGTCTCGGACGAAGGCATAGGTGTGTTCCATCCGTGCAACGGTTTGTTGCAGGTCGATGATGTAAATGCCGCTTCGCTCGCCGAATAAGAACTTTTTCATTTTGGGATTCCAGCGGTTCGTCTGATGCCCAAAGTGAACCCCGGCTTCCAGCAGTTCCTTGATCTCTACTACACCCATGCCTTCACCTCCCTTCAAGCTTGCAGAGCACCCAGTCATCGGGTGAGGGAATCGCTTCCCTTATCCTCAAGCCACGCAGCGTATCTTACGCTGATTGTGATTTTATTGGTTCGTGCCGAGTCTCGCACATAACGAGCCGGCCCCTCTCAAACACAGAACAGCGACGCTACCACAGTCCCGTCGAGGTTTCAAGCTACAACCCCTCGTAAGCTAGGATCGATAGCTCGCATTAATGCGGACATAGTCATAGGACAGGTCTGTGGTCCACATGTGCGCATCGGCCGAGCCTTGTGCGAGATGGATCGCGACAGTAAACTCTTTCCGCTTGAAGACCTTGGCAATCTTCTTTTCTGCATCGAGACCGGTTCCCACACCTCGCCGTACCATCACGATGTCGTCGAAGCGGACCACGACTGTGTCGGGATTGATCGCCACACCGGATCGCCCGATAGCCGCCATGACTCTGCCCCAATTGGCATCCTCGCCAAACAGTGCGGTTTTGAACAGATTCGACGTCGCAATGGTTTCAGCAACTCGTTTTGCTGCTGCCGTTGTTCTGGCCCCTTTTACGAGTACCTTCACAACCTTCGTCACCCCTTCGCCATCACGGCAGATCATGAGGGCTAAGGCTTGGGCAGCCTCAGTTAAGAGTCGTTCAAAGGCACGGTAGGAACGCGTGCCTGGTTGAATCATCCGATTCTTCGCCAGACCATTGGCCAGGCAGAGCACCG
>CAZAKX010000093.1:0-2011 GCA_964485915.1 uncultured Nitrospira sp. | reverse complement strand
GTGCCTGGTTGAATCATCCGATTCTTCGCCAGACCATTGGCCAGGCAGAGCACCGTATCGTTCGTGCTGGTATCACCATCGACGGTAATACAGTTAAAGGATTGATCGGTCGCCGACTTCAGCGCGCGTTGGAGGGCCGATGGAGCGATCGCCGCATCAGTTGTCAAATACCCAAGCATCGTGGCCATGTTCGGATGGATCATGCCCGACCCTTTCGCCATCCCGCCAATGGTGACGAGACGACCATCGATCTTGGCCTGCACCACCACCGTTTTCGGGCGTAGGTCCGTGGTTAAAATCGCGTGGGCCGCTTGGTGGCCTCCCTGAACATTCAGGCTCGAGATCAATGTCGGAACGGCCCTCGTTATACGATCGATAGGCAACGCTCGGCCGATCACGCCGGTCGATCCCACAAAGACCTGTTGCACAGGAACAGCCAATTGGTGTGCGACAGCCGTCGCCATAGCGCGAGCGGCACGCAACCCCTGCTCACCTGTACAGGCATTGGCATTCCCGCTATTGACGATAATTGCCCGTCCGCGATGGGCGTGAAGATGCTGCCGATCCAGAAGTACCGGTGCGGCAGCAACACGATTCTTCGTAAACACTCCGGCGATCGGTCCGCTCACCTCGGAGACACACAGGGCAAGATCGAGTTGGTTAGATTTCTTGATTCCACAATGAATACCCGCAGCTTGGAAGCCCAGCGGTGCAGTGACACCCACAGGTTTTCGTTTCATCATCATAACTCGGTTCGGGTTGCGGCTGAGTGAGGCGATCACCGATTGGCGGATGGTTAGGGATAACTAGCCGGTGCCGTCAGTCCAGTGTCCTCTGGAATTCCCAGCATGAGATTCATCGCTTGAATGGCTTGGCCTGCCGCGCCCTTGACGAGATTGTCGACGGCAGCCACCGTCACGACCCACCCGGCTCGCGGATCCGTGTAGACACCGACATCACAATAGTTTGTCCCTTTGATGTACCGTGGATTAGGAACCACGTCCTCATGGAGCCGAACAAACCGCTCGCCGGTATAAAACTCTCGGTACAGATCTCGAAGCTCCGACAGCGGCATCGTTCGGACAAGCTTGCAATAGGCCGTGCTCAGGATACCTCGATTCATCGGGACAAGGTGAGGTGTGAATGTCACGGTCACGGCCTCTCGACTCTCCAGTAGACCGGAGAGCTCTTGTTCGATTTCCGGCGTATGGCGATGCTGGCCGATTTTATAGGGCTCCAAGGATTCATGCGCTTCGGGAAAATGGTAGGCCAGCGCCGGACTGCGTCCGGCACCGGACACTCCGGATTTGGCGTCGATCACGATGGTTTCAGGCTGCACAAGCCCTCTGGCGAATAGAGGCGCTAACTGGAGAATGGCGGCTGTGGGATAGCATCCTGGTGACGCTACCAGCTTCGACTTGGCGATCGCTTTCCGGTGGAGTTCCGGCAAACCGTAGACCGCCTCCTTCAGCAGGTGTGAATATACGTGCGATGTTTGATACCACTTCTCATAGGTGCCGACGTTCTTCAGTCGATAGTCGGCACTCAGGTCAACGACCGGTTTACCGGCCTTGACACAGATAGCGACGGGGTCCTGCGATTTCGTATGGGGGAGGGCCAGGAACACCGCATCAGCCCGCTCTGCTAATGCGTCCGGTGCCAGAGCCTCGAAACGATGCTCAATCATTCCCTTTAAGCTTGGGAAAACGGATGAGATCGGCTGGCCTGCTGATTTCTCTGATGTCACCGCCGCAATCGTGAATGAGGGGTGAGCAATGGCAAGTCGAACCAGCTCTGCCCCGGCATATCCACTGGCTCCTGCAATGGCGATACGAAATTGCTTGCTCATCTATCAACAACCCATCCGACCATCTCGAGAGAACTCTTCATCCCTCTAGGGACACAAAAAAGGGAAGGCTTGGAGCCTTCCCTTTTGTAGTTCGTTGACTCCTGGGATTAGCGTTTGGAATATTGGAAGCGCTTACGGGCTCCCTTCTGTCCGTACTTCTTG
>CAZAKX010000092.1:0-12787 GCA_964485915.1 uncultured Nitrospira sp. | reverse complement strand
GCGGAGTTGCGTTCGTTTCTGCGATCCGAGATTCCGGAGTATATGGTCCCGTCGCTCTTTGTCTTCCTGGAAACCATGCCCTTGACAGCCAATAACAAGGTCGACAGGAAAGCATTGCCATCTCCGGTCGGCTTGCTCTCGGATGAACCGGTTCGCAGTCGTCCGCGTGATCGGATGGAAGTTCAACTGACGGCCTTATGGCAACAGGTGCTAGAAGTCCCAAAGATTGGGATCCATGACAACTTCTTTGATCACGGCGGCCATTCCCTCAAAGCGGCCCACCTTTTCTTTCTTCTTGAACAGGTATACGGAAGACGTCTTCCGCTTGCGACGCTGTTTCAAGCACCGACCATCGCAGAGTTGGCGGCAGTGCTCTCGCATGAACAGTGGACGCCGCCATGGCAATCCCTCGTAGCCATTCAGCCAAGCGGGACCGCGATACCGATCTTCATGGTGCCCGGAGTGGGAGGCAATGTATTGGTCTTTGCTCGGTTGGCAAAACTGCTGGGGCCGAATCAACCCTGCTACGGATTACAGGCACAAGGACTTGACGGAAAAGAGGCGCCGTTTACGTCGGTTCCTGAGATGGCGAGTCACTATATTGCACAAATCCGCCGCGTTCGCCCGAACGGGCCCTATGTCATCCTTGGGGCCTGCACCGGTGGACTGATCGCCTATGAAATGGCTCAGCAACTGCTCGGGCAGGGACAAGCCGTCACGCTCGTGGTGATGGATACTTGGCACCCATCCTCCTATCGTTCACATCGGTACCGGTGGCCGACGCAATTCGGACTGCCTCTGTTCGTGTCGTGGTGGGCCGTGGGTAACATTCGTGTGCTCTTTCGTTTGCCCATCAAAGACTGGATTCCATTTCTCCAACGTAAACGCCAGCGACTCATGTCGTTAGCACGAACCGAAGCCGGCAGCGAACAGTTGCTCGGCACTTTCCAGGTCGAACAAGTGACCCGAGCCACGCTCCAAGCCGTGGCTCGCTACGATGTTGGCAGGTACCCTGGCCGCATCCTCAATATCGTGGCGTCAGCGCGGCATGTCGCTCGGACGGTGACGGACACGAGACATGTCTGGCCGGACCTTGGTGGCGAAGAGAGCAAGACCGTGCCGGTCGCAGCCATCAATTCAGGACAACTCCTTGTTACGCCGCATGTGGAAGAAGTGGCGAGACATCTCCAAAGCTTCCTTATCCAGAACTCTCACGACCATCCACGACACCCGTTGGCCGCATGAGGCAGATGGATACGGCTCGCCGCTTATCTGTTGACTGTGGGAGTAGCCGGTGATGCGATTCGCACGATTTCTCCGTTTTATTGTGCAACGGTCGAGATCCGTGGCCTGGCTCATGGTCTGTGTCGGCGTTCTGTCTGGTCTGTTGAGCGCCGGAGTCTTGGCACTCATCAATCATGTCCTTCATCATCCCTCCGCCCATTCTCCCCTTGTACTACTTGGGTTTATCGCCCTTGTCGCCGGCAAGCTTCTGGCGAACCTTGGGTCCCAAATTCTGCTCGTCCGATTCGCACAAGACACCATCTTGGACCTCTCCTTGTCGCTCTGCGCGAAAATCGTGCAGGCTCCGTTGCGTCGTGCCGAGCAACGAGGAGCCGCCAACATCCTTGTCACCTTGACCGATGACGTCAGTTGGGTGACCTGGTCCATCCAGTGTTTCCCCCATTTTCTCATGAATGTCGCACTGGTGTTGGGGTGTGGAATATTCCTTGCTTGGTTGTCGTGGAAAGTATTTCTAGCAGTGGCCGGAGTCGCCGTCGTGAGTGTACTCGGACAACAGTGGTTGCACACCAGTACACGCAACATCATTGCGGCATCCCGGGAGGCCCGAGCAGAGCTGTTTCAACGCTTTCGGTCCCTCACTGATGGGCTGAAGGAACTGATGATGCACAGGGCGCGTCGGGAGGAGTTTATCAATCAGGAGGTGCGCGGAGCGGCAGAGTTCTACAGAGAGACGAATTTGAAAGCGACGCGCATACAAGCTCTCCTAGGAGTTTGGACTCAGGTCTCGCTCTACTCTCTTATCGGTTCCCTCATATTCCTATTCCCATCTTTGGGGCCGATTGATCCTGAGGCACTTACAGGATATATCGTGGCGATCCTCTATGTGATGGGTCCCATCTCCAGCATTCTTGGCACGGCACCAACTCTCGAGCGAGGTCAAGTGGCCTTGGAAAACATTGAACGATTGGGCATATCCCTGGATGTCGGCCTAGAGGACGTTCAGACGACAGCCGTGGTAGGTTCAGAACCTGCGCCCTCCCCTCTCGTGCAATTGAACAATGTCGTGTTTTCTTACGGTGAGGAAAATGGAGTCGAAGCCCCCTTCACGCTTGGCCCCATCAGCCTAGAGCTGTATCCCGGCGAATTAGTGTTCGTCATCGGGGGCAATGGAAGCGGGAAGTCAACACTCGTAAAAGTGCTCGCTGGATTGTATCAGCCGATACAAGGAGACGTGAGGCTGGCCGGTACGATGATTACCGATGAGAATCGGGAGTGGTACCGTGAACACTTCTCGATCATATTCTCAGACTTTCATCTCTTCAAGAAACTCCTCGGTCACTCCGATTCTCAGGTGAGTAGACTCGTGCCTGAATACTTGCAATTGCTGCATTTGGATCAGAAGGTCACCGTACACGATCGCACCTTCTCCACCCTCGATCTCTCGCAGGGTCAACGGAAGCGACTGGCGCTGGTGACGGCCTATCTTGAGGATCGCTCGATTTACGTGTTTGATGAATGGGCGGCGGATCAGGATCCGCAGTACAAGGAAATCTTTTACAAGACCTTACTGCCGGACCTGCGTGCTCGAGGGAAATCGGTTATCGTCATTACCCACGATGATCGGTATTTCCACCTCGGCAATCAGGTCATTAAATTGGAAGACGGTCACGTCGTGGAGCATGTGAAGGCCGGGTTCGATGGGCGTTGATTGTGAGGACGGCGATCGGATAGCGAATATGCGCATTCGGGAGCACAGTGGTGTGATTTCATTTCAGTCCATCGCTTGTCTCGTCGAGACAACGCGACAGGAACACATTCACCTCGAACCGAATACCATCCACCTCTGGGGAGTCACACTCGACGGATCTGCTTCCTGTCTGGCGCGATGCAGGGAATGGTTGGATGAGGTAGAGCGGGACCGTGCGGCTCGTAGGGTTCGGATAGGCGACCGAGAGCAATTCGTGTTTGCTCACGGAGGGCTCAGAGCCGTGCTCAGCCGATATCTTGGTGTCAGCCCGGAATTGGTAAAATTTGATCGTAGTGACAGGGGTAAACCCATGCTGGCAGAGGAATTACGTGATCGATCGGCGATCACGTTCAATCTGTCGCATGCCCATGGCCGTGCGCTCGTGGCAGTCTCGCGAGCACAAGAGGTCGGGATCGATCTTGAACCTGTTCGTTCGGATGTCCAGGTTGAAAATTTATCCAGACGTTTTTTTACTCAATCCGAGCATACAACGATCATGCAATCGGCTCCGGATCAACGCGCAGCCATCTTCTTCCGCTATTGGGTTGCGAAAGAGGCGGTTCTGAAGGCGCAGGGTATCGGTCTCGGTGGATTGACTGGGTGCGAGATTACACTTGGGACGGATGGAGTTGTAAAAGACGTTCGAGTTCGGGTCGATTCCCGGCTCCTAAATCCATTGAGAGTTCAGCTTCTTTCTTGCGAGCCGGGGTGGGCAGCAGCGGTGGCCGCTCAAAACTTGGACTGGATGAAGCCTTGCGGGTCAAGCACGGAATAACGAACGCCTTTTGCTAGGCTAGCGAATGACCGGCTCGAGCGTAACCATGGCTTTCATCGAATTGGAGATCAGGCAATTCCGTTCCGCTTTTTCGATCAACTCCTTGGCCTTTACCCCATCCTCCTCTGACTTTACTGTAATGGAAGGCCTGATCGTGATGGCGGTGAATTGAAATTTTCCATCTACTAACTCAAGCCGACCTTCCGCCGTACTTTGATAACTGGAGAAGGCGAGTCCAGCGCGCTCCGCCACGGCGAGAAACGTCGTCATCAAGCAGACGTTCGCGGACGCTACGAAGAGATCTTCGGGAGACCAAATCCCCTCGTGTCCCTTGAACTCAGGAGGCGTGGCCACCTGGACCTCGGGCTTCCCGGCACATGACATGACGGCCTTGCGCTGTTCCGTCCATTTCACTGTGGTTTGATACACATACACCTTGCTCCTCTGTTCCATCCCCCCTCCTAAGTTTCGGGTATCCGTTCATAGCTCATTGCTATGGTTTAATATAGCTCCACCCTTGTTCTTGTCGCTCCATGAGTCGGACCATCGCCGGTACCGTATCACCGACTTCACTGATCAGATCCTCTCTCGTCATCTTCAGGGCCTTCATCGTGTTGGAACAAGCCGTATAGTTGACGCCGTACGTCTGTTTCAAATCAGCTAGCTCGGCAGCAAATATCGTACCTTTCCTTGTCAGAAGCGGGAGGCCCGCCCCATGCACGACCAGCTCAACTGTGAGGTGCTGTGGTCCGAACTCCTGGTAGAGATTCTTGATGTTATTCAGCGCGCCTCGTTGCACCTTTTCGTCGCCGGAATTGAGATGCATCACGACACGATGTGATGGCCGCGCCCCATCGTGTGCCCCGGATTCCGTCCCCCATGTTGATTGATAGGTCAACGGCGTTGTGAGAAGAGCTGCTGCTATTGTGAATTGTTTCCACATGACTGTCCTCTTCTGCCTTCTCGACTTCCTCACTAAACGTCTGACCACTACCTGATCAGTTGTGTCGCGGCCCAGATGAACAACAAGCCATACACGCAGCCGAAAAACCAAGGGAAACTGACGGCTCGATGGCCCCACCATTGCCGATGCTGGCGGAACGCCCAGTTCGGCAGAAACACTTTCGGGTCGTTCTGCGGGTCTTCGATCGGTTGCTGCACCTCATGTAGCTGGTAGAGAGACGTGATGAGTTTGGGTCTGTTCCAATTCGTGGCCTGTTCGATCCCTCTCAGCTTCCACTCCCACAAGGCATTCTGCCCGGAGAACCGGCCGAGTACAATCGCCATCTGGAAGCAGAGGAGCATCCCAAAGACACAGAGCACAATGATCAATGCCGTGAATGGGAGTGCCAGCGACTCTCGGGAAACGAGTAGGCCGATGACTGCGACGAAAATAGAGTTGGCCGTGAGATAGTCGGAGAGCATCGAGTGGTAGTTCCGGACTCCGGACGTCCAGAGTGTGATGAGATGATCATAGGTCATTTCGTTGCCCAATTCTGGTTGCTTCGTCATCGTGTGATAGGTGCCGTCGCTTGACGGGACCGTTCCCTCATTCCGTTTCGATAAGCCCTTTCACCCAATCGCCGACCGCGTGCGTGATCGCCACCACACACAGTGCAATGAGAAGATGTTCGGCGATCACCTTCCATGGCTGAATCGCTTGGGCCCGTGCGACGAAAAAGCTAAGGACCGTCAGCAAGAATAGGCCCCAGGCCACACTGATGACAATCGCCTGATCGAGCGGGCGGACTGCCACCGGAACGATGAAGGTCGCTGCAATCACAAACTTGGCCACGAACGTCGCCAGTGTGGCCTCCCAGATCAGCCTGGCAGGGCCGCTGTTCTTCGACTCTTCGGATATGTGGATGCCGAGGGCATCGGACATGGCATCAGCAATGGCGATGGTCAGAATCCCACCGATCACGATCGCGCGCGAATGCGTTCCGGAGTGCAGACCCACCATCAGACCGAGCGTGGTGATGACACCCGACGTCAATCCGAAACTGATCCCCGTTTTCCAGGATGTTTTCACTCTGCCTCATCGGTCTCTATCAGCGCGGGAAGGTGAGCATATAGGCCAGGACGTCGCGGATGGCCTCGTCTGATAGTCGGGATGTCCACGCATCCATGGCGGTATTCGGTCGTCCCTCATGGATGCTCTTCAAGAGGCGAGAGTCCGGCTTCAGGAGCACGTCGCTCGATGTCAGATCCGCCACAGGCGGGTCAAACTGAACGGCTCCATCCCCTCGACCTTGCGGACCGTGACAGGCCAAGCAATACTTCTCATAGAGCTTCTTGCCTCGCGCCAGATTTCGCTCATTCGCGGCGAGACTGGGTGTGGACGCCACAAGACAATAAACCGTTGTCAGCACGCACAGGACATTGAAGCTGGGGTACTTCACGGCTTTCTCTCTTCACTAGGTCCAGCAAATACTCTATGAGGGATCACACTCCGGTGAGTGCTGCACACATTGCCGAAGCCATGACACGATCTGATCGAGCAAGCCGACGACCGCTCGATTGGCGGCCAGCACACCCCCATAGGCATTTTCACTCGGAGCATTCTCCACAGCCTCGAACGACCGGGCTCCGAGAATCCTTGATTCTTTCAAGTCCACGAGCTGCAACCAGGCCGTCACTCTGACTCGACTGGGCTGTTGGAGAAATTCTTGCTGCAACAGAACTCCGTACGTGTCGAGGCGATAGTCCCCACTGACTGAACCCGGCAAGGGAATCACGGTCCGCCATGCCCCACTCTGATTGAGCGCCTGGACCATCAACGGGGTAAGCATGCGCACGGGACTATCAGCCCATTGATTCACGGAAAAATATTCGAGTTCGTACGGACGTTTGACATACACCATGCGCGGCGTCTCAAATCCCGGCTCCGCTTGAGGCGGACTCACGAGCAATACCGGACCATCTATCTGCTTAGGAAGAATGGTGTTAGATGAACCATCAAGACTCAAGTGATAGGTGCGGATTTCCTGGGAATCCGTTCGGAACGACAGACAACCGCTTCCCGTCACAACCAACACAGCGCACATGACATGGATGAGCCGATACTTCTTCATATCTGGATAAGTCCGAGCCTTATTCCCCTGGGCCACGTGGTGGCGTCTTCCGTCCAAACACCAGCGAGCTTGGTTCTCGCTCCAACTCTCGTGCCACTCGAGTCAATGAACTCGTGAGCTGTCTGAGCTCCGTGACCAATAAGCCGACTTCTGGCAGAGTGCGTCGCGTGAACTGTTGCAGCTCCGGTCTCGCTTCATTGACGACCGTTGCCACGGTCTTGCTGGTCCGAGCAAGTTCGTCCGTTGCCGTGCCGAGCGCGGTGACACTTTTGTTGATCCCCGCAAGTAAGGTCGGAACCTCGGTGTTCAGCGATGCCGTCAATGCGACAAGATTGTCGGCACTCCGGGCCGCACCGTTCAAACTTTGTTCGATCTGAGTTTTGTGGGCTGCGATGGTCTGGGCCACGTCCGAGAGATCTTTGATGGTGCGCTTGAGCAGCGTGCGATTCTCGTCATCGAGAATTTTCGCCGCCCCTCTGGCTGCAGAATCAAGATCGACCAACAGTTGGGCCAGACCTTCTTCAGAGAGCAGTCGCGAGACAGCTTCATCTAGGCGGAAGAACAACGAGGGCCCGGTCTTGATGACAGGATAGGTCTGTCCTTCCTGGGCTTGCAATGGTGGAGCCTCCCGACTTCCCCCTGTCAAGTTGATCGTCGCCAGACCGGTGAGCCCTTGGGTTTCGAGTACGGCAATGGTGTCCGTCTTGATCGGCGTTCCGCGAAGGATATCCAGCGTCAAGAGGACTTCTTCGGGGTTGTCCGGCCTCAAGGCAATGTCTTTGACCCGTCCCACATCGACGCCGCGATATTTGACGGTCGAATCGATGCTCAATCCTGCGACCGACTCCTTCATATAGGCCACGTACCGGTCGTAGGAGCCTCGGTAGTCTGACTTTCCTAACCACAAAATTCCGGCGAGTATACCGGCCCCGAGTAATGCCATGAACGAGCCGACGAGAACATAGTTGACCTTGGGTTCCATCTTGCTGCCCTTCAGTTGCTCGTCAGTGTCATGCCGGATCCGTAGTCGAGGCGTGATGGTCTCTGCTGTTCCATACTGCCTGTTCGCTTGCCGCACGCCCTCGAGGACCTTGAAAGTATTCACGGATCACGGAATCGCCCGACTGGGATAGCTCCTGCATGGTGCCGACCCCGAGCACCCTCCCACTTCCCAGCACGGCCACACGATTGGCGATGCGCCATAGGGAATCCAGATCGTGCGTGACCATGACCACCGTCAGTCCCAAAAGACGTTTTAACGAGAGCACGAGATCGTCAAATCCCGCAGCAATGATCGGATCGAGTCCAGCCGTTGGTTCGTCGAGGAACAACAACTCTGGATCCATCACGATCGCTCGGGCCAACGCCGCTCGCCTCCGCATGCCTCCGCTGAGTTCGTTGGGATACTTGGCCGCACTGTCCGGAGGTAATCCCACCATTGCAATCTTGGCGGCCACAATATCTCGAATGAGTTCGGCGCTCAATGTCGTATGCTCACGCAAGGGGACGGCGACATTCTCCGCCAGCGTGAACGAGCTGAACAGCGCACCATGCTGGAACATGACACCAAATCGGCGGTGGACCGGATGGCCATCGCCCGCTTCCAATCGTCGGCTGTCTATGCCGAACAACCGTATGGTCCCGGCCGACGGTATGATCAGGCCGATGATCTCACGCAATAACGTGGTCTTGCCGCATCCGTTGCCTCCCGCAATCGCGAAAATTTCTCCACGCTTGATGGACAGGCTGACGTCCTCGTGCACGACGGCTTGTCCAAACCTCGTTGTGACATGACTCACCTCAATCACCGGAGTCTCAAGATTCGTAGCCGACGGCATCAGGAATTACCTTTCATACGGGCGGCACAACATGCTAGAGATCCCACCAATTGAGTAGAATGCTGCAGAGTGCATCGAACACAATCACGAGAAAAATCCCCTGTACGACACTGATGGTGGTATGTCGGCCGACGTCGTCCACGCCACCGCGAATCTGAAATCCTTGATAACAGCCCACCAAGGCGATGATCGCCGCGAAGATCGGAGCCTTTCCCAATCCGATCAGAAAGTGTCGCACAGGCACCGCTTCCTCGAATCGAGCGATAAACTCCACAAAGCTCACGTTAAGCTCTCCCAGGGCGATCAGCATGCCACCGAAGACGCCCACGACATCTGCGTACGCCGTCAACAGGGGAAGCGCAATGATGAGGCCAAGCGATCGCGGGAGCACGAGCAGGTTCATAGGCGAGATGCCCAACGTCCGCACCGCGTCTAATTCTTCCGTAACCTTCATGGTGCCGATCTCAGCCGCATAGGCCGATCCCGAACGGCCGGCGATGAGGATCGCTACGATCAACGGTGCGATTTCACGCAACAGAGAGATGCCGACCAGATCGACAATGAAAATGTTCGTGCCGAACTTGCGTAGTTGTTCCGCTCCTTGATACGCAATGACGACCCCGACGAGAAACGTCAACAGCCCGGTGATCGGCAGAGCCCGCACACCATCCAGCTCCACGATCCGCAAGAGTGCCCGCCATCGGATGGACCCTGGCCGTATCAGCGATCGTCCGAACGCGATGGTGCTCTCTCCCAGAAAGGCGAGGGCGCGAATCGCAGACCGTTGCCGAGACTGTAGCGCACGAGCCAGACTGTGAGCCCATCCTGTTCCTCGGACAGCGGCTCCGCGCTCAGGTCGCGGTCGGTCAGTTTCTACCTTCTGAAGCAGATCGACGAATTCCGGCTTGAGCCCTTGGAGAGACGTCTGTTGGCCTTTGCGACGCAAGCCGTCGATACAACGCTGCAGCATCAGAGCTCCACCCGTATCCATGGCGGTCACTCCACCGACGTCGTAGAGAACGGAGGGCACATTGGGCCATCGAAGCGCTCGACTTCCTCGCTCCAGCTGGGCCAGGTTTGGAAGGATCCACGCGCCGCGGCAGCGGATCACATTATCCTCGACCGAGATGGTTGCCTGTTGTTCCATCGGTCCCACGTCGTCTGTTGATCGGACTCCTCACAAGTCTGAGTATCACATCTAGCCGAGCTCTGTCGGACAAGCGTAAACAGATTTCCGAGCGCAGTCTACGTGCTATCTAGAATCGCCTTCAGCTCAGCCCCGGTAATGACCTCGCGTTCCAGCAAAAGCTTAGCGCCCTGTTGGAGTGCGGCTTTCCTTTCTTCCAACATTGTCTTCACGCGCCCGTACTGCTCGTCAACGATCCGCCGCACTTCGCAATCGATTTCACGGGCGGTCTCTTCGGAATAGTCGCCTTTCTCGGACGCGATAGGAAGTTGGAGAAATTGCGGTTGCCGCTCTCGCTCCAACGTGATGGTGCCGAGTTTTTCGCTCATCCCATAGGCCTTGACCATGCTTTTCGCGATGTCGGTGGCCTTGAGAAGGTCGTTCTGCGCTCCCGTTGAAGCCTCGCCGAAAATGGTTTCTTCGGCGATCCGTCCACCAAGTAATACAGCAACTTTGTTCTCCAATTCAGATTTCGTCATGAGAAACCGGTCTTCCGTCGGAAGCTGCAAGGTATAGCCAAGCGCCGCCACGCCCCGCGGAATGATCGAGATTTTCTGCACCTGATCCATCCCCGGCAAGGACATGGCGACGAGGGCATGGCCTGTCTCATGGTAGGCCACCCGCTCCTTCTCCATCTTATTCAGGACACGATTCTTCTTCTCCAAGCCGGCAATGACTCGCTCGACCGCCTCCTGCAATTCTGAAAAACCGACCTGATCCTTGCCGCGGCGCACAGCCAGCAACGCCGCCTCGTTGATGATGTTGGCCAAATCGGCTCCGGAGAATCCGGGGGTCATCGCGGCAATGTTTTCGAGATCCGCGTCCGGCCCCAGCGTGACCTGTTTGGCATGCACACGAAGAATGGCCAGGCGACCGATCTTGTCCGGACGGTCGACGACCACATGACGATCGAACCGGCCGGCCCGCAGCAAGGCAGGATCAAGAATCTCAGGGCGATTGGTCGCGGCCATGAGAATGACGCCGATCCGAGGATCGAAGCCATCCATTTCGACCAGCAACTGATTGAGCGTTTGCTCCCGCTCCTCATGCCCCATAGGCCCCGCGCCACGGGCTTTCCCGAGCGCATCCAATTCATCGATGAAAATAATGCAAGGGGCTTTGAGTTTTGCCTGATCAAATAGATCACGAACCCGCGCCGCGCCGACTCCGACGAACATCTCAACAAATTCCGAGCCACTGATGCTGAAGAATGTCACCCCGGCCTCACCGGCCACCGCACGAGCCAGCAACGTCTTGCCGGTCCCTGGAGGTCCAACCAGAAGAATCCCCTTGGGAATCTTACCGCCGAGCTTGGTGAACTTCTCCGGCGTCTTGAGGAATTCGATCACCTCACGCAGTTCTTCTTTGGCCTCATCCACACCGGCGACATCCGCAAACGTCACCTTGATGTCCTTCTCCACGTAGATCTTCGCTTTGGATTGCCCGACCTGCATGAAGCCCCCTTGGGCTTGGCCAAACCGACGAAAGATGAAGAACCAGATGCCGACGAAAAGAGCGACCGGGACGAACCATGATAGGAGATCGCGCCAAAACGTGGATTCAATCACGCCCGTAAAGGTCACTCCATGTTGATTGAGCTCACGCACGAGATCAGGGTCTTCGACCCGCACGGTTGCAAAGGCTTTGGGTTCTTTCGAATCCCCCTCGGGCTTCAATGTTCCGGTCAAGACGTGGCTGGTCACCGAGACTTCTGCGACCTTGCCCACCGCTACCAACCGTTTGAATTCACTGTAGGGCAGCTCTTCGACCCGGTTCAGAGCCTGAATAAAGTCATGCACGAGCACCACCGCCATCATGGCAAGAAGGATGTACCAAATGG
This sequence comes from uncultured Nitrospira sp., assembly GCA_964485915.1. Lineage (GTDB taxonomy): Bacteria > Nitrospirota > Nitrospiria > Nitrospirales > Nitrospiraceae > Nitrospira_D. The sequence goes on along the minus strand of CAZAKX010000092.1, from coordinate 1,082 downwards.
AAAAGGAGACTTTTTTGTTCATCGCTCGCGATCCTCTACGAAGAATACAAGGCTTTCGACATAAGAACCGCTAAAACATGAAATAGGCCCCTAGGCCGATCGATTCGATCTTCTGGTTGATCGCAAACAGGCCGTAGGGGTTAAATCCATGGAAGTAGTTTGCCATGATTCGAAAACGCCGGAGCGAGCCCGTTCGGGACCATTCGAACCCGCCGAGCACATTGCTGTCGATAATCCACTCGTGTGCCTGGATCGACTTGAAATCCGCCGACAGCACAGGTGTCACGACGAGCCGGTCGAGGAACGGCACCAAGATCCGTGTACGCATGGATGGAGCCCGTGCTTCGAATCCCCACTGAACCTTCCCGCGGTCGAATGTTGCCGGTTCTCGATGCACCAGATACCCACCTCCACCATATACACGCAGCCACCGGTAGTCGTAGGAAAGAATCGCGTCCACCTCCTCAAGGATAAACGTAATCGGCTTGAATCCTGGATTGGCTCCCAAAAACTCATCGCCGATGTGGCTGCTTTGGTGATAATAGCGCAATCGTGCAGACCAATTGCCTGCGCGCCATGTAATCGGTATGCCGACATTGAAGTCCGTGTTGACCAGTTGCGCATTCTTTTCATCTAAGTCGAATTGGGCAAAAATGCCGGTGAGCAGGCTGATCTGCCACCCATTGCACCCGTCCCGCCTCGTGTAAAAGCCGAAGTTTTCTCCGATCGCCACGGACCCGATATTGGAGGTTGTGCGGTCGGTGCGCGATCGCGTCGATCGCCAGTTTGCAAAGAACTGCGGCTGCTTCGGGTCCGCCAACAGCGGACGGAAGACGTCGTCGGAAGGAAACGCCTCTCCATCGGCTTCGCCATCGGTTTTGTCATAGGCTTGTCCATACCGACAATCGAGCGGTATTTTTATGTTTATCCCATCCGGATTCTTGTCGCCTATCTCGTTGCCATAGGCTGGTCCGACCAACAGGAAGTACAGACAAAATATTCTGACAATCCATCGATCGCAAGGCAGCACACTCCGGCCCATACCTTTCCTCCCCTTTAGCATTTTTACATGACGTGAGCTG
>CAZAKX010000091.1:0-12885 GCA_964485915.1 uncultured Nitrospira sp. | reverse complement strand
CCGACGAGGTCCTCACGCTGATCGGGTCGAAAGAAGGAATCGGGCATATTCATCTTGCCTTTGTCGATCCAGGGGATGTGGTGCTGGTTCCAAGTCCAGGCTATCCGGTCTATCCCGTCGGAACCAGTTTTTGTGGGGGCACGTCCCACTTCATGCCCTTGACCAAAGCCAACGGCTTTCTGCCGGACTTAGGTGCGATTCCGAAAGATGTGGCTAAGAAGGCCAAGCTGATGTGGCTCAATTCTCCGAATAATCCCACGTCGGTGATCATGACGAAGGGCTACTTCAAGCGGGCGATTGAATTTGCACAGGAGAATCAGATTATCATCTGCCACGATGCGGCCTACTCGGAGATCTATTACGACGGCAAACGACCGGCGAGTTTTATGGAGGTGGAGGGTGCCAAGGACGTCGGTGTGGAATTTCACTCGCTCTCCAAGACCTACAACATGACCGGTTGGCGAATCGGGTTTGTGGTCGGGAATAAGACCGTCTTGGCGGCGCTCGGCAAGGTGAAAAGCCAATTAGACTCCGGTGTGTTTGAAGCGGTGCAAGACGCCGGTATCACCGCCCTGGGGCTCGACGATTCCGTAACGGATGGAATCCGGAAGATTTATCAGGAGCGTCGCGACACGATCGTTCCAGGGCTCAAGAAGTTGGAGTTAGACGTAGAGATGCCGCCTGCCGCGTTCTACATCTGGGTGACAGTACCGAAGGGCTACACCTCCACGTCCTTTACTGCGCACGTGTTGGAAAAGGCCGGCATTGTGACGACGCCCGGCAACGGTTTCGGCGCACCAGGCGAAGGCTATATTCGCATGACGGTGTGCACAACCAAAGAGCGGCTTGCGGAAGCGGTGGAGCGGATCCGCAAGGCCGGATTCTAATGGCGTAAAACGTAAAGGGTGAGACGTGAAAGGTAAGGAAGACAGAGGCAGTTCTCAACTTGTGTTATGTTACGCCTTTCACGCCTAACGTGGTTTGTCATGGAGACGGTCTTCATCGGATTTGGGTCGAATGTCGGTGATCGAGTCGATTTTTGCGATCGAGCTGTGACATTGCTCAGTCTGCTGCCCCATTCACGGCTTCTTGGAGTTTCCCTTCTATATGAAACGGAACCGATTCGCGCGGAAACCGATCCAGGGGAAGGGTGGTTTCTCAACGGGGTGGTACAGATTGAAACCAACATCACCCCCCAAAGCCTCCTCGCGATACTCCAAGAGATTGAGCGATCACTCGGACGAGATGAGGACAACCGCTCTGGTCCTCGAACGATCGACCTAGACATTCTTTTCTACGGTGACCGCGTCATCAAGGAACCTGGGCTGACCATCCCGCACCCTCGCCTCCATGGCCGCCGGTTCGTGCTCATGCCATTGAACGAATTGGATCCGCTCTGGGGTCATCCGGTGCTCAAGCAATCGGTCGCACGGTTATTGGAGCAGGTTAAGGACCAAGCACAAGTGCGGCTGCTCTTTCCTCAACCTTCGACGAGATACGGCTCACGTCCGGCTTGCAGTTCGCCACCGGGCTCATGAAGATCATTCGTTCACCGAGTGCCATGACAGCCTGGAGTGAGGGACTCCGACGGGAAAGTGTGCGGATCGGGCTGGTGCCGACGATGGGAGCGTTACACGAGGGGCATCGGGCGCTGATTCGAGCTGCCCGATTACGGTGTGATGCGCTCGCAGTCAGCATCTTCGTCAATCCTACGCAATTCGGTCCTCGTGAAGACCTCACCAAATATCCGCGTCCTATTTCTCGCGATCGAGCCCTGTGCCAAAAGGAAGGCGTTGATGTCTGTTTTGAACCAACTGTAGAGTCCATGTACCCTGAAGGATTTCAAACTACTGTGAATCTTCCTGCAATTGCACGCCGGTGGGAAGGAGAGGTGCGCCCTCATCATTTTTCAGGTGTTGCGACCGTGGTAAGTAAACTCTTCGGGATGGTGCGTCCTCAGATCGCGCTCTTTGGGCAGAAAGATTTTCAACAATCGGTCCTTGTCCGCCAGCTGGTCAAGGATCTCAATTTCGGTGTCAGCATTATCGTGAGACCTACGGTCCGGGAAAGCGACGGCCTGGCGATGAGTTCACGGAATATCTATCTGTCGACCGACGATCGAATTCGAGCGGTGACGTTGTACAGAAGCCTTCGGGCGGGAGCTGAGGCAATCCAAAAAGGTGTCGTTGATGGGGCGTCCGTACAGGCGGTGATGCGTCAGGTCATCAAGGCCGAACCAGCCCTGACGATTGACTATCTGGCGGTCTGCGATCCCTACACGCTCGAGCCGCTTTCTACCGTGACTTCGCGAGTAGTCCTGCTTGGAGCGGTACGCCTGGGGCCTGTTCGGCTGATTGATAATGTACTGGTGACTGCCCCTCGACGGCGTTCCTAGCGCGTGAGCCGTTCCTAAGAAAAGAAGTTCTGATGAAGGCTTTGCCCCACCAGCAAGCTCAGAATGACCTGACTGAGGCGGTTTTTATCGGTCGTGACCATTTCGAGGAAACGGATACCCATTGATCCAGGCCTCGACGAGCACACCATGGCGGTTTCAATCTTAATCGGTTCCTCATCGGAAGCCGGTTTGATGACCAGCTCGACGAATGTCCCTTGAGGTAAGGTTGCCGCTGTTTCCAGCGTGCAGCCTCCCATGGAAATGTCCGTCACGCGATTAGTTGTTTGTACGGTGTTCTCTGCGAGGAGGTTGGCACGGAACGACACCGGCAATCGCCTATATTCCCGACGATCTGCAGGTGAAGGACTGGCAGGAACTTGGCTTCTGAAGGCTCGGAAGCGTGTGGTGCAAAGCTGACAGCGAAACGGAAATGACCCGAAGCGATTAAGGATCCGTTCCATGATGCCTTCATCATGGATCAGTCGAACGAAGGGTGTGCCGCAACTTGAACAGTGTGGGTCTCTCATGAGCTCTCGGGAGTACCGACTGGGGTATCATGGGTTGAAAGTGACGATGCCAGCAGGTGCTCTCGTTGAGCCTCCAAGATTGGGTCGATATGCGCGGGCGAATACGTTGGAGGTTTCACCCATTTTCCGTCTGCCCGTTTGTAGCCACCCACCTTGCTCAGATTCGACCGGTGAACTTCCTGAAACACTGGTTCCATATCAATCCCATAGGACACCGCTGTTCCATAGGTGACGTAGAGCAGATCCGCCATTTCCTTTGCCACCGCAGCGAGATTCCCGTCAGCCATAGCTTCTTTCAGCTCAGCGAACTCTTCCTGAATAAGGCGGACACGAAGCCGCTTCGTCTCTTCGTTGAGTTCTGTCGGAACTGTCTGGACCAGAATGTCAAACCTGTTATGAAATGCTTCAACCATGGTCTGTTCGTTCGTCATGCGCGCTCCTTCATTCCGGATCAAACGATAAGGTTTTGCGGGGAACGACCTCCGTCGGCTCAAGCGCGAGGATCTCGCGGTCAGAGGACACTCCCAATTCTTTGAACCGCCTCGCTGCCGGGAGAATACGCGTCTCAAGGGAGCCCACGGCACGGTTATAGGCCGACACGCTCTTGCCCAAGGACTGACCCACATCGTTCATATGTCCCGCCAATACAGCCATCCGCTCATAGAGTTCTTTGCCCAGCCGGCCTGCTTCTTCCGCGTGAGCGGTCATTCGCTCCTGTCGCCACCCGTAGGCAACTGCACGTAATAATGCGATCAATGTCGCTGGTGTCGCCAGCACGATTCCGTTCGCGAACCCTTCTTCAATGAGCTGCGGATTCTGGTCCAAAGCAGCACCGAGGTATTGCTCACCGGGAAGAAACAGGACGACGAACTCCGGGGAATGTTCGAATTGTGTCCAATAGGCTTTCAGAGATAATTCATCCATCCGGCTCTTCACCTGAGCCGCATGGCGCCGTAATGCGTCCGCTTGTTGGACATCGTTCTGTGCTTCGTGGGCATCCAGATAAGCCGAGAGGACGGTTTTGGCATCAACGATAATCTGGCGATCGCCTGGGAGCTGGACGACCATGTCAGGTCGAAATCGTGCCTCCTCGCCGGCCACGGAATGTTGCTCGATGAAATCACAGTGTTGGACCATTCCGGCAAGCTCAGCGACTCGTCTTAAGGTCAACTCGCCCCATTGGCCTCGCACAGTCGGAGCGCGCAGGGCTTTGACCAGGTTTCCGGTTTCTTGCTGTAATCTCTGCTGGGACTCAGCCAATGATTTGAGATGCTGATCCAGCCCACCGTAAGCCGACTGGCGTGACTGCTCCAAGAGGCGCAGTTGTTCGTCGTAACGTTGCAGTGTGTCATGGAGAGGACGCACCAACGCATCAATAGCCTGCTGGCGCCGCCCGAGGTCTCCATCTGCTTTGACATGAAGTGTTTCGAACGTCACAGCGGCGAGTTTCAAAAATGCCTCATTATTTTGCTTCAACGCTTCGCCGGAGAGGACTTGGAACGACCCCACGAGTTCTTGACGTGTCTGCTCGAGCAAGGTTTTCTGTTCGATGAGTTGCCGCGTCGTCTCTTCTATCCGAGTTTCTGCCATCACGCGGGCTTGGTGAGTCTGGGACAGTTCTTGACGAAGGAACAAGACCGTCGTCCGCTCTTGTTCCAGTTGCGTTCTCACTTCCTGCGCGGTGGCCTCAGCACGTTGGGTCTGAGGGCGCAGGCGTCCATTGATCCAAAGCCCTACTAGTAGGCCACCAAGAAGCAATCCGACCCCAATACCTATGAAAAGGAGGTTTACGTCGGTGATGTGCATGACAAACCCAAAAAAGTGATCGAGCAAGGAACTCCCATATATAGGGTCTCAACGCAATAATTTGAGGCACAGTACGCAAGGTATTGAGAAAGGTCAAGAAGCAGAAGACCCGGATCAAATAGCTCTAGCCAGCCTCTAGGTATGTGGATGGCTCGATACAAATGGTCCCAGGCCCAGCGTCAAGCCTGACCCGTTGGCCATCAGAAAGCTGAGCCATTGCTCCTTCCACGTTGGCGACGGTCGGTAGCCCATATTCGCGCGCGATGATCGCTCCATGAGACAAGGTGCCACCCATTTCTGCGATCAGTCCGCCGGCAATTCCAAAGAGAGGCGCCAGGCCTGGATCGATAACCGAGACGACTAGAATTTCGCCTGGTCTTACTTGGGCCCAATCCATAACCGAACGAATCATTCGTACCGGACCGGTCACGGATCCGGCGCTGATTGGCATGCCGGTCAACCGACCGGGCTTGGCCGATTGGGTTGACAGCAGAGTCTGCTCGCTGATGAAATTCCAATCTCGAATGGTATCGGGGACTGTGGCTGCTGCATGGCGCTCGCGTTCGGCACGTCGCTCTTGGACGACAGCCTTCCAGTCAAGGGTACTTCCGGCTAAGAGATCGGTGCGATCATCGATCGAGAGGAAGAAGATGTCATCTCGCTGATCAAGGCGACCCTGCGTAACCAGAAGCTCGCCGAGTCGTAACAGAAGGGTACGGATTGCAGTTAAGTAATACATCAAATGATGTCGATTGGCCTCGCGCAGGGCAAAGAAGCGAGAGAGTCTTCGGTAACACCATAAAAAGATCAACTTTCTGTCGAAACGCCAACCGAGTCGCTCTTTAATCTGGGCCAGCGCGGCGACTCTCGTCTTCTCCTGGCGCGCAAGAATCTCCTCACGAGAAGGGGAAGCCGAGAGAAGTTGGGTGCGGAGGATCGTCAATATCGCGTCCGGATTCTCCGCCAGACGTGGCGACATGACATCTGATTCGCCCACCCCACGATGACCATAGTCTTCCACATAGGTTGTGAAGACACGGAGAAATTGCGTATCGGCAAGCCTTGAGCGAAAAGCCGAAGCCTCCCATCTTTCCGATGTGAGGAAGGCACCCGTTTTCGGCTCATCTCGAGCGATATCCGTGAGCGCTGCGAGACGGAGAATCTGCTGGGCGCTAATGACGGTTCCTTGCCCCTGAAGAGCTGCGTTCAACAGCTCTCTCCAGTCGGGGCCGAGCCAGCGAGGCAGGATATGGCTGAATATTTGTAAACATTGCCCGACGCCTCCAGCGATACCAAAGGTGACGTCGCGGCCCTCCAGCCAAGGACCGAGTGCGTCCAGCTTAGGGACAAGTTCATCTACCGTAAGGGGGAGGATGCGGTCACGCGCATACGTGGCAGCCAGTTCCTTCATCTCTTGAAAGAGTCGAGGGCCAGAACGTTCAACCTTTCGCATCTCCGCCCACATCAACCATCCAGCCCGCACAAAAGCCAACCCATTGAGCGGCATGACTGAGGGGACGGCTTGCGGCGGTTCACCTCCCATCTGTTCGGTGTTCATGGACGGATCTCCACCAAGCTGAGCGACCAACATGTGGAAAAGGGTCACGTTCAAGTAGGGACGACCTCTCAGTATGCGAACCGATGTGAGGCCATCAGGGATCCGGCATCCCAGCCTGCGATAATGCGCAAGAATGTAGCGGTCCATAAACTGTTCAAGAAACGAGAGGCTCAGTGGGCTCGGCAGTTCGGGCAGCGTCTCCTTGAAATTTGTCCGTGACCACTCACAGTCATCGTTGGTGAGGCCGCACGGAGTGCGGATGTTCGTAATCGGCCGCACCTGCACGAGCCAGAGCTGGCTGGAGTCGAATGCCCACTCGATATCCATAGGCCGTCTCAGGGCCTGTTCAACCTGTTTGGCAGTCCTTGCGAGAGCAAACAGCTGGCTATCTGTCAGCGACGAGCGGTGCTGAGTCCCTTCTTCAAGCGGATCTGTCCGTAGCCCCTCATGCGAAACCGAAAGCCGTTGAGACTTGTCAGCCAACACTCGTGTACGAACCTGTGTGGGTTCTCCATGGTGTGTCACGTCCACGACGTATTGGTCTGGAGTGATCGTGCCGTCAACCAATGGTGCAGCCAGTCCAGGTATGGCGTTAATCATCACTTGAGTACGTCGACCCGTCACAGGATGGATGGAATACGTCACTCCAGCTGTCTGCGCATCGACCATCGGTTGGATCAGCACAGCCATTCTAGGGGGCGTTAGGCGGTTCTGCTGAACCATGTAGTTGATCACACGTTCTTCCCATGGCGAGGCCCAGAGGTCTTTGATGGCCGCTTCGATGTCCGATAGGGCTACGCCGAGATGGGTGCGATAGAGCCCGGCGAAGCTGGTTTGCGTCGTATCCTCGTTCGTAGCGGACGATCGGACGGCCCAGCGTTCACTCGGAGGTCGACGGAGCGTTTCGATCTCCGTCTGCCATTGATGGGCAAGGTGGGAAATCTCAATCCTTTTAATCCGATCCCGACACCTGGCCAAGGCAGATCCTCGTTCATTGTCGGGTAGCCGGCAGATCGTAGACCACATGTCGTGATCGATAAAGCCTGAGGTATGCAGGTTCTGTCTGTAGGCTTCTGTTGTGAGACAAACTCCGTGAGGGACAGAGAAACCGGCTGCGATGAGCTGAGCCAATCCAAGCGCTTTCCCGCCGGCGAGACCCAGATCGGTACACTGAGACAGTGGAAGGATGAACGGCCGTGTCATGGAGTGGGATAGTAGCTAGAGAAGGAGAAGGAGGTAAAGGTCATTGACGTTCGTTCCGGTGGGACCGGTATGGATATGACATCCAAGTGTCTTTAAGGCTCGATAGGTATCATGTCGATTTACGGCAGAAGGGAGGTCGACGCTGAGTTTCTTTGCGCGCGCAAGGGTTTCTCCGCTCACAATCGCCCCCGCCGCATCCGTCGGCCCATCGGTTCCATCGCTGCCGAGAGCCACAACCCAGGTGTTTGAAAGACCGGCGATCTCACACGCGGCCGCGGCAGCGAATTCCTGCGCGCGTCCACCTTTCCCCTTGCCTGTCACCGTCACCGTCGTTTCACCGCCCGCCACCACGCAGCATGGGCGCTTCATAATTCGGTGCCCAGCAGCAATTGTTTTGGCAATGGCGGTTACGCGCTTGGCTGCTAAACTTGCCTCGCCCATGATGGCAGTGGAAAATCGTATGGTACGAAGGCCCAGCATGTCGGCGCTATGCGAGACCGCCTCCGCCATGATGTGATTGTTACCGATGATCTGATGGTGCACGGAACGTACACGTCGTGAACCAGGTTTCAGGGTCTCAGACACAGTGCCTTTTTGACCTCGGCCTAAATAGTGGCGCACAGCGGCAGGCACGGAGCGCCAGATCCTGTAACGCTTCAACACTCCCACCGCGTCGGCAAAGGTGGAGGGGTCTCCCACTGTGGGTCCGGAGCCGATCGAGCCAAGGTCATCCCCGATAACGTCTGAGAGAATCAGGGCCACAATCTTCGCCTGGGTCGAAGCCGCCAGCCCGCCCCCTTTGACCAGCGAAAGATGTTTCCTGACGATATTGATCTCATTGATCGTCGCACCGCTTCGGAGGAGCAGTCGCGTAGTCCGTTGTTTATCAGTCAACGTCACGCCCGGTACTGGAGCTGGTAATAAGCTTGACGCGCCCCCAGACAAGAGAACCAATAGGAGGTCACGAGAGCCTAGGTTCTTGACCAAACTCAGGAGCCGCTGAGTCGCATGAAGGCCGGCACGATCAGGAATCGGATGGCCGGCTTCAAGAACGGCGATCCGTTTAGTGGGAAGGGCATGCCCTGTCTTGACGATCACCAGTCCATCTTCCAACCTTGAGCCAAGGACTCTTTCTAATGCCTGGCCCATTCTGGCCGATGCCTTTCCGGCGCCGACTGCGATCACTCGATCAACCTGTGACAGGTCGTAAGTGTGAGGCCCTACACGCAGCGCGTCGCCAGTAAGCGAGACCCTATCGAGCAAGGCACGATAGGGGTCGGCCGCATCCAGCCCTGCAGTGATCAGCTTGCGAACAAGTGATTGGGCAGAGGAGGGGGGCAACCGAAGCTTCATGAGCGTGAATGTTACGGCGTCTTCTCTTGTTTAAAACAACGACTCGGACAGGTTTGACGAGGTACGCGAATTTGATAGTTCCCGCGGGGGAGCATATCCTTCTTGAACTCGGGATTCAACATTTTGAGTTCGAGAAGGTAGGTGCCGAATTCCTCAGCAATGGAAGTCAGGGCACGCTGAGACTCTTTCACGCTCACCGTGATGGTTTCAGTCTCAAGCGGTGTATAGAGGTCGTTCTTGGTCAGTCCAAGGTATTTCTCCGGTTGAGAGTAGATTTCCTTGGCGGCGATGATCCGCGGGACATAGCGCATGGTCTCGCGCGGCCCGTGCATTTTCCAATAGTCAGTAATATTCTGTGCCTTCAGCAACTTCCGAATCCGCTCTTCGCCGGCGTTGTACGAGGCCATGGCTAAGAACCAGTCGTTGTTCTGGTATTCCTTGAGATACTTGAGGTATTTCACGGCCGCCTCGGTCGACATTTCAAGATTCCGACGCTCATCACGGACGGCGTCGCTCTTGAGTCGATACCGGCGTCCGGTCGACGGAATGAATTGCCAGGGACCTGAGGCTTTGGCTTTGGAATAGGCCGCCGAAATACATTTGCTTTCGACCAGCAACATGTACTTAAGATCATCGGGCAAACCGGTATCGGCCAATTGCTTTTCTGCGGGAGGGAAGCAGCGTCCGGTACGTTTGGCGAGAATGATGCTTTCGCCTTGGTCTTCCAAGAATTGGTAAAATTCATATTCAATCCGCTCCCGTACTTGCCAATTGTCCAAGGGAACCGGGAGTCCTGCGAATGTAATCTTGTCGGGGAGCTTAAAGGAACTCAGAAAGAACCGTTCTCCTTCTCGTTTGATTTCCGGGAGAATGACCAAACGGTCTTCTAGTTCGGACTGCGAGTCCAACGGGTCTAGCAGGAGAAGCTCAGTCTCGGTCTCGGATTTCTGGGTCTTCTTATCCTCAGAACCCGGTGTCGCCTGTGCCGACACGTGTATTGTCAGGATGGTGAAGACGATCCCGATCGCACAAAGAATGGATTGGGTTCCACGCGTCAGCATTCGCAAGCTCCTCTATTACCTACATGATCAAACAGTACAACAAATGCGTGGTTATGCTATCAGCTGACCTAAATGCCAGCAAGCAGAATAGGGTTCTCAGTCATGTTACACTGCGGCCCGTATGGGTACATTAAAGATGTTGAACAGCGCGATCTGTGACTGTACGGCCTGTCCACGATTGGTCGACTATCGGCAGGCGATTGCCCGAGAGAAACGGAAGCAATATCGTGACTGGACGTACTGGGGCCGTCCGGTGCCCGGCTTCGGAGATCCTCGAGCGCGGCTCTACGTGCTCGGGCTTGCACCTGCTGCACATGGAGGGAATAGGACGGGACGCGTATTTACCGGTGATCGGAGTGGAGATTGGTTGTATGAAGCGTTGCATCGGTATGGATTTGCCAATCAGGCTTCATCAACTCACCGAGATGATGGCTTGGCATTGACGGACTGCTACATCGGAGCGACGGTACGTTGTGCCCCACCGGGCAATAAACCGTTGCCGGATGAATTCGAACGGTGTAGCCGATTCGTACAGGAAGAGGTTCGCCTCCTAAAGAATCACCGCGTGGTGATTGCGCTGGGAAAGATTGCGTTTGATCACTACCTTAAAACGTGCAGGACGCATGGGCATGCCATCCCTTCGCCAGCCCTTAAATTCGGACATGGGGTTACCTATCGCCTGCCTTGGGGGGTGACCCTACTCGGTTCCTATCACCCGAGCCAGCAAAACACGTTCACCGGAAAGCTGACTCGCCCTATGTTTCACGCGGTGTTTCAGAAGGCAAGCCGATCGATCGATGATCAATGACTATGTTGTATGGAAGCCTGGAACTATCGAATGCTGGTAACGTTCATCCAGGAACCATTTCTCGAAAGGTTTCGGACTTTCAGCTGCAGGGAGAAGGGTGGTGTTGAGCAATACAGGACGGGCAACTTTACTGATGGGTCATTGAAAAGTTGCCCGTCTCTACGATCGCTACTGTTGTCCTTTCGCCTTCCAGTCATCGAGAAACTTTTTCAGCCCCGAATCGGTGAGCGGATGTTTAAACAGGGCCTGGAAGACGCTATAGGGCATCGTGCAGATATGTCCGCCAGCTAACGCCGCCTCAACCACGTGCTGTGGATGGCGTACGCTTGCTACTAAGACAAGAGTCTTATAGTCATAATTCTTGTAGATCGTCAAAATCTGTCGGATGAGTTCCATCCCACTTGAGCTGATGTCGTCGAGCCGTCCGATAAAGGGCGAGACGCACCATGCACCTGCTTTGGCCGCCAGTAGTGCCTGAGTGGGCGAGAAACAGAGCGTTACGTTCACTTTGATTCCTTCTGAAGCCAATCGCTTGGTCGCCTTGAGCCCTTCTGGAATGAGAGGGCATTTCACCACGATATTCTTGTGGATCTTGGCGAGCTCCCTCCCCTCCTTGACCATCGCGTCCGCTTCTACACTCACGACCTCGGCACTGATCGGGCCATCTACGATCTTGCAGACCTCTTGCAGCATTTCCTTGAAGCTGCGACCTTCCTTGACGACTAGAGAGGGGTTCGTTGTTACTCCGTCAAGCAATCCGAGACTTGCGGCTTCCTGAATCTCTTTCACATTCGCTGTATCGAGGTAAATTTTCATGGCTGGTCCTTTCCTTAGGAGAAGTGTATCGGCTCATAGAAGTATATCGGTCATTTTATGGGGAACTCAACTTTGCTGCAACATCTCGGGGTGAAAGTTTGACAGGCCTCGGAGCGGAAGCTAGAATTTTCGGGTCGGTCAGGACGTGTTCTACAATCATCAGGAAACCTCGCGATGCAACGATTTGTCTGGGTGCTGTTTCTCTGCTTAATGATCACGGCCTGCGCCGGAAATAATCCGTACCTGGAAGCTTCGCTTAAGCCAGCTGAGCTCCAAGGGAAGGATAAAGCCTGGTTCGAGAAGAACTGGGGCGTTCCAGACGGCAAAGCTTCTCGTTTTTTTGGGGGTGAAACCTGGACGTACTATCGCATTGCAGGGGGGAAATCCGGGCTGCCATTCTTTAACTTCACCCCCAACCAATGCCAAATCACATTGAAGTTTGACAAAGATGAGAAAATGTCCGATTACTCCTACTCGGGCTGCTAGTCGAAGGGCATGACTGAATCCAATAGGCCCTTCTCCGCTATATAGCTGGCCTCAGCTTCCTTAACGATCTTTTACACTGGGTGTTGGCTCCTAAATGTCACTGCACACTCCTTGCTGCAGAACCAATACTCCCGTCCCCCCATTTGTTCGATCACGGCAATCCGCTTCGGCACGAAGGTGTGACAGACCGGATCCTCGATCATTTCATCCAGTTCTTCCTGCCGGCCCGCACCATCGGTTGACTTACCCTGAATATCCCTATTGGGACTACGAAACCCACGAAACATTTGTCTAAGCAGAAAATAGAGGGCAATCAGAAGAAAAATAACGAGGAACAATCTATACATAGTGGCTCTCCAAAAGAAGACCACAATCCTATGAGAGAGGTGTAAGCCTGTCAAGACGAACATCAATATTCCATCTTGAGTTGTTGCCGAAGGACGTGTACAAACGACCCATTGGGATGGAGACGATTGGGACTGATGCTAGTGCCGTCCAGTACTTCAGGAGGATTGGATTCCAGTTTCTAGGGTGTTAGAGTGCCGCCTATGAAAACTTGTGATAAATGTCATGGGGCAATGCTGCCGGAGCGAGCGGTTGATTTGGACGCGGGATTAGCAATCACTGTGTTTGCCTGTTTGAACTGTGGCCGTCGCAAAGCAGCGGATCAGGAACCACGGCCAATTACAGCTCGACACTAGTCCTCTTGCGGGATTCCAAATTTCTCAGCCCGTTGACGAACGACGAATGGTGTGGGTCGCGCCAAGGGCTTCACTGTGCCCTGGTGGTTGATGCATTCTCACCTCCAGACTTACTACTACGGCTGTCTAAGCAATAGTAGTCTGCAAGGCAGATCGGGACATTCGCCCACC
>CAZAKX010000090.1:0-12993 GCA_964485915.1 uncultured Nitrospira sp. | reverse complement strand
CTTGTGACCCATGCCGAAGCCTCGCTGCAGCATGCTATGAGAGGAGGCATAGACCCGCATGTGGCAGAAGCGATGACCAATCTGAAAGAGGCGATTGAGCATGGCAAGGCTGGTCATGCTGACGTGGCCACGAAACATGCTCAAAGCGCCGTGACACATCTATCTCAAATTAAATGACCTATGAACGCCTATCGCGAAAAATGGTTTCTACGAGCGGGCGGGAAACAATCATCCTGCCCGTTCACAGACTATGCCGGCCGGAAATACCCGACTTGCATGCGTCTCCCGCACAGGTGTGCGAGCGACCGGTGAGCCGTAAGCGGTTCCGTGCGAACCAGGCATAGGCCTTCACGACCAGTGGCTCGATGAGAGAAAATCGGGTGACCCTCGCCAAGAACCCCAGGCCGGCTGCCTCCCACATGGCTCGGAACACATCGACGCCGGTGATGACGGTCCCATCATCCCAACGGGCATGAATGATTCTCCCCAGTTCAGAGGGGGATATGTTTATTGATGTTGGGGCAAAGTCCGGCCGTGAGAAGTCGGAAAATTTCAACCTCCCACGCCTGTCCAAGCGCCTCATAAGGGCGATTTCTCGATCGCAAATGGGACAGGCTCCATCGAAGAATACTGTGAGCGGGTATGATGCCATCTGATCGGCCTCTCCTCGTTACCCGCGAGAGACGGCTTGCCTCATCAACCGATCCAGCCGGTGATCCAAGTCAGTGAAACTCTCCAGAACTGTAATATTGTACTTCATGAAGAGGTCACGCATGGCGAGCGCGCCATGACCACCGACGGCAAGATCGGAGCTGGGGAGCACTTCATCGCCAAGGGCGTGAACCAACTCAGCCGCATTGGCCTCGGAAAGCGCGACAGGAAATGACATGATGGTCAGGTCTGGCTCAACCTCCACGCAGAGCTTGGCCAGTGAGCCAAGAGGCACATTGGCTCCCAAATAGTGAACGCGGCACCCGCGAACACGACATCGATAGGCGACTGCAAACGCGGCAATGTCGTGTTCCTCGCCGGGCGGACAGGCCACGACCACTTTGGCCCCAAACTCAGCGACTGGAAGCTGATTCATGGCGGAGAAAATCTTTTGTTGGATTTGCCTTGTGACGTAATGTTCGATGGCCACGTCCAGCTGACCATCGTGCCAGAACTGCCCCACCTGTTCCTGAAGCGGAAGCAAGATCCCATGCAGCGCTTCCTCAAAGGGAATCACCGCCACGGCGCCGTTCAAACGCTTCTCAAACACCACACGATTGAAGGGATTCAAACTAGACAGCAGTTCCTGCAGGAGTCTGCTGAATGCATTGTCGACGAATGACACTTGTGGCGCACTGGCTCGTGCTCGACTCAACAACTCCTCTCGCCCTAATTTCGACAGCTCTCCGATCGAGCCTCCAGAATCCAGCTGCTCTTTCAGGAACCTGAGCAATGCCACATCTTCGTCGGAATAATTGCGATAACGATTGGCCCCTCTAGTCGGTTTTAGGATTTCAAACCGACGCTCCCATACTCGAATAACATCTCGTGAGAGCCCAGTGAGTTTCGCAACTCTATGAATTATATGAGTATTCATATTTTACGAGCCAATTCTATTCCAATGTTCAATGTTGGTCAAATTATTTACAAATAACACTTGACACACTGGACACATATGCCTTATACATTAGACATACTTATGACAAACATTGAACTACATCCAATGGAGGTCACCATGGCGAGCGCGGAGCAAAGAGCGAGAGTCGGTGAACTGGGAAGTCAATCAGACTTCTCTCCAGCACTGCGTCAATCAAACTGCCGGAGATGTGGCGGTCTTATGGTGAAGGAAGTCTCTATGGACCTGTGGAACAGCACGAGCGAGTTGGAATGCGCCACAAGACGATGCGTGCAGTGCGGTGACATCGTCGATGCCGTCATTCTGAGGAATCGCTCTATTCATCGCCAGTCAGTAGCGACACAGCATCAGCCGGCATCGGTTCACTGAAGAAATAGATTGAGTTGCACTTTAACACGCGAACGGAATCGCGTCTGTATCGAGGGAGGATGTCATGACAACAAAGAGCACATTGAGAATTGGTTTCTTTGTGATGGTAGCCGCATCTGGAATCGTGCCTGTGGGAGATAGCTTCGCGCTCGATGCGCCTCGAGCGGACTTCATTGAAACCTTAAACCACAAGGTGGCGCAGTTGGACAGCAACAAGGACGGAGACCAACAGATGAGGGTGGACGTGATTGGAAGCATTGGGTCCAAAGGGCCGGCTTATCCCTACACAAAGCCGACGAGCCGCTGATGACTCGACAAGGCGCCCGGCTGAGGGGGAGCCCTCTCCCACCTCAACCCCCGGGGACGGCAGGAGGGCCTTGGTGTTCTGCACTTCGGCCCTCCTGAAAGGAGGGCACCATGTGGATGTTGGTCATCATTCTGTTGAACACGGTGCCGCAGATTACCACTGTCACGGTGCTACAGACCTATGCCACCTCTCAGGAGTGCCAGAATGAGCGCAATCGTGTCGGTTATGAGATGGCCGAAGCCTATCCTTATGAGCGTGATTTCGTGATCGCCTGCCGATTCGAACCACGGCAGCAATCGTGACGAAGACAGATGTGTGCACTAGAGATGTCCACCATGGATGAGTTTCAGTTTGGGAATGATGAAAACATGTATTTCGAATCGACCCATTACCGTAGTCAAGCAACCAGGGTTGTCCCGGTATTCCAGAACAACTTTCAGCTGGGGGCCCAGGCATGGGGTATTAAGCTTACCGTTTCAACCACAGGGAGGGCGGATTGATGAACAACATGTGTGTAAGAAATAGGTTACTGGTTCAGCTAGCCATGGGGGCCATTATATTGACGGTGATCGGTTTCGATGGGCGATCCATTGCCCAGGCTACTGATCAGGGTCAGATGCACGTCGATATTACGATCACAGACCTTGGGTACAGCGTAAAAGGCCACACGATGCCCGATCAATTGACATCAATAACCGTCCGTAACAACGGCACGATTCCTCATGGGATCACCTCTCCGGTGTTTACGACCGCAGTCCTCAAGAAGGAGGGCGATGGTGTGGAGATGAAAGACTCACAGGGCAAGGGCTACAAGGCCTATCATCTTCAGCCTGGGAAGACCATGACTTTGCACTTCTCTCAGGCATCTACTCCGGATAGGGAAACGACGCAGGTTCCCTTCTGGTGTGATCTCCACACCCACATGAAAGGGGAGTTCTTGGTCGTGGAGACGAGGGGCGAGCTCGGCGGTGGCTGAGCAACGCTCAGCTCGCATGGTGGAAGTCTTGTCCACAGGTCATTCGGTGAAATGCTCGCACGAACCATAGAGAAACCAGCCAATCTCTTGTCATACCGGAGTATGCCGGGGAGAGCGCTCGATATTTGACGTGACTATCAGATTCACATTTTTGCTGAACCAGGGCGGTCCTGGCGTTCTAAACCAAGGAGGTCTCTTATGCGGAGTCGAATGGCGTTTCAGGTAGGAATGGGGGTGGCGCTGATGGCGGGAGCCATCACCGTTGCAGCGGCGTCGGACGTGTCTACCAGCGACAAGGACATGGTCCTCATCCCAAAGGGTGAGTTCACCATGGGCAGCAACGAACATGCGGATGAAGCCATGCACCAGGTGGTGCTTGATGCCTACCTGATCGATAAGTTTGAAACCTCGAATGCACGCTACAAAGAGTTCATGAAGGCTGCCGGTCACCCAGCACCAGCCTATTGGGACGACCCGCGGCTCAACAAATCCAACCATCCGGTTGTCGGTGTGAGCTGGACTGATGCAAACGCATTCTGCAAATGGGACGGCAAACGACTTCCAACGGAAGCAGAATGGGAGCGAGCGGCCAAAGGCCCACAAGGCGACAACCACTACCCATGGGGACACATGCTCGATCCCAAGAAAGCCAACTACGGACAGAACGTGGGCCGCACCGCGCCAGTCGATTCCTATCCGGATGGAGTGAGCGGGTTCGGGGTCTATAACATGGCCGGCAACGTCTTCGAATGGGTCGAGGATTGGTACGACCTGAAATACTATAAGGAAAGCCCGGCCCTGAATCCACGGGGCGCAGAGAAGGGTTACAACTTTGCCAATCAAGGACCGGTCCGTGTGCTGCGCGGCGGCTCCTGGTTGGCGCCGGAAACCTCACTCCACACCAGTCACCGATTCTGGAATCAGCCTGACAACAACTCCTACGGCGTCGGTCTCGGATTTCGTTGCGCGAAGTCCGTCCAGACGGTTTCGGACGAAGCGGTGCAAACAGGCCGCGACGCATTCATTCAGGCACTAGTCGCAATGGGTGCCGAAAAGCATGCCGAGGCATTGGCCGCCATTGAGAAAGCGTTGGCATCGGATCCAGGGAACCAGGAGTACCTTGCGACTCGTGAACTGATCAAGAAGAGCATGAAGAAGAAATAGTCGAATCCTGGGAGGAGAGGGGGGTATCGCCTCCTCCCCTGGCCCAAGTCGTGATGAGAGGTCTGAAGTGTATAAGTCTAACACCGGTCTAAGTACATCGACAGCGAACCATGCAGCAACCCCAGGGACCTCTCTGATCCTTCTCACTGGTGCGAGCGGGTACATCGGCGGCCGTCTGATGCCGTCGTTGGAGAATCAGGGTTACCGCTTGCGCTGTATAGCCAGACATCCAGAGATTCTTAAGCAAAAGGTCCACCACCCCTCAACCGAGGTTGTCGCCGGGGACGTGCTCGATCGAACAAGTCTCGACAACGCATTGCGTGGGGTCGATGTGGCCTACTACATGGTCCACTCCATGAGCTCGACCGGTTCCTTTGAAGCAACAGACCGGCAGGGCGCCCGGAACTTTAGCGTAGCAGCCAAGGCAGCTGGCGTGAAGGGACTGGTCTACGTGGGAGGTTTGGGCAGCGACGAAGAAGAACTCTCGGCACATTTGCGCAGTCGGCACGAAGTCGGTGACATCTTGAGGCAGTCGGGCCTGCCGGTCTGTGAGTTTCGCGCCTCGGCCGTGATTGGCTCCGGCAGTGCCTCGTTTGAGCTGGTTCGTGCTCTGGTCGAACGCTTGCCGATTATGCTTACACCGAGATGGGTCAAGGGAAAGGCACAGCCAATCGGAATCGACGACTTGCTGGACTATCTGATTGAGGCGCTTCAGATTCCCCTCTCCAAATACCGAATCTACGAAGTCGGCGGGGCAGACAAAGTCTCCTACGCGGATATGATGCGGGCATACGGGCGGCAACGTGGACTTAAGCCCCTCATCATTCCAGTGCCGGTCCTCACCCCCTGGCTGTCTGCTCTGTGGTTGGGGTTGATCACGCCGCTCTACGCTCGCATCGGCCGAGCGATTATCGAGAGCATCGTCCATGTCACGGTGGTACGAGACAATGCTGCGCTGACAACCTTCTCTGTACGTCCGATGGGAATCGATGAAGCGATTCACCGAGCCCTAGTCCGTGAGGAGCGACATTTCTCCGAAACACGCTGGTCCGATGCGCTCTCTTCAACCGGCAGGCAGCGGTCGTGGGGAGGCGTTCGGTTCGGCACGCGCATCGTCGATTCACGGACATGGACGGTCGAAGCGCCGCCTGAAGTGGTCTTCAGATGTATTGAGAGGATTGGCGGTGACCATGGCTGGTATGCGTGCGACTGGCTGTGGCACCTGCGTGGCTCCATCGACCTGCTTCAAGGGGGTGTCGGCATGAGACGTGGACGGCCTTCATCCACGACCCTGCGCGTCGGCGACACGGTTGACTCATTTCGCGTTGAGGCCATTGAGCGGAATCGCCTCCTGCGGCTCAAGTCCGAGATGAATTTGCCCGGGCGGGCGTGGCTGGAGTTCGAGGTGACGGAGGCCGGCTCTTCAACCAAGATACGGCAAACGGCCATTTTTGATCCGGTCGGACTCACAGGGCAGATTTATTGGTACTCGCTCTACGTGCCGCATGAGTTTGTGTTTAGTGGAATGTTGCAGGGCATCGCGCAAGCAGCCTTGCGGGAAATGCGAGAACTCAATATGCCGCAAGCACCTAATAAGCAGACGGCCACGACACATAACGGCTGAACCTGGCGTCGCAAGAGAGGCCGAGACTGCTCCCTAGGGGCACACCAAAGTGTGATGGAGGTCTGAAATGCATACAACAAGAATCATTGTGATCGCGGCCCTGGCTGTCGCATTTACGACAGTGAACCAGACAGTCCGTGCGGAAGAGCACCCGACACCAAAGGACATGGCGTATATCGGGCAAGGAGGATCGGTGATGGGGCTCGACCGGGAAGAACCCGTAGACACGGGCAAAAAGCTTACACTGTACGAACGACGGATGACGACACCCTGGTCTGCCGAGGCACTGAACGACGAAAGTCCGGCTCATATGGTGTTCTTGGATCCATACTTCATTGATAAGTATGAAGTCTCGAACAAAGACTATGGTGAATTCATCAAGGCAAAAGGTCATCCGGCTCCGGCATACTGGGACGATCCCCGTTTAAATAAGTCTCAACTGCCCGTCGTCGGGGTGAATTGGGAGGACGCGAGAGCCTTCTGCGAATATCGTGGCAAACGGCTGCCGACGGAAGCGGAGTGGGAAAAGGCTGCTCGAGGGCCAGATGGCAATCTCTATCCGTGGGGCAACAATTTTGATCCAGCGAAAGTCAATTATGGGAAAAAGCGCGATGCCACCATGCCCGTCGATTCATATCCAGAAGGAGCCAGCTATTATGGCCTACACCACATGTCCGGCAATGTCTTCGAGTGGGTCTCCGACTGGTATGACCCACGCTACTATGGACGGCTTGAAACGAGCGTGAATCCAAGCGGTCCGTCTCAACCCTTGTGGATGGGCGGTACCGGGACGTACGTGGATCGTCTGACCGTCGGCGAAAAGCGGGTCATACGCGGTGGCTCATGGATCGCCCCGGAGGGCACAGCCAGGGCAACCCATCGGTTCTGGAATCATCCACTCAATAACAGCTACGGCGTGGGTCTGGGATTCCGCTGCGCGAAAACTGCACCACCAGAAATCGATCTGCGTATCAAAGAAGCCGCCATCCTGACCTACGTGGAAATGGGGCGAGAGCACTTCGCAGAGGCCAAGCAGGCCGTCACTCAAGGACTTGCCCTTGACCCAAAGAACAGCGAGCTCCTGGAACTTCGACAATTGATTGAACAATCGATGAAGCGACCGTGAAAAAAGATTGCACGGATTCATGATGATGGTTTGATCGTGACGGAGGCGCACCGATGATACACAACAAGATGCTTTATAGAGGGATTGTCCTCATCGCCCTACTCGGGGCCTCATCCCTCTACGCTGGTCCCATCGATTCACCCGGACACGTACATCGCGATAAGGCCCAGCTGGTCCATGAGGCCAATCATGAAGTAGACCACGCATGGGAGGTCTACCATCGAGCCGCGTTGGGGGGAACAGTGGCCTCGCCTGCCCTTCAGGCCGATATCGAGGAGCATCTGCACGAAGCCAGAACCCTCGTGACCCAGGCGCAAGAGGCAGCGGAGCGGGGAGACGATCGGCAGGTGGAGGAACTATGCAAGCAAGTGAGACTCCATACCACCCAAGCCATTAGGGGTAGCAAGGAGCAGAAGAAATGATGACCGGACTGTGGCGCAGATCAACTCAGTTCAAGAGGATGACGATCGCGGTTGTCACGGTCCTCGCGCTCATACAGTCGCTCACCGGGGAAGCGTTGCCGGGAACGAAAGAGCCTGACCCGGTGCCGATGGTCACGATCCCGGCCGGCGAATTTCTGATGGGCAATCCAGAAGGAACAGGCCGAGACGATGAGCGACCGCAGCGATCCGTCTACCTCGACGAGTTTGCGATCGATCAAGTCGAAGTGACGAACGAGCGGTATATGGCCTTTGTAAAATCCATTGGCCATCGCACACCACCCAATCCCTATGGCACCGGGAGCCTCCAATCTATTAAGGGCATCGAGCAACTCCCGGTGGTCCAGACGACTTGGTACGACGCTAAGGCCTATTGTAGTTGGGCGAAGAAACGGCTCCCGACGGAAGCAGAATGGGAGAAGGCTGCTCGCGGGACTGATGGCCGCCTCTATCCCTGGGGCAATGAACCGCCCACGGCAAAGCGGGCGAACTTTGATCGAGAGTGGGAGGATGAGCATACCCTGCACGCTGTCGGATCGCTTCCCGATGGAGATTCACCCTACGGCGTGAAGGATATGGCCGGGAACGTCAGGGAGTGGGTCTCCGATTGGTACGACGCGGAATACTACCAACATGCGCCCAATCGGAACCCACAAGGTCCCGACAAAAAGGGCGTGGTTCGGTCGATTCGTGGTGGCTCCTGGCATAGTCCAACGTCCGATATCACCTCATCGGCGCGTGGTCGTGGCGGGTTCGCCTTGCAGACTCATGGAACAGGCTTTCGCTGTGTCCGTGGTATTGAGCGAAATACTTCCGGCAAATAGGAATTCGGGTGGTACTGGAGTGGACAAACGAGCAACCTTATCGGATCCCGGATATGGTTCCCTGGAGGGGGCGCCGGAACTCCGCCCGGCGCCGCCCCGCCGATGTGGACAGACCCTCGGTTTTACCGAGGGCTGTCTACTCGGTGGAACGCGAGGTTTCTCGCTGATATGTCTTAACGTGCCTTAGCGCGGGAGAGGAGGATGACCATGGATATGAGTTTAATCTTGTTACTCACGATAGGATTGCTGACCAGCGGCATGGTGATGGGAGCCTCTCAAGCTGTTACCATTGCAGTGAGGCATCGCCAAACCAAGGATCGAAGACACCATGAGTAATTGACCATACTCATGGGGCAATTGTCAGGAGCTAGGCGTATGAACATCGTGGTGACTGGAGGAACCGGATTCATAGGTGGAGCGCTGTGTCGTTCGCTACTAGGAGAGGGGCATAGGGTAAGCGTCCTCACGAGGCATCTGCAACAGACTCCCCATGGGGACAAACCTATCAACTGGGTGCCCTGGAACGCGCAAGACACGGGTCCTTGGGAGCAAGTTCTTGAGGGTGCCGATGCCGTCATCAATCTCGCTGGGGCACCGATAGCCGAGGCACGCTGGACCGATGCGCGCAAGCAACTCCTTGCCGAGAGCCGAGTCCTCACTACCCGATTACTGGTCAGAGCCCTATCACGTCGTTCTTTGAAACCAGCCACGTTCATCAGCGCGTCGGGCATCGGGTATTACGGCGCAAGTGACGATCGCCTATTGGATGAAGGCGCTGCCCGTGGTAGCGGATTTCTTGCAGACCTCTGTCTGGGTTGGGAAGCAGAGGCGCTTCGAGCCGCGGAATTCGGAGTGCGGGTCGTCCTCCTAAGGACCGGGATGGTCCTGGAAGCAGATGGTGGTGCATTGGCGAAAATGTTGTTGCCATTCCAGTTATTCGCTGGCGGTCCCATTATGCCGGGCACTCAATGGGTCTCCTGGATTCACCGTAGGGACCACATCGGTCTGATCCAATGGGCTCTCACTACACCGACGGTTTCCGGCCCAATCAATGCCGTCGCGCCGGAGCCTGTGACGATGAACGTATTCTGTGAAATCCTTGGGCGGGTGCTCCACAGACCATCGTGGCTTCCTGTTCCAAAGCTTGCCTTAAACATACTGCTGGGTGAGTTGGGGACACTGATGACAACCGGTCAGCGAGTGATTCCAGCAAAAGCCATGGCGGAAAGCTATGCGTTTCACTATCCGACGCTGGAACCGGCTTTGCGCGCCGCGCTCAAGAAGCCGATCGCCTCTGAGAACAGGACATGAACGGCAGTCAAGAATCATGGTGCAACGGTAGCATTCGAAGAGTGATCATTTCATATCGCCCACGAGGAGGTGGGCCCATGAGAATTCCCGACAACTATATTCATGTTGCGGCAGGATTGTTGGCAGGCTTTCTCGCAGTTGCGGCACTGTCTTTACTTGGACCGATCAGTGTTCGGTGATCAATAGGGTCCTTAAACAGGAGGTGCGTTTATGCGAATTCGTGGCTTCCATATTGCGGCAGGATTGATCATGGGCCTTCTCATCGCCGGTTCAGCCATGGCTGACCAGCACAAAAGCCAGGTTCCTTATGGTCATCGAGACGATACGACACTCCCTAACGGTGTCATCGGCATTTCCCTCCAGGTGGGAGCCGAGCGGATCGGCGATCCGGCCATCCTGTATGTCGGCATGGTCCATCCTGAGGGACCGGCCCACAAGGCAGGACTTCGGCATGGGGATGAAGTCGTGAGTGTGGATGGAACCCCCGTGACGGGAAAGGGTTACGAGCAGGTCGTCAAGATGATCCGAGGGGAAGCGGGAACCGTTGTGAAACTCGGCGTGAAGGACGAGAAAGGCCTTCATGAGCTCTCCGTCGAGCGCGTGGCAGGCGACAAACTCCCAAGAGGGCCGGCGGGATCTCATGGAAATCAGGAACGGTAATCCTTGGGGGCAAAGGTGGGCACATGCGTGGGATCGTTTGGTTTAGGCGCGATCTTCGATTGCATGACCAGCCGGCACTCACAGCAGCCTGCCAAGAATGCAATGAAGTCGTTCCGCTGTTTGTGCTTGATGAGCTGTTGCTGCAATCGCATCAGTTTGGATCAGCCTGTGTGAACTTCATGCTGGGCTGTTTAGAAGAATTGGCATCTTCGTTGGCGGGTCGTGGGATCATGATGCAGTGGCGTCGCGGCGATCAGGTTGAACAAGTCGTGCAAGCGGCACGTGAATGGAAAGCCGATGTGGTCTACTGGAATCGCGACTACGAACCGGGCGCGATAGAGCGGGACCGCCTGGCTCACCAGCGTTTGGCAAAGCTCGGAGTGGCAGTGCGGACGTTCAAAGATCATGTGGTGTTTGAAGCATCTGAGGTACGGAGCGCAACCGGAGAGCCGTTGCAACGGTACAGCGCCTATCGAGCACGCTGGTGGAATAGATGGCATGCCATGCCCCCAGCGGTTCAGCCAATTCCAACACCCCTCACAGCAAAGATAGCTGCTCCACTGCCACTCTCTCGTCCTCTCCCCTCGGCCAGTGAGCTTGGCTACGATCCGGTCGTACCCTGGATTGGTCCGGGCGAGCGGAACGCGATCAAGAGGTTGCGCTGGTTCACTGGAGGGCCGATTCATTCATACGCGCAAGGCAGAAATCTGCCGGCCGTCGATGGAAGCGCCAAGCTTTCACCACACTTCCGTTTCGGAACACTATCGCCGCGCATGGCCATTCACGCGGCGTTGAACGCACTGGCAAAAGGCGGGCAAGTGTCCCGGCCTGATGTCTTGACCTGGATCGACGAGTTGATCTGGCGTGAGTTCTTTCAGCAAGTGTTGGCTTCGTTCCCGCACGTTGCACAGGGACCATTCCGCAAGTCGGCCGTACCACCATCGCGTGAGCTTGGTCCGGAGCGCAATTCCCTGTTTCAAGCCTGGTGCAACGGACAAACCGGCTATCCGATCGTGGATGCGGGAATGAGGCAACTCAATCAAACGGGCTGGATGCACAACCGTGTCCGGATGGTCGTGGCATCCTTTCTGATCAAAGATCTACGAATCGACTGGCAGAGCGGCGAACGGTATTTCATGCAGCACCTTCTCGATGCTGACGTGGCGGCCAACAACGGCAATTGGCAGTGGTGTGCCTCGACCGGTACGGATACCATGCGTGGGTATCGAATTTTCAATCCTGCGCTCCAGAGCAAGAAGTTCGATCCGGACGGCGCCTACATTCACCGGTATGTGCCGGAACTTGCCGGTGTATCAGCGAAAAGAATTCATGAGCCACATCTCATGACGGCAGATGAGCAAGAACGCGCTGGATGCCGAATTGGGGCTGATTATCCGTCACCCGTTGTCGACCATCAATTCGCCCGTCAGGAATATCTCTCCCTCGGGCAGCAGGAGGCGACGAGATGACGACCTCCCCGCTTCGCCTTGGAATTAGTCGGTGTCTTCTCGGAGATGAGGTCCGCTTCGACGGAGGACACAAGCAGGACCATTTCTTAACCGATGTATTGGGCCGCTACGTCGAATGGGTACCGGTCTGCCCTGAGGTGGAAGCAGGATTGGGCACCCCGCGTGAAGCGATGCGCTTGGTGGGCAATCCGCATCGCCCCCGGCTGATGACCATCACGACCAAGCATGATCACACCAAGGCGATGGAGGCAATGATCGACGCGCGTCTCGATTCACTCCACAAACAAGACCTCTCAGGATTTGTCTTCAAGAGAGGCTCACCCAGTTGCGGACTCGAACGGGTGCGTGTGTACACCGTACAGGGGATGCCGAGTCAGAGCGGAGTCGGGATCTTCGCGAAAGCGTTCACAGAGCAGTTTCCGTTGATTCCCGTCGAGGAGGAAGGGCGGCTCTGTGATCCTTCCCTTCGGGAGAACTTCATCGAGCGGGTGTTCTGCTACCGCCGGTTTCAGGATTTACTGCAGAACGGAGTCACGAAACAGGCTCTGATCCGCTTCCATACGATTCACAAATATCTGCTCTTAGCCCATAGCCAGCAGCACTACGAAACGATGGGCCGTCTAGTCGGACAAGCGGAGCGGTATCGCCTCAAAGAGTTGACGTTGAAGTACGGCGAGCACTTCATGAGAGCCCTGACCATGAAGGCAACGGTGCGTAAACATGTCAATGTGCTGCAGCATATCGTGGGCTACTTCAAGAGTCGATTGACCACTCATGAAAAGGCCGAGCTGTTGGGCGTGATTGCCGACTATCATGGGGGGCTTACGCCGTTGATCGTCCCTCTCACGCTGGTCAAGCATTACGTCCAGATCTTCGACGTCGGGTACATTCGCGATCAGGTCTATCTTAACCCGCATCCGAAAGAGCTCATGTTGCGGAATCATGCGTAGAAAGGAATCGCAATGCCACATGTTGTTGTAGAAGAAGCCGGAGCTTTGGAGGGCCTCTATCAGGCGTTCACGCCGATGGTTCACCGATCCGGTAACGAGATTCTCAAGGTTCAAGAATTCTATTTGTCGCGGAGCGGAAAAGACGC
>CAZAKX010000089.1:0-13095 GCA_964485915.1 uncultured Nitrospira sp. | reverse complement strand
GCGGCAGGGTTTGCCGGAGCCGGTGTCGGGATCGGGTTCATCTTCGGAAAGATGATTGAAGTGGTGGCACGTCAGCCTGAAGCTGAGGCTCGCGTCACGAAGTACATGTGGATCGGATTCGCGCTGGTGGAAGCCATCGCGCTCTATGGTCTGGTCATTGCCTTCATCATCATGGGCTTTCGGAAGGGGTAAGGGGAGCAACAGGGGGAACAGGCGTCTCTGGTACGTCGGTACCCCTTCTATCCTAGGGAGTTCACATGCCGCAGTTTGAATCGCACTTTTTTTCTTCTCTCATCTTCTGGGAGATCGTGTCCTTCGGGATTCTGTTGTTTATCCTCTATAAGTATGCGTTTCCCGGTATCTTGAGCGTTCTTGAAGAACGAGAAAAGAAAATCAAGGATAGTCTCGAGCAGGCCGAGCATCATCGATCAGAGGCTGAACGCCGGCTGAAGGAATATGAAGCCAAGCTCAGCGCGGCGGGCAAAGAAGCAGAAGCTATTCTTGCGGCTGCAAAAGAACGCGCGCAACGGCTTCTTGATGAAAACGAACAGCGATTGACCGCAGAGGCTGAACGAATCAAAGGCGATGCGACGCGTGAGATCGAACAAGAACGCCGTAAGGCCGTGCAGGACATCCGGACTCAGACGACGGAGTTGGCGCTGATGATGGCGGAGAAGGTCGTGCAGCGGAGTTTGACGGAAGCCGATCAGCGAAAGTTCGCAGACGAAGCGCTGGAAGCGCTTTCTAAGTCCTACCAACGATAGTGTCTCATGGTCTAAGGGTGGAGTCAGCCTAAGCTGACTCCACCAGGTCGATACCCTTCTAAATCCACGGTCACGAATTTAAACCCCAGTTCCTTCAGGTTCGCGCTGATTCTGGTACATCGATCTGATTCGATGAGCCTCGGCAGTTCTTCTTTGGCGACTTCAATCCTCGCAACATCACCGTGGTTTCTGACCCTGAAATGACGAAATCCTTCTCGATGCAGCACAGCTTCCGCGTCTTCAACGCGATGCAACTTTTCCATTGTGATCATATTCCCACGTGGGATTCGTGATGAAAGACAGGCCGCGGCGGGCTTGTCCCAGTTCGAAAGCCCTAACTCCTTGGCAAGGGTGCGGATATCAGCCTTCGAAAGCTCAGCCTCGACGAGGGGGCTACGAACTCCCCACTCACGCGCGGCTTTGATTCCGGGGCGGTCGTCACCGAGGTCATCGAGGTTGGTTCCGTCCACGACATAGGCAGCCGCGTGTGATTCCCGCAGACCTTTGAGCAGTTGGTACAAATCGGTTTTACAGTGGAAGCAACGGTTTGCGTCGTTCTTCACGAAATCATCAATGGTGAGCTGGTCCGTCTTCGCGATCTCATGGCGGGCGCCGATTTCTCTGGCCACCCGCTCAGCGGTTTCCAGCTCAATCGATGGGAATGTCGGGGAAACGGCTGTAATTCCAACCGCCTTCTCCTGGAGTTGATCGTGAGCAACTTTGAGAACAAAGGTGCTGTCGATTCCCCCTGAATACGCCACGACCACCGAGCCCATTTCACTCAAAATGGTTTGGAGTCGAGTGAGCTTCTGCTGAAGAATGGATACTGGCATCATGCACTGCCCCATTGGTCCTGCCTAATGGCGAACTTTCGCCTTCGCGATATTGCCCACTATAACCAGCGCGTAATGCTGAGGGTCGAGATACTGTTTTGCGACACGGAGCACATCTTCTTTTGTCACCCGTTCGATCCACTTTGTATACTGACTGAAGTAGTCGAACCCTAACCCATAGAACTCCACTTGGGCTAAGACCTGAGCCATTTTTGCCGTGGAATCCAGTCGTAGAGGGAAGCTGCCCATGAGGAATGCCTTGGCTTCAGCTAATTCCTGGTCGGTGACCGGAGCCTCTCGAATAGCCTTCATCTCGGACAACACGCTGCTGATGGCCTGATTGGTCGTTTCGGTTCGGGTCTGGAGATTAATCCAAAAAGAGCCGGGCATCGCCCGAGCGTCATAATGGCTTGTGATGCCGTAAACGAGCCCCTGCTTATCGCGAATCGAATCCATCAGACGCGACGAAAATCCCCCGGCACCCAAGATATGATTCATGACGGTCACGGCATAAAAATCCTGGTTCGTTCGACTGATTCCAGGATGGCCGATCATAATAGTTGATTGCGTGAGATCTTTTTCGATGAGGTGGACCACCTTTTTATCGATCGCGGTCGGTTTCTTGGCGGGCCTAGGTTGTACAGTACCCTTCTTCCAGGACCCAAAATGCTCCTGAACCAGTGCCGTCGCCTGTTCCACGGATATGTCGCCGACGATCGTAAGAATGACTTGATTGGGGAGATACTCCCTAGCATAGAAGTTTTGCACATCCGCTAAGGTAATCTTTTTGAGCGACTCCTCAGTTCCATTCACCGGCCAACGGTAGGGATGATTCTGGAAGACCAGCTGGTTGAACGCCTTCATGGCGACGTGGCCGGGATCGTCGTTGTCGCTGGAGATTTCACCGAGGATCTGTGAACGGACCCGTTCGAATTCCTGCTTGGGGAAGAGTGGATGCTGTAGAATGTCGGAAAGAAGAGTAAACCCAAGATCGATATCTTTCTGAAGGACACGCACGGTGGCGGTGCTGAAATCTTCGCCTGCATGGGCCCCCAATGAACCGCCGACAAAGTCGATTTGTTCAGCCAATTGTTTGGACGTTCTCGTCGTTGTGCCTTCGTCCAAAAGACTGGCGACTAAGTTTGCCAGGCCCGCCTTTTCCGTGGGGTCTTGTGCCGAGCCGGCCTTAACGAGTGCATGGATTTCAACGATGGGAAGGAAATGTTGTTCCAATACCAGCACAGTCATGCCATTGGGGGTTGTAAATCTTACCGGAGAAATATCTGCTGCCAGTCCCGTGGTCGTCACCGCCAGCAGCAAACCTGTGCACAGGAGCCACCTACACAGGCCACTCCCAAGCCGATGTTGAACGGATGGTGAATTGAAACAGCGCTGCCTCGCGCTGTGTCGCTCATGCCTCATGGTCACCTAAGATTTTCCTTCTCGTGTCGTCGTGGGACTTGAGTCTTCTGGAGGTTTGGGTGGCAAAGGAACCAGAACGCCGAGGGTCCGATTATCATCGGTCAGATATTGTCTGGCAACGCGCTGAATGTCCTTGGCGGTGACGGCCCGAATGCGCTCGACGAATTGATCGACCCGCCGCCATCCGGCGCCCACCATTTCTGCCTGCCCCAGCAACATGGCACGGCGAAAGTTTGAATCCTGCTCGAAGGTTCGCGAGGCCTCGATCTGGTTCTTGGCCCGCTGGAGTTCCTGATCGGAAGGCGGCTCGTTTTGAAGCCGTGTAATCTCACGCTGTAAGGCAGCCTCCACGGTTTCGACCTTTGCGCTGGGATTCACCAAGGAGTAGAAATAGAACAGGCCGGGATCTGTCTGGATCAAGCTGTACTCGGCCCCGACGGACAACGAATTCTTCTGCTCATACACCAGGCTCTGGTACAGCCTGGAGCTTTTCCCGCGAGAAAGGATCGACTCGAGGACGTCGAGCGCGTACGAGTCGTCACTCGAATAGTTGGGCACGCGAAACCCCATCATGACAAACGGCACCTGTGCCTCGCGCTTCAGCAGAAATCGACGCTCGCCACGTTGTTCTGGTTCCACTGGCAGAGACTGCTTGGGTGATGGTCCTCTCGGTATCGGCTCAAACAGACGTTTGATCGTGGGAAGTAACGTATCGGCTTTGATATCGCCCACGACGACCAGTGTCGCATTGTTGGGAGAGTAAAACGTGTCATAGTGTCGCTGTAAGTCCTCGAGCGTCATCGCATCGAGATCGGCGAACCAACCGATAACCGGCCAATGGTAGGGATGACTCATGTAGGCCTGTGCAAACAACGCCTCAACCAACGCACCTTGAGGATCGTCCTCGGATCGTAGCCGGCGTTCTTCTTTTACGACCTCCCGTTCGGTCTGGAATTCGGCGTTATCCAGAGTCAACCCCTGCATACGGTCGGCCTCCAGTTCCAATGCCAGCGGGACACGATCGGCTGCGACATTCTCAAAATAGGCCGTGAAGTCCTGCCCAGTAAAGGCGTTATCGATCCCGCCGTTTTTCCGAACGATTCGGGAAAATGAACCTTTGGGATATTTTGTCGTGCCTTTGAACATCATGTGTTCAAGCATATGCGAGAGTCCTGCGCGACCCATCACTTCGTTTCGAGACCCGACTTTGTACCACACCTGCACCGTCGCCACCGGTGCCTTGGGGACTTCAACGAGTAGCACCTTCATGCCGTTGGAGAGGATGTACTCGCTTGGTTCCGCACCAACGGAGAACGTGGAAAGGCCTGAAAGGAAAAGCGCGCCGACAAGACAGGTATACCAAGGCGCGTGAGAAGTTGAGTTGATCATGATAGGAGAATTTATCATGCTAGCAATGAGTTTCAACGGGTGTCAAGGTTTGAGAAGGGGACCATCTGTGAGGTTTCCCAGTTGGCCGCAGGCGCCCAGCACGTCCCGCCCACGGCTCTTTCTCACGAACGCATTCAGACCGGCGTCGCGCAGGATGGATTGGAACTGAAGGACGCTCTGTTCGGACGGACGACGAAAACGACTGCCTGGAAACTCGTTGAACGGAATCAAATTGGCCTTGCATCGTATGCCGTTCAGTAACTGCACCAGCCGCCGGGCATCACTCGGCTGATCGTTCACGCCGGCCAGCAGGACATACTCGAACGTCAATCGTTGATGAGAAGCGAGCGGATACCGGCGACAGGCGGCAAGGAGCGTTTTTAGAGAGGCTAGTTCGCTTGCGGCAGGCATCAACTCGCGCCGTTGGTCTTCAGTGGTCGCATTGAGGGAGACGGCGAGATTCACGCCAAGGTCGGCGACTTCGCGTAGGCGGGATGCCAGTCCTGCTGTCGAAACCGTAATGCGTCGGCGCGACCATCCCAGACCCCACGGCTTATTGGTCAGGCCGACCACCGCGGCCTTCAACATGTCCAGATTGGCCAGAGGTTCACCCATCCCCATAAACACGAGGTTGGTCATGCGTTCGTCGGCATTCAGCAAATCCTGCGCGGTCAGGACTTGATCGATGATTTCATGGAGCTTGAGGTTTCGTTTGAGCCCCATTCGTCCCGTCAGACAAAAGCTGCAATCCAACTGACACCCGACCTGTGTCGACACGCAGAGCGTCAGCCGTTCGTCGTCCGGGATCAGCACGGACTCAATCGTCATCCCGTCATCGAGGTTGAGCAACAATTTGCGCGTTCCATCCTCAGACGAGAGGACGGTTGGATTGTGCGAACGACCAACGCTGGAGGACTGAGCTAACAACGAACGAGTGTGCAAGGGAAGATCCGTCATGTCGGTGATGGCCCGCACTCGCCGCTGGTACAGCCAGCGCATAATTTGTGTTGCACGATAGTCCGGCCAGCGCTGGGCGCGTACAAACTTCACCATCTGAGATTCGGTAAAGGCCAGAAGAGGTGCCTGTGTAGTCGGAGGTGACATCGGCAAAATCGGAATATTGTTTTCGAGAAAGGCGAGCCTATCATAGCGGAAGCTCCTCCGCATATGGAGCCATCCTGATCGTGAGGTCCGAAACTTCTTCCATTGCAGACGGCCCCGTATATAATGAAGGTGGATGAAGGTCAGCACGCTCTCGTGAAAATCTCTACCACGTATCGCCTCATCATCGGTTGTACTCTGGCGTTCATGTCCGGGACGGTCTCCGTGTTTGGAGGCATGTTCTCTCGTGATGTCTATACGGGGCAGGTGGCATCGCCTCAAGAGTCAACCACCGATGGCTGTGCCTCAGGGGAAGAATGTTTTGCCGCGGCGGCTTTCTCAAAAGAACGACTGAGTAACAGTCTGGCGAAGGACCACGTTGCGGCGCTGAAGCTTGAACGCCTCCGAAGGGTGATGGAAAAGTTTCCGGATTCACTGTGGGCGAAACGAGCGGGGTTGCTGTCCGGTGTGACCTTGATCGATCAGAATCCGACGGAAGCGGTTTTCTACCTTCGAGCTGCTCAACGGGACTTCCCCGCGCTCGACGACTATATCCGATTCTGGATCGGGGAGGCCTTGCTGCATTTGGGTGATCCCAAGGAAGCGGCAGTCATGTTTGAAGGCGTGCTTCAGTCCATTCCTGATTCCAACTTACTCAATCAGGCAACACTTCGTGTGGGGGAAGCGTGGTATCAGGCTTCCAGGTGCCCCGAAGCCATTTCGTGGTTGGTTAAGACCGTCGACCTCAACGAGAAGGAGGGGCAAGTCGCGCAAGCTCGCTTCCGGTTGGCTTCTTGCCAGCTCCGGGAAAGTCAATTGAACGAAGCCAGAGAAACGCTCAAGCAACTCTGGGTAAAGTTTCCGCACACGAAGGAGGCGAAGCAAGCCGAGGCGCTGCTCACGAGTCATATCGGAGGTGAGCCCTGGGCGCCGTCACCGGATGAGCATTATGCCAGGGCCCAGGCTTTTCTCGGACAATCGCTTCACGTCGAGGCGATTGAAGAGTTGAAGAAGTTCTTGACGCGAGATCCCTCCTCTCCGCATCGCCGAGATGCCAAACTGAAACTGGGTGTGGCACAAGTTCGCCTGAAACTCTACGACCAAGCACGCGACACCTTCCACGAGCTTGCGGTCGGACAAGGACCTCGGGCTGACGAAGCCACTGTTTGGCTGGCGAGGGTCTATCTCAGGCAAGGGCTTGGAGACAAACTTTTAGAGCTCTGTCGCACGCTCTCCAAGCGACGGTTAAGTCCGGAGCAAAAAGCGCAAATCAATATATTTGGTGGGATGTGGCTTGAGGATCAATCCCGGTTCGACGAAGCGATCACGAAGTATCGACGCGCGGCGAAATCGGGAGAGCCGGCCTCCCAACGCGCAGAGGCGCGGTGGCGGGAAGGGTGGGCATTCTACCGAACGGCTCGCTATCGAGAGGCGATTCGCGCGTGGCAGCAGATCGTCGACCAGAAGGAAAGCGAACTTGAGCCGCAAGCGCTCTACTGGATTGCCCGTTCCTACAGTCACGTAGAAGCTGCGAAGTCCAGCGAGGCGTTTGTGCGGCTTTGTCAGCAGTTTCCCTATACCTATTATTGCCAACTGGCAGGGGACCTGGGTGACGCGCCGGGCGAGCGTCGGACTCAGCAGGGGAATCCCACCGTTTCCACCAGCGCGGCTCAGCCGGTCGCAGAGTCGACCGGAGCTTCGATGCAGGACACTCATGCAAAGAATCGGGGGCATATCGAGCATCAGTCGGCCTATCGGCGCGCGGTCGAGCTACGAGCGCTCGGCCTTGAGCAGGATGCCGTCAGAGAACTTGCGGCCTTGACCGATCAGTATGGTCGCGACCCTGAGGCGTTAGCCGCGCTATCGATCATGTTGAACGAAGTCGGTGCGTACCATCACGCCTTGCGTCTCGTGCGATCTCGATTTCGAGAGAAGCTGGAGCGAACCGGTGGAGAGCTCGCCGATGGTCTCTGGCAAGTCGCCTATCCAACCGGCTTGATTCCCACCATTAAAATGTCGGCGGTCAACGGAGTGGATCCATTTCTCGTGGCGGCAATTATTCGGGAGGAAAGTCAGTACGATTGGAAAGCTGTTTCTCGGGTTGGGGCGATCGGACTCATGCAGGTGATGCCTGCCACCGCCAATGCCGTGGCTCAACAACATCGGCTTCCCCCAGTCTCTCGGGAAGATCTCTTTGATCAAGAGATGAACATTCGGATCGGCGTCCGGTACGTGGAACAACTGCTCACGCAGTTTTCCGGCAATCTGGTGCAGACGATAGCGGCGTACAACGCGGGCCCAATCGTGGTCAAGAATTGGGCAGCCATTCATCGTGGGCGGAGTGAAGACGAGTTTGTTGAGCTTATCCACTATCAAGAGACGAGGCATTACGTGAAACGGGTGCTGCGAAGCTACAGGGAATATCGTCGTCTGGCCGTAATCCAAAAGTCCGTTTCTTGACAAGATGTTGTGAAGTTTTTATAGTGCACCACTATTCCTAGAGGCCAAACCAAGAGGAGCTGTCATGGCGTTGGATCGACTTGATGCGCTTGAAACCCGAATCCGTGATCTGGTGCAGCTGGTTCAAGAGCTCAAACGTAAGAATGCGGTATTGGAAGAAGAGGTCAGGATGGCCCGCCAGCGATTGGCAGCCCAGGATGATATGAATCGCCAATGGGAGAAGGAGCGGGTCGATATCAGGGCACGAATTGAAAAAGTCATGAGCGAGATCGAACTGCTTGAATGCATCGAGGATCCCAAGGAGGTGGCCATTGACTAAGACCATTGATGTCGAGATTTATGGTCAACGGTACGCAGTCACGGGAGACGGTGATGACGCCTATATTCGGCGGCTGGCCCATTTTGTCGACGATCGGATGAAACATCTGGCCGAAGGAATGAAAACGACGACCCCGTCAAAGTTGGCGGTGCTCACCGCCATCAACCTTGCCCATCAACTGTTTGAGTCTGAGAAGAAACGAGCACAAGGAGAGGCCGATGTCGAACGACGAATGGCGACCTTGATGGAGTCCATCGATGAACAGATGCCGACATCGCTCTTTCGCTAGAAGGATTCGCCTTGCTTTCAAAGAGTCCCTTTGATATCGTGCAGATAGGCGAGTGTGTTGATAGCCGGAGGGAAGGATAACATCGCATAATCGTTCTTGTACCGGAAACGAGTGTAGTCAAGAGAAGAGAGATGATACCTTGAGGGGATACGAAGAACTGGTTCGGTGGATGCTCTTAGTAAGAACCTTTGTTGGTCAACGGGTTAGGTGTGCTGTGAAACAGCCTGTTGTCCGATACGACGATATCGGGAAGATGCCGGCCAGAGCCGGCGAGTATCTACCACCCACATCTGTTTCGACAACCGACTCTCACCGGCGGCTGATCACGAGCGATCAGCGGCGACGGAGAGACAGGGGCAGAAACATGTTCACTGTGGAAACGTACCCCCACGCTCTCTGGTGTTTCCAGGTCGAACGACTCGCGATCTCCTAAACCCTCCCTCTGTCTTCATCGTACATCGCGCGTATGCCCACTATGCATGGTCCGTGAGTGGGCGCTCCGTCAGGTGGTGCATAGCCACCTGATGGTTTTCAAGAAGGGGGTGACTTCCATTTCAACCTCAATTGTCGTGTACATCATGCTTTCCGGTATTGTCGGCGCCGTAGTCGGAGCTGGGATATTTGAGCTTCTGCGTCGCCGGATGACAGGTGCCAAACAGGCTGAGGCGGAGGGGTTGGCTAAACAGGTTGTGCAGAACGCACAACGCGAGGCGGAGAATGTTCTCAAGGAAGCAAGATTAGAGGCGAAGGATCTGGCCTTCAAGGCAAAGTCCGAGTTCGAACAAGAGCAGAAGGCCAAGCTGGGCGAACTGTTGACGCTGGAAAAACGCCTCATTCAGCGAGAAGAGGGGTTCGACCAAAAGATCGCCGCGTTGGAAAAACGAGAGACTGAGGCCCGCAAACGCGAGGTCGATTTTACGAAACGAGAAGAGGGGCTTCTGGCCAAGGAATCGGCCTGTGCGAAAGCCGAGCGCGAGCACCGTGACGCGTTGGAGCGTGTGGCTGGTATGACGGCAGACGAGGCCAAGAAGCAGCTGATCGTGGAGATGGAATCGCAGGCTCGTCTGGACGCCGTTGGGATTGCCAAACGGACGATCGAAGAGGCCCGTGAGAATGCAGAGCGGGAGGCGCGAGAGATCATTACGTCTTCGATTCAACGGGTTGTTCGCGACTATGTCTCGGAGTCCACGATTTCAGTGGTTCCGATCCCCACCGATGCCATGAAAGGCCGGATCATCGGTCGGGAAGGACGAAATATCCGCGCGCTTGAGGCGGCGACGGGTATTGATCTCATCATCGATGAAACTCCGGAGGCCGTGATCATTTCCGGATTTGATCCGTTACGACGCGAGATCGCCAAAGTATCGTTGGAACGCTTGATGCATGATGGACGCATTCACCCCACTCGGATTGAAGAGATCGTCGAAAAGGTGAAGGTGGACATCGACAAGCTGATGTATGAAGAGGCCGAGAAGATCATCTTTGAGCTGGGGCTTTCCGACTTTCATCCTGAATTGATTAAAGTGTTGGGACGCCTCAAGTATCGAACGAGCTACGGACAGAATAACCTCTACCATGCCCGCGAAGCCTCCTACATTTGCGGCATCATGGCATCGGAGCTGGGATTGGATGTCAGATTGGCCCGTCGCGGAGCCCTGCTCCACGATATCGGCAAGGCGGTCAGCCATGAAGAAGAGGGACCGCACGCCATGCTGGGAGCCGAGATTGCCAAAAAATACGGTGAATCGGCAAAAATCGTCAATGCGATCGCCGCGCATCACGAGCAGGTTGAGCCAATTTGTCCGGAGAGCGTGTTGGTCGCGGCGGCCGAAGCGTTGTCGGCGGCACGCCCCGGGGCACGACGGGAGGCGCTGGAGTCCTACGTCAAGCGGCTCGAAAAGCTTGAGGCGCTGGCGACCGGACACAAGGGTGTGCAGAAGGCCTATGCCATCCAGGCCGGGCGTGAAATTCGCGTCATCGTCAGGCAAGAAGACATCACCGATGCTGAGTCTTTTCAGCTTTCCCGCGAACTGGCAAAAAAGATCGAACAGGAGTTGACCTATCCGGGACAGATCAAGGTGACCGTCATCAGAGAAAGCCGATACGTGGAATACGCCAAATGAAGGTGCTCTGCATCGGCGACATTATGGGCGAGCCCGGCCGTCGAGTTGTGGCTCGGGCGGTGCCTCGCCTCGTCGCGCAGCGTCAGATTGATGCGGTGATTGCGAATGGCGAAAATGTCGCGGGCGGGTTCGGTATCACTCCGGAACTGGCGGAGGAGCTCTTTGAGACGGGGGTCTCAGTAATCACCACCGGCAATCATGCCTGGGATAAGAAGGAAGCGGTCGAGTATTTTTCTCGTGAGCCTCGTTTGCTCCGTCCGGCTAACTACCCAGCGGGCGTTCCAGGAAACGGGAGCGTCGTCATTGAGACGGCAGGCGGCGAGCGGCTGGCGGTTCTGCAGGTCATGGGTCGAGTGTACATGCCGACGATCGATTGCCCGTTTCAGACGGCGAAACGAGAAGTGTCACGGCTGAAGCGGGAAACATCCGCCATCATCGTCGATATGCATGCAGAGGCCACTTCTGAAAAAATGGCCATGGGGCATTTCTTGGATGGGGAAGTGGGGGCTGTCGTCGGCACACACACTCATGTGCAGACTGCAGATGAGCAGATTCTTCCGAAAGGGACCGCGTACATCACGGATATCGGCATGACGGGGCCGCTGCATTCCGTCATTGGAGTCAAGAAGGAGTTAGCGATCGAAAAGTTCTTGACCGGAATGCCTCGGCGGTTTGAAGTTGCTTCAGGACCGTCAGTGTTCTGTGCGGTCTTACTCGAACTTGATCCCCGCTTGGGTAAGGTCATCGCATTTGAACGAATTCGTCTTGTTGATTAGCCATGTCGGCGCTGAGCAGCGTGCCATGATAGGCGGTTGCGCGGTGATCCTCACACGCGACTAGGAAGGAGCGGGCTCACGAATACCTACTCTTCCTCCTCACTTTTCCCTCCTGCGTTCGATGGCCCCCCAAGGCCAGTTCTCACGGTCTCCGAATTTACCGCTATGGTTCGAGCTTCCCTTGAAGCCGATTTTCAAGAAGTCTGGCTTGAAGGGGAAATTTCAAATCTCCGCGCGCCGGGATCTGGGCACCTCTATTGTACGTTGAAGGATCAGACGAGTCAGATTCGAGCGGTGATCTTTCGTTCAGCGGCGCTTCGTGTGCGATTCGGGTTGGAGGATGGGCTGCAGGTCATCGTGCGCGGACGGCTCTCCGTCTATGAGCCACGCGGAGAGTATCAGCTTATCCTTGACCATCTTGAGCCCAAAGGGCGAGGCGCTCTCCAGTTGGCCTTTGAGCAGCTCAAGCGCCGCCTTGAAGCGGAGGGACTCTTTCATGCGCAGCGCAAACGAGCATTGCCGGTGTTTCCTTGGACAGTTGGAATCGTCACCTCACTGACCGGAGCGGCGGTTCGAGACTTGATCACGGTCTTACACCGTCGGTGCCCCATCTTGAGAATCGTCATCGCACCCGTCCAGGTTCAAGGACCCGAAGCAGCCGAACAGATTGCCTCGGCCATTCACGCACTCAACAAGCTCGGCTCGATCGATGTGATGATTGTCGGGCGGGGTGGCGGTTCGATGGAAGATCTATGGAGTTTCAACGAAGAAGCGGTCGTGCGAGCGATTGCCGTATCACGGATTCCGATCGTTTCAGCCGTTGGGCATGAGACGGACGTCACGCTCGCTGACTTTGCGGCCGACGTACGGGCTCCGACGCCTTCGGCTGCGGCTGAAATGGTTGCTCCGGTGTTGGCGGAGATCGTGGAACGTCTCGATATGCTCACGACACGTTGTCGGCAGGCGATCATTTCGCAATGCTTTGAGCGCAATCAACGACTTGATCTCATGGTGATCCATATGGCGAACATCCGATTTCGAATTCTGAGAGAAGCGCAACATGTGGACGGTGTTGTGGCAGATATGCGCGAAGCCATACGCGCCAAGTTGAAACAGGGGACGGCAACGACACAGGAATGGAGCCACGCACTGGCGTCTGCGAGCCCTGAGGGTCGAGTACGTCACGGTATGGCCATTGTCCCGCAATTGCGGTCACGTTTGATGGGAGCCATGCGTCATGGCCTTACGCGAAACGAACAGCGTGCGAACGCGTATCTCGACAGATTGAATAGTCTGAGCCCACTTGCCATACTAGACCGAGGCTATGGGATTCTCGAAACGGTGGCCCACCACCAAATCATTCGAGATGTGAGGCACGTGTCGGTCGGCGAACAGATCTTGGCTCGGTTGGCCAACGGCCAACTACGCTGTACGGTGGACGAAGTGTCTCCCGGTTCCTCCGTATAAATGCCTGCCCCGACTTCGATATAATGCTCCTCGTTGTCACTCAAAGGAGACTGTTGTGGCTGGAGTGAAATTTGAACAAGCGATGGCCAGGCTGGAGGTCATCGTGGGTGAATTGGAGAAGGGAGATCTGCCGCTCGATGAATCATTAAAGA
>CAZAKX010000088.1:0-13100 GCA_964485915.1 uncultured Nitrospira sp. | reverse complement strand
GTAAGAGTGCGGAGCTCAATGCCGATATGGTTCGCCAACATCTGACGGTCTAAGCAGGATGTGTCCTGTGTTCTCCCTGTCTTGTCGTGTGTTCGGACTTCTGCGATGGACTCTCCCTCTGAGCGACAAGCTAGACACGCATCCCCGTTCTGCAGTAGAAAGCCTTGGTGAACACAAAAATCCGATATCCTCGTCAGTTCTATTTTTCTTGGGAAGTATGGCAGGGCGACTGCCTTAGGGAGGAGGACTCATGCATCTGACCCCGAGAGAACAGGAAAAGCTATTGATCTATGTAGCAGGACAGCTTGCCGCA
This sequence comes from uncultured Nitrospira sp., assembly GCA_964485915.1. Taxonomy (GTDB): domain Bacteria; phylum Nitrospirota; class Nitrospiria; order Nitrospirales; family Nitrospiraceae; genus Nitrospira_D. Next base: position 12,787 of record CAZAKX010000088.1, on the reverse strand, counting down.
GATCGCAAAAAGCGAGGCCTTAAGCTGAATCATCCTGAAGCAGTCGCGTATCTTACGGCCGCCGTCCTCGAAGGAATTCGTGATGGGAAATCCGTGGCCGAACTTATGACCTACGGGGCGACGCTCCTCACGCGTAAGGACGTCATGCCTGGTGTGCCGGAAATGATTCATGAGTTCCAAGTTGAGGGGACCTTCCCTGACGGAACCAAGCTTGTAACCGTTCACAATCCGATTCGATAAGCCTGGGCGCAGACCTTAGTTGTTATCTCATCATCCCTGCAGGAGGGAATTTATGCCAAAGAAAACCAAACGAGCTCCGGTGCGGAGGGCGAAAGCCCCACAACGAACAAAAGGTTTCCCCGCGGCAATCAAGGCTGAGTTGGCCAAGCCGGTGATACCGGGTGAAATTTTTGTCGCCTCCGGAGACGTGGAGGCGTTCCATGGACGACACACGAAAGAGCTTACGGTCAAAAATGCAGCCGATCGACCCATCCAGGTCGGTTCCCACTGCCATTTTTTTGAGTCTAATCACGCGCTCATGTTCAATCGGGAAGCGGCATTTGGATTTCGACTCTGTATTCCTGCCGGTACTGCGGTACGGTTTGAGCCGGGAGAAGAAAAGCGGGTCACGGTTGTGGCCCTGGCCGGAAAACGGGTAGCGCATGGTATCAATGGATTGACGGAGGGATCGCTCGATGACCCTACGGTCAAGGGCAAGGCTCTTGCGCTCGCAGCTGATCGTGGATTTTCTGGGAAAGGAGGGATCAAGTGAAGATTCCAAGAAGGCAGTATGCATCCCTCTATGGCCCCACGACGGGGGACCGTGTCCGGCTCGCCGACACGGAATTATTCATTGAAGTGGAGAAGGATTTTACGGTCTACGGTGATGAAGCCGTCTTTGGCGGCGGGAAAGTCATTCGAGACGGGATGGGACAGTCTCCTCTGGCCACGAGTGCCAACGGCGCGCTCGATACCGTCATCACGAATGCCCTCATCCTGGATTACAGCGGGATCGTGAAGGCGGATATCGGCATCAAAGATGGGCGGATAGTCGGAATCGGCAAAGCGGGAAATCCTGACCTCATGCCGAATGTCACGCGGGGCATGGAGATCGGTGCAGGAACGGAAGTGATTGCCGGAGAAGGGCACATCGTAACGGCCGGAGGCATCGATACGCATATCCACTTCATCTGTCCACAACAGTATTGGGACGCACTGTCGTCCGGCATTACCACCATGATCGGGGGTGGTACAGGTCCTGCCACGGGAACCAACGCCACGACCTGTACGCCGGGGCCCTGGAACATCTATCGCATGCTGGAAGCATCGGACGGCATTCCCATGAATCTGGGATTCCTGGGTAAGGGGAATTCGTCCCATCCCGATGGGTTGAACGAGCAGGTGGAGGCAGGTGCCATCGGTCTCAAACTGCATGAAGATTGGGGGACGACACCGGCGGCGATCGACACCTGTCTCAGCGTGGGTGAACGTTATGACGTGCAGGTTGCGATCCATACCGATACATTGAACGAAGCGGGTTTCGTCGAGGACACCATCAAGGCTTTTAAGGGGAGGACGATTCACACCTTCCATACGGAGGGCGCTGGAGGCGGACATGCACCGGATATCATCAAGGTGTGCGGCGAGCCCAATGTGCTTCCGTCGTCCACTAATCCGACCATGCCGTTTACCGCGAATACGATGGATGAGCATCTCGACATGTTGATGGTGTGTCACCATCTGAACCCGCGGATTCCCGAAGATGTGGCATTTGCGGAGTCTCGTATCCGTCGTGAAACCATTGCGGCAGAAGATATTCTTCACGATCTCGGCGCGATCAGCATCATGTCCTCAGATTCTCAGGCCATGGGCCGGATCGGCGAAGTGATCATTCGAACTTGGCAAAACGCTCATAAGATGAAGGTTCAGCGGGGGCATTTATCACCGACCGGTGCAAAGGATTCTTCCCAGAACGATAATTTCAGGGCCAAGCGTTATGTGGCCAAGTATACGATCAATCCGGCGATTGCCCACGGCATCGCGCATGAGGTCGGTTCAATAGAAATCGGTAAACTCGCCGATCTCGTGATCTGGAAGCCGGCGTTCTTCGGCGTCAAGCCGGAGATGGTGTTGAAAGGTGGGTTTATTGCTCAGGCACAGATGGGCGACCCGAATGCCTCTATCCCGACGCCGGAACCCATCATCAGCCGACCCATGTTCGGTGCATTTGGAAGGGCGTTGACCAGTACCAGCTTGACGTTCTTCTCCCAGGCTGGGTTAGATCGGGAAATCCCAAAGAAGCTTGGTTTGCAGAAGCGTGTGGCCGTGGTGAAGAACTGCCGGAGTGTGAAGAAGCGCGATCTGAAACTGAACGATTATCTGCCGAAAATTGAAGTCGATTCTGAGACATATGTGGTAACCGCGGACGGCATGCGGCTCACGTGTGAGCCAGCAATTGTCCTGCCGATGGCTCAACGGTATTTCCTATTCTGAAGGGTTGACGAGCGTCAGGGGGGCTGACAGGGTAGGTCATGAAAGCCGCTCAGCCCTGTCAGCATGCCGGCCTGTAACGTGTCAGCATGTTCTCATGAATACGCCGTCGTTACTTGAAGGGTTGCGGTTCGTCGATACATTCTTCCCTTCAGGTGGATACGCATTTTCTTCTGGATTGGAAGCCGCCGTGCAAGGCGGTGCCGTAAAGACCTCGGATCAGTTTGCGCGGTACATTGAAGATTTGCTGCGAGGTGGCATGAGCCGCCGAGAAGCCCTGGCTACGAAAATAGCCAACGTGGCTGGGGCTGAAGGAATGATTTCGACCGCTCTCGAGATTGATCGAAGGCTTGATGCCACAAAGCTGAGTCGTGAGTCACGGATGGCCAGCCGTCAGATGGGGCGGCAGGTGATTCGAGTGGCGGCTGATCAGATCAAAGCGAAACCGATCCTGAGCGAGTATCAGGACGCAGTGGAGTCTGATCGAGCTCCTGGTCATCTCGCGGTGACCTTCGGCCTCACTCTGGGTGCGTGCGGTTGGAGCCCGGAAGAAACAGCGGCGGCCTTCTTGTATCAAACCGCAGTCGGGTTCGTCTCTGCGGCCATGCGACTGAGTCCGATCGGTCAACATGAAGGGCAGCGCATCCTAGGCGAGTGGCTTCCGGTGATCGAACGGATTAGCAAAGAGGTCGATTCGGGTGCGGAGATGAGTTCATGGTCTCCTATTCAAGACATTTATTCGATGCGACACGGTGCTCTGGAGTGGAGGCTCTTTCGGTCTTAGCGAGCGAGGTGGCCTGTGAGCATCGTTTCACACGAGAAAGGAAAAGAGCAGGGGGGTGACGGCGTTGGGCTTCCGGCCGCCTGATCTTGGCATGAACATGCATGACCTGAATCGTGAGCATAGTCACAGCTGGTCTCCAACACAAGCGCGGGAAAAAGGTATACCGGTCATTGGCATTGGAGGTCCTGTCGGATCCGGTAAAACGGCGCTTGTTGAAGCTCTGTGTCAAAGATTGCGCGATCGTTACAGTCTTGCCGCTGTGACGAATGATATTTTCACCAAAATCGATGCGGAAATTCTGACGAAACGCGCCGCATTGCCGATCGACCGCATCTTGGGAGTCGAGACCGGAGGCTGTCCACATACGGCGATCCGGGAAGATGCGTCGCATAACCAAGAGGCGATCAACGACTTGCTTCGGCGTCACCCTGATGTTGAATTGTTTTTTCTGGAAAGTGGCGGGGACAATCTTGCGGCCACCTTCAGCCCTGAGCTGGTGGATTACGTGATCTACGTCATCGATGTGGCAGCCGGTGACAAAATCCCACGCAAGGGTGGCCCTGGTATCACCCGGTCGGATTTTTTGGTGATCAATAAGATGGACTTAGCGCCCCATGTGCGTGCGGACCTCTCCGTCATGGATCGGGATACACGCAAGATGCGCGGCGATCTTCCCTTTGCCTTCACGAATATCCTCTCCGGTGAGGGGCTTGATTCCGTGGTGGCTTGGGTGGAGCAACGTGTTCCGCAGCGAGCCAGGCGTTAGCAGCCGTGCGGGTTCGGAAGGGGGAGCGACAAAGCGCGTCTCAGAAAACCAGTACGTTTCTAAAAAGACAACCTTCTGGGGGAAGTGAGCCTTCTCGGAAAAAGAACCTGCCCGAACCGTCCTCAACCGAATTCGTCGGACGAATCGGCGAGCTCAGGCTTCAGTACGCGAAACTTGATGGTCGGACCGTCATCGCGCAGTCATACTTTACGACGCCTTGGAAGCTTCTTCCTCCCATTTACCTCGATGATACCGGAGCTGCCTATACGCTTCTGGTCAATCCCTCCGGTGGTTTGGTCGGAGGTGACGGTCTTTCCATCGACATGATTCTGGATCGGGATGCCCATGTCCTTGTTTCCGCGCCTTCCGCCAATCGTGTGTATCGATCAGAAGGGAAACTGTCCGAACAGGTGATCAACATCACGGTCGGGTCTGGTGCGATCCTGGAATGGTTGCCGGAGCACACCATCCCCTTTGCCGGATCACGATTTCGGCAGGCGATTCACGTGAGTCTCGCGCCGAGTGCCACCATTATTTTATGGGATGCGCTGGCTTCCGGGCGAATGGCTCGAGGCGAACGCTGGGCGTTCACCCACCTCGAGAATGAGATCCAAATTACAACGGCAACGGGAGCGTCGCTTGTCGAGCGCTACATTCTCGATCCGGCCGCCGACCTGGGGCGGGTCGGCCTTGCTGAGGAATGGGACTACGTAGCATCCCTGTATGTGGTGAGCGATGCGGTTTCGCCGGAAATCTGGGCGGATCTTGAATCGAAGGTCGCGGCTATTTTAGAGAAGTTTCCGGGCCAGGTTCTGGGTGGAGTATCGACACCGGCCATCCCGGGTTTGGCGATCAAATTGCTAGCCCGGACGGCTCCCGACCTTACTCATCTGCTTAATTTGCTATGGGCCGCCGCCCGTGGAGCATTGTGGAATCTTCCACCCGTCTCCTTGCGGAAGTACTAAAGTCCCGTGGCGGCCTGTATCTACGAATGGTCGCTGCGGCAAGAGTTGAGAATCTAAAGGTTTGAAGCTTTGCCTTCGGCTGCTGAAGCCGTACGGAGAGACCAGGTGAGTCCAAACAGCGAAAGCGTGAAGATCAACCATTTCGATGGGTCGAAGTTATACCAACGTGGTCCATTGCGGTAGTCGCTTTGGTACGTATGGTGATAGTTATGATAGCCTTCACCGAAGGTCAGGAGCGAAACCAGCCAACTATCTCGGCTGGAATCAGCTTGGCTATGTGGTTGGCTTCCCCAGAGATGACACACTGAATTGATACAGAAAGTCGAGTTCAGAACGGCAAATGTTCGGCCGACCCCGGCCAACATGAAACAGCCAAAGCCCTCCATCCAACCGCCGTGTAAGAAACCTATCAGGAACGGCAGCGCAAGCCCTGACAGCACGATCGGCACATAGTACCGGTGCTGCCACATAATCACAGGATCCTGCTTCAGTCGCGTCGCATATCTTTCGTCCGAGTAACGCTCGTCGGAGAACAGCCATCCACAGTGGCTGTGCCAGAACCCTTTCTTTGCGTTGTAGGGATCAGCATCTTGGTCGCACGCGGCATGGTGGCGAATGTGGTCGGCGCCCCACTTGAGTGCTGAGTTCTGTAATGCCCATCCGCCAGCAATCAGAAGTCCAGCCTTCACCCAGTCAGGGCACATGAAGCTCCGGTGTGAGATGAGTCGATGGTACCCGACCGTGATGCCGAGTCCAGTGACCATATACAGCAGTGCAAACATGGTCCAGTCTAACCAGGTATAGCCGACAAGGATGCCGTATGCTGGGACCCCAACCAGCGCGCTGAGCGTCACAATGCCGAATAGGAACATCGTCACGTAGACAGGAAAGGTACGGTTGAGTCTAATGGCGGATTCAGCGGGTGTCGTCATGCGAGTTTTGATCTACTCGTGAAGGAGGGGGTATTCGTCAAAGTAGGGCAGAAGCACTTGAAGGCACTCCGACTCAGAAACCGAGCGACCAATTTTTTCAACTGTACCAGAGGCGAAGGTAAAATAGCTACTCCAGATGTGACTTTGCGGCCTCTTGTTTAAGATTGACAGTGGAAGGTAATATTTCATATACATACTTGATCCTCACGAGCTCACCAAATGTTGTGATGAGCACATGTGCATGGACAAGATAATGTTTTTCCCCAGCCAAGGGGAAAGCTGAGGGAGCAAGTCAGGAACCAGGATGGTTTCACTTATAGTCTATTACAAGGAGGCAGTCCAATGAAGAGTGCGTTATCAATAGTATTTGGCGTGGCCGCCGTCGCGCTGGTTGCGGCGCCCCTCACCTCGTATGCAGGGGGAACGATCTCCGGCAAGGTGACCTATTCCGGTAAGGCTGAGCAGAAAGAATTTCTCTTCTCGAAGTTCCCTAATCCGAAGTTCTGCGTGAAGAATCCGAACAAGGATTTGATGGATGGGGACAAGCGGTTTCTGAAGCAGATCGAAGTTGGGAAGGATGGCGGTTTAAAGAATGCAGTAGTTGCCGTAACGGACATTGAAGATAAAGCGTTTGTAGATGGCTATGCCGGCACATCAGTTACGGCGGAATTCTGCGAATTTTTGCCCTTCAGCGGTATCGTGGTCAACACTCGACCCTTCAAGGTTGAAAACAAGGATGCTGATCCGGATGATCCTAAGTCGGTGGCCGGTGTCCTCCACAACCCGCATAGCTTTACAGTGAAGGGCTCTAGCTCGGCGACAGGCTTCAACATCGGTCTTGCCAAGAAGGGTGATACCTTGGAGAAGCCGGTGACGTTTCGAGGTGGTGCAGAAAAGGACGGGTACTTCCGGTTACAGTGTGACCAGCATGAATTCATGCAGTCGTTCTTCTTGCCCGTCTCAAACCCACATTTTGCCGTGGTGAAGGACGATGGTTCCTTTGAGATCAAGGATGTGCCGGCAGGCAAACATAAGGTTGTGGCCTGGCATCCATTTGCGGGTAAAGCCAAGAAAATCGAGTTCGAAGTCGATGTGACGGATGGGGGAACCGCGAATCTCAAGGCAGAGATCAAGTAATCGCCGTTTCTTCAGCTGGTTTTGCGTGAACGAAGGGCAGCGGAGCGATCCGCTGCCCTTCGTGTTTTGAGTCGAATTCCAACATGTTCGTCACCTTGCCTTTCCGTTTCCCCTGTAGGTAATATGCCATTTTTTAAAGCCTAGGGCCAAAGGGACTGGTGTGTCACGAGAACTCTCGCTCGCAGAAGTGTTTCAGCTTGGGTACTACTGGGAAACCAAGATCCTGCTCACTGCAGTGAAGCTGGACGTGTTTTCTGCCATCGATACGAGACCAAAATCTGCTCAGGACATCGCAGAACGGATTGGCGCGGATGCCCCGACGCTTGGTATCCTCCTGAATGCACTTGTGGCGATGAAGCTCTTGGCCAAAAATGAGGAGTTGTTCGGTAATTCCGCTACGGCACTCACTTACCTTGTGAGGCATTCGACGCAATATGTGGGGCACCTTCTGCTCCTGCATGACGCGGAGTGGAACAATTGGGGGCGATTGGAAGAGACGATCCGCACAGGGCATCGGATGGTCGATCGACATGTCTTTGAGACCGATCCGGAGCTGGGCAGTAACGTGCTGACAGTGCTCAACCGCATCGGCCAACACAGCGGACCAGATTTAGCGAAGCGATTGAATTTGATGGGGAGAGAACGGCTGTTAGATCTAGGGGGCGGGGCTGGTACGAACGCTATCGCGTTTTGCCAGGTGTATCCGGAATTGACTGCCACCGTGTTTGACCTTCCAGCCACGCTGAGGTTGACGGAAAAAACCGTGAAGGAGGCCGGACTTGAATCCCGAATTCAGCTGTTGGCAGGTGACTTCAACTCAGATCCACTTGGTGGCCCATACGATCTTGTTCTGATGTCCGATATCCTCCACTACCAGACCTTTCAGATGAATCAACGCGTGGTTGAAAAAGTCTTTACCTCGCTTGGGCCGGGGGGGCGACTTGTGATCAAAGATCGGTTTTTAGAAGTGTCCGGTGCCGGCCCGGCTTGGACCACCGCCTTCGCGGTTCATATACTCGTGAATACACAGCAAGGCAGTTGCTACCGAGCGAGCGATGCGACGCAATGGCTGACTGAAGCGGGATTTACCTCTGTGACTGAGTTGGAAAAGACGGCTGTGGTGCAAGGTGTGAAACCGTGACTCGCTATGAACGATTCGAGCGAGAAGCGGGCTTCCCACGCAAGCTCGGTGGAGGACTCATTCGATGAATACACATAGACCGATGATGGAGCGAGCGGCCGAGACATAACAATGGATTGGTTACGGGAACCAGGGTTTTTCGGGACCCATGCCACGATCGGAGCGGATCTCAGTCAGCTGATGGCGACGCTGTTTACCGGGTTATTCATCGTCGGGTGGTTCCAAGCTCGAAGGCGGCATGCCGATGCGCACCATTGGCTGATGCTGGGCGGCATGATGTCCATGCTCAGCTTCTTCATTGCCTATTATTTATTTCGGCAGCTTGGCGTTCTGGCGTTTGAGGGGAAAGAAGGATTCGGTGGTTCGCAGTCGCTCTATGATTATGTCTTTATTCCGGTGCTCACACTCCACATTATTCTCGTCATCATCGGCCTGATTATGGCGGTCTATATGATTGTGTTAGGCTTTCGTTCCCAGCAGTTCCTCGATGGCATTCGGTCTCTTCGGGAATCTCAGTTACTTACGACATGGAAAAAGGTAGGCCTCATTTTCGGTGGGATTGCCACGGTCGTGCTCGGGCTCTTTTTCTCGCGTGTTGCGGCGGCGGGGTTTTCGATGCGGAAGCTGGAGGTCTATCTGGTCTTTCTTCTTGTGGTGGCGTTCGTGTTTGCGATCGAAATGACCATTCAACGGATTTGGCCTGATGGGGCAAAGCGACATCGGGCGCTCGGTCGGTTTACGATGGTTATCTATTGCGTATTATTTGTCACCGGAAGCTTTACGTACACGATGCTCTATATCCTTTACCCAGGGAAGATTGGGTAGTCTATCGAGATGCTGACGTGCGGTTGTGGTCGTTGGATGCATACAGCGGGGATCGAAGAACGGATGAACGCAGATGGCGCGCCGCAGTGGTTCATCCGATCGGAATGTCGGGGGTGTGGGTTGACGGTCGGTGTTGATGTGCCGGAGGGGCAGGCCGATGGGCTTGTCGATCGATTGTTGTGGACCGATGACGCCTTGCACCGATTGGATCGCATGCCGCCCTATGTGGCTGTGCTGGTTCGGGAAGACGTGGAGCAGGATATTCGTCGTCACGGTCAGCGTGTCGTCACGCTCGATACGCTGCTACGTCCACGAACTGGGGAGCGTATTGAATGGGACTCTGAAGCGGAAGGGCGGTTGGAGCGAGTGCCGGCTCCGGTTCGTGCCATGGCGCGGATCGAACTGGAGCGCACGGCTGCGGATCGTGGCCTATCACGTGTGACCGTCGATCTGATGGAAGAGGTCAAGGCCAAGTATTTTGGAATGGCGGCTCAACGACGTGAAAGGTGAAATGTGAAAGGTAAGGCGAGAAGAACGAACGACGTTTCACGTCTTACTGTTCACTTTTGACGAGTCCACTATGTTGCACCGAATGGCATTACGGGTACTTCCGAGTCTGAGTCTGGCGGTGACGGAAGACGCTGTGCGCCGAAAAAAGCGGGTCGTGATGTTCCTCCCGGGGCTAGTCGCGTTCGGGGTATATCGTTTGGCAAAGCATCTCGTTCCGATCACTGATCCCCTCGCAGTCTTGTCGGTCAGCAGTGTGGTCGCAATGGTCACGGCACTCTTGGCCTATCGGGTTGGGCGTGCGGTGCCCTGGTCCTCGATTGTGAGGCAAGATGGCTGGCATCTCCTCGGCTGGCTGGTTGGTTGGATCGGCGCCGCCTATGGCATCCAGCTATCTTTGTTGGTCCTTACCTTACTGTGGATCATGCACTACAGTTACCTCCAGCACCCTGACGGGCCGGCGATGATGGCAATCATCATCTCCTGCACGTCCGTTGCGCGTGACGCGTTTGAGATCGGCCATGTACGCAAGCTCTCAGTGTTGGGGCGGCCGTTTCTGACCTTCCCTGATGGGGAGCAGTTACGCCTATTGGTGCAGCGCCGGAGTTGGCCATTGGGGCTCTGGGCTGTGGCAGGCCTGGGGATCGGTGCGATCGTGTCGTTGTCTGGAGTGGCGATAGTCGATGCGCACAACGCCGCTCTGGTTCAGCTGCTGGGCGTGACGATTCTGGGTGGCGGGCTCGCTCTCTGTGCCTATTTGGGAGGGTTGAATCCATCTGCCTCTTGGATTCGCACGCTCCGTCAAACGACACCGGCTGAATTGCTGAAATATTGGTGGTGGCCTGGGATGGCGTTTGCCTCGACCTATTACCTCGTGGCGATGGGGATCGTGTTATTTGTTGCAAGGCAGCCGCTGATTGCGCCGGAGGTATCCGCTGTCATGGATGCGCTCGTGGCGGCCATGATGGGTGTGTACGGATATTACCTGGGTCATCGCCGTTACGTGGAAAACGAAGAGGCTCCACAGCTTTCGAGCGGTATGTTGCGCTGTCCTTTCGTGATGGGAATTCTTGGAAAACAGGTGAATTCGCCCCAAGGTGTTCGAGCAGCGTTGGCCTTCCAGAAGAACGGAATAAAGGGGTAAAGGGTATGGGGCGAGTAGTTCGGGTGGTGCGTTCCGCGTTCGGCATCGTTTTTTTCACGATCGCGATGGGATCTGCATGGAGTGGCCCCGGGTTGTCCTTTGCGGAGTCTTCGGTCGATGTCTATTTTGGAACGGAGGGAACTCCACAAGGCCCTGCGGCTCCGGCTCCTCACGAAACCGTCTATCCGCGGATCAGTTCGTTGGACAGTCGAGTGCTCATCTGGTTCGTGACACAGCAACATACGTATTTCGGCGGGTTTGTTCTCGCGCTTCCGCTGTTCTGTGCACTGATCGAGTTTCTTGGGTTAACGACGAAGAAGCCGGCATTGGCGCTTCGCTACGACGGCCTGGCGCGAGATCTTGCGAAGGTGGCCGTGCTGGCTCTATCCGTGACCGCACTGATCGGTAGCGTGATGCTTACCTTGTTCATTACCCTCTACCCCAGTTTCATGAACTACATGGGCGGGACGTTCAAGTCATTTATGCCGCTCTACGCTGCGGTGTTTTTCGGAGAGGCGGTGCTGCTGATCGTCTACTACTACAGTTGGAATCGGATGGCCGAGCGAGGCCTGAAATGGATCCACGCGGCGATCGGGATCTTCACGAACATTGTAGGCACTGCGTTACTGATGCTGGCCAACTCCTGGTCTTCCTTCATGATGTCGCCGGCCGGAGTGGATGCGCAGGGGAGGTTTTTGGGGAACATCTGGCATCTCTTGCATTCCGCTCTCTGGAACCCACTGAATGTCCATCGCTTTCTCGCGGACATCATGTCCGGTGGAGCCGTTGTGCTGGCCTATGCCTGTTATCGGTTTTTTACCAGCAAGACCGACGAAGAACGAGCCTACTTCGACTGGGTGGGATATGTGTTTTTGTTCGTCACGGTATGCGCGCTTCTTCCCATGCCGATCGCAGGGTACTGGCTGATGAAGTCGGTGTTCGTGTTTCGTCAGACCATGGGTGTTACGATGATGGGTGGGTTGCTCACGTGGCTGTTTGTGGTTCAGGCGCTCCTTATCGGAGTCCTCTTTTTAGGGATCAACTACTACCTCTGGCAGAGCATGGCGAGGATCAAGGGAGGTGAACGGTATCAGCCCTATTACCAACTGTTGTTGGGCGTTCTGATGCTGGCACTCTTCATTTGGCTGACGCCGCACACTCTGCTGGTGTCTGCCAGTGAAGTGAAGGCTATGGGAGGCGCCCAACATCCCGTGATCGGCAACTACGGGGTGATGTCGGCCAAGAATGGTGCCGTCAATATCATGATTCTCGTCACCGCCCTGAGCTTCTTGTATTACCGCCGCGCGAATCGAACGATGACCATCTCGTGGGTCCGGACCGGGAATACGCTGATCACGGTGCTCTACGTCGTTGGTGCGTTGAATGTGATCTGGTTGTCCATCTATGGGTTTTACTTGCCGGCAAAAGTCCGTGTCGGTCTCTCAGCTCCGCAAGCGTTTACGACGTTGACTGTGATAATGCTTGGAGTGGTGATCAACCGCTTGATGCTTCGAGGCGCTGTGCTGCATGGACCGATTCAGTGGGGGAAGATTCCACTCCGCGGTATGGTCGGACTATTTGGGCTGGCAGCGTCCTTTAGTTGGGTCATGGGCTTGATGGGTTACATTCGTTCCTCGGGACGTTTGTCCTGGCATGTCAGCGAACTGATGGCTGATGTCTCACCCTGGGCCTTTACCCCGGATCTTCAATACGCCACGAAAATGGTGACTCTGAATATGGTGGTGTTCTGGGCGGCAGTTCTCGTGTTGTTCTGGATGTGTCAGCGAGGGCAACAGCCAGCGATGGGTGAGGAATTCCAGGCGGAACAGGCTCCGTTACTCTCGCCTGTTCCGTCGCAAGAAACCTAAGAACGGGAAGGAAGTCTATGGAGCGCCGCGTGTCGATATCTGCCGCAATTGTTCTTGGGCTCATAATGAGTGTTTGGGTTCGGCAGGATTCTGCAGCGGCAGAAGGACAGGGGTTAGTATTGGAAGATTTTCGGGCCAAGGAAGCCGATGGATTTCCTTCGCAGTGGGATCACGAAAATCAGCGAAGTCAATCAAAAGGGCGTGACGCGTATAAGGTGCAGTCGGAGA
>CAZAKX010000087.1:0-13240 GCA_964485915.1 uncultured Nitrospira sp. | reverse complement strand
TAGGGGAATGTGCTCAGAAGGCAAGCAAAGACAGATAGAGAAAACACAGCCGACGTGAGGGGACTATCGTTTCAACACAATATCTCGAGCCACTTTTCCACTGGGTCCGAACGGCTTTTGCGGTTTGCCGTTTAATTCAGCTTTGACCCCGCCGGCGTTCCCGAGGGTCAGGATGAATTGATCTTGACCCGTCCAATGGGACCTTTCGCCCGGTCGGAGCAATGATTCCTGAGGGCTTCCATTATCGATTTGGACGACGACCCAGCTCAACTCCGTGGCTTCGAGATCCAGGACAAGCTGTCCATCGCCCGGATCCCCTGCGGCGTTCAATGAGAGTCCCGCCAATGGGCCATCACTGCCGGGAGACACGGTCGATCCCGTGGACACCACGTGGGGCTCAAGTTTAGAAACCGACGCAGCAGATGGGGTTGGTTCGTGCTTTGCCAACGCATCAGTCGTCGGTTTCGGCGCGCCGGCAGACGCCTCGTTTGGCTTGGGAAGCTCCGCTGAATGTTCCGGCTCGCGAGCACTTGATTCCGGAAGATCCTTGACCGCTTGAGCCGCCCGTTTCCCCGCCGAAGGTTGTTCGGGTGGCCCATTCCGAAAGACAGCCGATTGCTCTCGGCTTAAGAGAAAGATCAACGTCAGGACAGCGATACCGATCGCGATGGCCACCGCCTTCCGATTGGCCTGGCGCTTCCGATCTTCTTCGACCTGCCGAATCTTCAGGCGTTCTCGTTCATCCTGCTTCTCGTAGAACGATCCAGCGGATTGGATAAAGCGATGAATCGCATCCTCTTCATCCAGGCCCAGCGATCGAGCATAGGAACGCACAAACCCCCGAGCGAACACCTGGTCGGGTAACTTGGCGAAATTCCCATCCTCCAGCGCCTTGACGAAATCCGTACGAATACGGGTTTTGGACGCCACCTCATCGATGGTCAACCCTTTGGTCTCTCGAACTTGCCTGAAGAATTCGCCAACCGACTCCATAGGTCTCCTACTTCAATCGAGCCAAGAGTTCCGCCGCCGCCGCCGCCAGGTCTCCGCCTTTGTCCATCGTGGTCACTTTCTTCAGCACTTCACGGGCTTGCGTTGCGTAGCCCAACTTATAATACACGCGGCCGAGCTCAAGATGAGTCATGGCCGGCGGAACGCTCGGAGGGCTGGCCGAGGCCGCATCCTCAAAGGCCTCCATCGACCCCTGAAGGTCGCCCTGATGCGCGAGCGCGCGACCAAGATGGAAGCGAGCCAAGTCGGGCGTTGGATAGAGCGGATTCGAGAGTGCCAGCTTATAGGACGTAATCGCGTCATCCCACCGATCCTGATTTGCAAGGACCTGCCCGAGATAGGTATGCGCCTCAGAATAGGACTCATCAATCTTAATCGCCTCGCGAAATTGCTCTTCGGCGAGCGGCAGCTTGCCTTGAAGGGCATACACATGTCCTAAGGCGTACCGTGCCTCTTTGTTGGTCGGATTCAACTGGACGGACTTATGGAACGACACGAAGGCTTTCTGACGATCTCCCGGGAGACTCGCCACGCCTTCTTGATAAAACCCCTGCGACTTCCGCAAGGCTTCTTTGTCGCTTGCACATCCGACCAGAATAGTTATGAGTCCTACACAGACCGGCAAAAAAGACTGCTGCGCCCGATCACACCATCCGTTTGCCTTGGTCATCGAATATCCTCGAAATGCGTCAACCGCTTGAACTCTGAGAACCGAGCCTGAATCTCTTTGTAATCCAGGATTCGCAATCGGTCAAGACTAAAGGCTTCTACTGTAAACGACGCCATGACGCTTCCAAAGATGATCGCCTGCTTCATCGCCTCAGGCGAGTGATTCCCCGTCGCCGCCAAGTATCCCAAAAATCCTCCCGCGAAGGTATCGCCCGCTCCGGTTGGATCCCGCACATCTTCAAGCGGAAACGCCGGAGCACCGAACACCTGATTGTCGTTGAACATGAGGACCCCATATTCTCCGCGCTTCACGATCAGATGTTTGGGGCCACGTGAGAGCACAAGCTTCGCGACTTTCACCAAGTTGGAATCTTGGCCCAGGGCTCGAGCTTCACCGTCGTTGATGATGAGGACGTCGACCTTCTCCAACACCTTCCACAGCGCTTCGCGCTGACCATTGATCCAGAAATTCATCGTGTCGCACGCCACGAGTGCCGGGCGTTGAACTTTCTGGAGCACATCGAGTTGCAACTCCGGATGAATGTTCCCGAGGAACAACACGTCCGGCTCCCGATACGCTTCGGGGATCTGAGGACGAAACGTCTCAAACACGTTGAGCTGCGTATCCAGGGTATGCGCCTCGTTCAGCTGATGCGTGTATTCTCCTTTCCATCGAAAGGTTGCTCCGGGGCGCCGCTCCAACCCCGTGAGATCGATCCCCCGACTCTTGAGAAACGCGACATGCTGTTGGGGAAAGTCTTCTCCCACCACCGCGATGAGAGCCACCGAGGTAAAAAAGCTGGCAGCGGTGGAGAAATACGTAGCCGACCCTCCAAGGATCTCGGTCCCTTCACCGAAGGGAGTCTTGACCGTATCAAGCGCAACCGATCCGACCACAAGCAATTTTCCCATGACTAACGGACTCCTTTCTGTGGGCTCAGCGCACGGTCAATGAGCACGGCCAGCTTCTTCCGAGCCACTGCGGGGATTCGTTTCGGCGCCGTGAGGATGGCATGATCCAACGCTCGATGACAGGCGCACTCTATCGGATGGGCAAAGGACGGCATCACCGCACCAAGTATCTGTTTCGCTAATGCAACATTCCGATGGAGCGTGGACAATACCGCTTCGACCGTGACGGCCTCTTCCGTTTCGTGCCAACAGTCATAGTCGGTGACCAACGCCACGGTCGCGTAACACAGCTCCGCTTCTCGAGCCAGCTTGGCCTCGGGCATATTGGTCATCCCGATCACATCGACACCCCATTGCCGATAGAGCCGTGATTCCGCTTTCGTCGAAAATTGCGGACCCTCCATGCAGAGATAGGTGCCGTGACGATGCACCGTGGCCCCGGCTCGCGCGGCGGACGCAAACAGCGCCTCTCCCAGCTCGGCGCACACCGGCTCACCAAAGGCAACGTGCGCCACGATCCCGTCCTCAAAAAATGTCGACGCGCGGCGCTTCGTGAGATCGATGAACTGGTCGGGCAACACAACATCGCCTGGGTGAATTGATTCTTTCATGCTGCCGACGGCACTGATTGAGATGACGTGCGAGACGCCTAGAGACTTGAGCGCGAAGATGTTCGCACGGTAGTTGATCCCGCTCGGATTCAACAGATGCCCTCGCCCATGCCTTGACAGGAAAGCCACTCGAATACCCCTGAGCGTGCCGACCGTAATGGCATCAGAGGGAGTTCCGAAGGGCGTTCGCACCCGAATTGATCGGGTTGCTGTGAGCCCTTCAATATCATAGAGCCCGCTTCCCCCGATCACACCGACCGTCGCTTGCCTCGTGCTCTTCTTCGTCTTCATACAGATCCTTTTCCCAACGTAACTTGCTGCAACGCAGCGGATTGTGCTGATGCTTCTAGAGTCCTCACAAACTGCTCCATGAGTGCGATCACTCGTTCTGCTGTCCGCTCATAGGGCTCGCTCTCTTCGATCGACAGCCATGCGACTCCCGATTCCTTGCGAAACCAGGTCATCTGCCGTTTCGCAAATCGTCTCGTATCACGCTTGAACCGACGCACCATTTCTTCATAGTCATACTCATTCGCCAGAAACGCTCCGACCTGGCGATAGCCGAGCCCTTTCATCGATGCGAGCTCGCGCCCGTATCCTTGGTCAAGCAATGTTCGCGTCTCTTCTACCATTCCGTGAGTCAGCTGCCAATCGATTCGTTCTTCAATTCTCCGATAGAGCGCTTCCTTGCTTCGCTGAAGCCCGATCAAAAGCGCCGAAAACAGGTTCTCTTGAAACCGATGTTCATCGTGCATGATCGACATCGGACGGCCTGACAATCGGTAGACCTCCAGCGCCCGTATCACCTTCGATTCATCATTCGGATGCAGCCGGGCTGCGGTTTCAGGATCGACGCGCATCAATTCGGCATAGAGGCCGGCTCTGCCGTTCGCTTCTCGCAACTTCTTGAGGTCTGCCCGTACAAGGGGATCGGCCTGAGGGGCGGGACAGAGGCCTCTCACCAACGTTCTGATGTACAACCCTGTGCCGCCGACCACGAAGGGCAACCGATTGGCCGCATACAGCCGGTCGATTTCGCCCAATGCGACGCGGCGATACCACCCCGCATTGAAGACCTCATGGGGATCGACCACATCGAGAAGCCGATGCGACACAGCCTGTCGCTCTGCAGCCGTGGGCTTATCCGTCCCAATGTCCATCCCACGGTAAACCTGACGGGAATCGGCCGTCAGCACCTCGGTATCGAAATGCTTGGCGACCTGCGTCGCGACCCGACTTTTTCCAACAGCAGTCGGCCCCAGAAGCACGACTAAGGGACGGTAGCGGCACAGATTGTCTGGAAGCATACATTCACGCGAGAGGAACTGGTCGTCGTATCCGGGGACCTTGATTCTCCCCACTCATCTCATGCGCTTTTTGATCCATGATCGTCTACCAGCCGACTCGTCCGAACATTTTCTCCAGCTCATCCGTCGTGAGACGGAACGAGGTCCTTCGCCCGTGAGGACACGTCGTAATCTCTCCTTCGCTCTGCCAGTCCTCGACCAACGCTTTGATCTCTTCCAGTCTCATGGGACGCCCGGCGCGCACGGCACCATGGCATGCCATCGAAGCCAACACTGACCGAACCCTTGTCTCCAGACTCGCAAGGCTGTCCCATTGAGTGAGATCCTCGACGAGGTCCTGGAGAAACCGGCCCGCATCGATTCGACCAAGACCAACCGGCGTCGACCTGATCAGAGCCGTTGAAGCGCCGAACGGCTCAATCTCCAACCCCAACTTCTCAAGATCGTTCTGGTACCGCTGCAATAAACCGACCTGGGCCGGGGACAGCTCAACCGGATCGGGGATGAGCAATGCCTGGGCTTCTATCTTGCTGGTTGTCCAGGCTCGAAGCAGTCGTTCAAACAGGACACGCTCATGGGCCGTATGCTGGTCTATCACAGTCAAATCGCCGCCGACTTGCACCACAAGGAACGTTCGATTGATCTGTCCCAGCGGGATCACCTCAGTTGATGGCACGCGAGCATAAGGCTCTGCCGCTTCGCCTACGAACGCCAACTGAGTTTCAGAACGTTGCCATGCGGGCAACGTCGACTTCGTCTGGGGAAACTCGGGCACGAGTAAAGGCCCAGCGACCGAACGAGAGGTATCAGGGCTGGCACCAGGAAATCGGGCGCCCTCGCTCGAACGATCTGTCGATTCTCCCCTGCTCAATGCCTGGCGAACGGCCCGTCGGACGAGCTGATGAACGGTTTCGTTATCGGAGAATCGCACCTCTCGCTTGGCAGGATGGACATTGACATCGACACGATCTGGATCGACCTCCAAAAACAGCACAAATCGTGGATGACACCCCTTGGCGACGAAAGATGCGTAGCCTTCCCCTACGGCGTGAGACACCGCCAGGCTACGAATCGGGCGACGATTGACAAACAACTCTTGGGGTGCGCGCGACGACTTCGCGTAGATCGCATCGACGATATATCCGTTGATGGCAACACCGGGAAGAGCGGCCTGGATCGACACGCATTGATCAAGAAACACAGGCCGATACACCTGGGCGATCCGGTCCATTGCGGAAGACACCGCTGGATAGTTCATCATCTCCTGGGCATTGTGCGTCAAACGGAATTGAATGGACGGCCATGCCAGCGCCGCCTGTTGCACCACCCGCGTGATGTGCGAACATTCCGTCGCGATGGATTTCAGGAACTTTTTACGCGCCGGCTGGTTATGAAACAGCTCCGCCACTTCGATTCGAGTCCCGGTCACGGGAGGCGCGTCGGCTATTTTCCCGACCAACCCATCCACGATTTCCAACTCTGTTCCAACCTCGGCCAAACGAGTCGCCGTACGTAAGCGGACCTGCGCCACCGCGGCAATACTGGGCAAGGCTTCTCCCCTGAAACCCATCGTTCGGATAGACCAGAGATCGACGTCCGACTGAAGCTTGCTGGTCGCGTGGCGGTAAAACGCGCGGGGTGCGTCCTCCCGGCTCATCCCCTCTCCGTCATCAGTCACCCGGATCAGAGAGAGACCACCATTCTTCACCTCAATCGTAATCGAGCGGCTCCCTGCGTCGATACTGTTTTCAAGAAGCTCTTTGACGACCGCTGCAGGACGTTCGACAACTTCTCCTGCGGCGATACGGCCGATGACTTCTTCCGGCAGGATACAGATCTTGCCACGGCCGTCCGTTGTCAGCACGGCAACACGCTCCTCGTGGATGATGCGATGGTGGGAAGGGTAGAACGTCGCGCGACGGCGACGGTCATCGGATTTCGGCCAGCTTATTCTTGGCCAATTTTGATTCATCCGATGAGGGGAACTCTTCGAGCACTCGCTTCAGATTTTTCCTCGACTTCGCAAGATCACCGGTCTCAGCCGTGGCCAAGCCAAGCTTATAGAGCGCGGCGGGTACCTTTTCGTTGCCGGGGTATTCCGCCACAAGAGAATCGAATATCTGGATCGCTCGCCCGTAGTCTTTCAGATTGTAATAGGACTCACCCAGCCAGTACTGCGCATTCGGTGTCAACGAGGTACCCGGGAAATCTTTCACAAATCGTTGAAACCCGGCCACCGAGAGCTCGTAATTCCCATTGAGGTAATCATTATACGCCAGGTTGAACGCCGAGGTTGGGGTAATTCCGGTGACGATCGCCACCGATTCGGCCGGCGGGGTCGTCTTCACGGGTTTGACGGCACGAGGCTCAGCCGGAGGATCCACTTTTGCCGATGACCGGCTAGTCGTATCCTCTAATTTGGCAAGGCGATTTTCCATTTTCTGAAAACGGGTGGAGAGATCATCAAACCGTGCCTTGGTTGCGTCCGGATCCTTGATCTTTTCGATCGCCTCCAGCCGACGCATCACCGCATCCATCCGCTGACGATCCTGCTCCTGTGTTTTCGCAACCGTGGAGAGCTGGTTACGAGCTTCGATGAAATCTGCATGCCGTGCGCATCCGGCAAGATCCACCGCTGACATCGACAGTCCGCATACGACGAGACCCGACAGCATTGGACGAACGCCCATGGTGTTAACGCGCCTCCTTGAGTTGTCCCAACTTGTCCGATGCTCTTCCCGCTTCGGCGCTCCCAGGGTACAATGTGACCACCTGGTTGAAGGCCGACGAGGCTCGCTTCATGTCCTTCATGGCCAGATACGCATACCCTTTCTTCAGGAGAGCGGCGGGCACCTTCTCACTGCTCGGATAATCGATCTCCACCTTGTCGTAGGCATCGATGGCTTTCTGGAAATCCTTCTTGCCGTAGTATGACTCGCCCAACCAGAAACGAGCATTCGGCGCGAGATTCGAGTTGGGATATTCAGAGAGAAATCCGATGAACCCTTGCCGAGCGCCTTCGAGATCTCCGTCTCGAAACATGGACAAGAGCCGGTCATACCGAACCCGATCAGGGGAGTCGGAACCTCCCTGAGAAAGTTCGGACTTGAATGACTCTTGAGGGGGAATGATCGTTGTTTTAGCAATCGCCGCTCCCGATTCAGTCGGAGCTGGGACACCTTGCTCACCTTCGGCTGTAGACCCATTGGATCCGGTCGACTGTTGCCCTGATTTTGCCCCCAGGTGAAGCGCCGCAGGCTTACTTGAGACATGCTCCACCGTTTTCGCCAGCGCGTTGATTCGGCCATCTTGCTCGTCCAGCCGAGCGGTGACTTTCTTCCCGACGAGTTCAAGCGCCTTGGTCACAGAGACCACGCTTCGATTGATATCCTCCGCATGCGCCGCTGTGGCCTTTGAATCGGCCTCGATCTTTGTGGTGAGGTTTTTGGTGGTCTGCTCCCCTGCACCCACCCGATCATTGAGACCAGACAACGCTTCCCGAAACCCTGTCAATGCCTGATTGAATTGAGCGAAATTTTGAGACACTTGTTCGAGCCTGCTACGGGTTTCCGTTGACTCCCGTCGTTGTTCATCAAGCTTCGCATCGACTCGCTTCGTGAGATTTTCGTTCGTACGCTGAACAACCTCAATGATGTCCTTCCTGAGCGCTTCCATAGCCTTGGACATTTCATCGAGCCTGGCCGACACTTTCGCATCCTGCGTTTCGAAACTCTTCTGCACCCACAGGTAACGGGTACTGCTATCGGTTTCCAGTTTTGTCGCCAGCTGCTCCAGCTTTTTTGTCTGTTGCTCGGACTGCGCCGAACGATGTTTGAGGTCATCTTGCCTGGCCTGGAGGTCCTTTGCCAAATACAGCGCTTTTTCCAGTTCCCCTCGTAACTGCGGCAATTCCTGCTCTCGTAACGTCGAGAGTTCATGACTTTGCTTCGCGCTTGTCTGAGACAGTTGATTCTTAAAATCTTTTTCCGTTCGTTTGAGGTCAGACTGCTGCGCCATACAGCCGGGCAGTATCAGACCCGTCATCACGGCACCCAGAAGGAAACTATGAGTCACTGATCGTTGGGGCAGCATATCTTGACCTCTACACAACCATCAGTAATCAGGGCACGTTCCGATAACTCATGACCATGCGCGCATCAATTCCCACTCCGAACGACGAGGTGTCCCCGACGATTTTGGGAGTAACACGATTCTACATGTTCGGTGCAGAACGGCCGTTCCTTGCCATACGAGACGACCGACAGGTGATCGGGCGCCACCCCTAGCTCAACGAGATAGTTCCGCACGGCTTTCGCGCGCTTCTCGCCCAACACCAAATTGTAGGCTGACGTGCCTCGTTCATCACAATGTCCTTCTATTTTCAACTGCATGTTTGGATTGGACTTCATCCATTCCGCATTGTTGGTGAGCGCGTGACGTCCCTCGTCCGTGATCGAAAAACTGTCGTACGCGAAAAAGACATCCCGCAGTTCGGCTGCGGCCGATGCGATCTGCTCGGCCCGTATTTCAGCCAACTGACGCGCCGCGGCGCCCGGATCGGATTTGGCCATCAACTTATTCCCGTTACTCCCGGAACCACCGTTGCCGCCGAAACCGCCGTTGCTCCCTGCCTCGCTACTGAGCCGTTCTTCGGAAGGATCACGATCTAATCCTCGCAAACCACTCGAATCGTTTCGGCCAGAGAATGCCGTGTCCGGAAAATTCGGGCTGACCCCTCCTTTTCTGGTTCCTTCTCTCATCGTCCCACTCTTGGCTGTCTCTTGTTGAAAGGTTTGGCCGTCCCCACCCGATTGAACCGCCTTCTTCGAACAGGCAGGGGTCATCGCAACGAGCATACCAAGAAGCAGCGGTAGGTAACTGGCTGGTAACTTTTTCATGGGATTGATTCCCTCCTGTAGGATATCCCCTCTTACATACAGCGGAGGATGATCGCCGTCAATGCCTTCCCTAAAAATCACGACGCGGGAGACCATGTCGGTGCGCTGTTGTGAGTCCCTGTGAATGTGATACGCTCGAGATCTTTGCCGTCTGCATTAATCATGTAGATCTGGCTCTTGCCATCCGCCGTCGAGCTAAAGACGAGATGGCGTCCGTCCGGCGACCACGATGGAGAATCGTCCACTCCGTGCCCTGTCGTCAACTGCACGCGCTTCTGTCCATCAGGCGTGATCACACAAAGCTTGTATTCTTTCTTGGGAGTCCTGCACACATACGCAATCCAATTTCCTCGGGGAGACCAGGCTGGAGCCGCATTATAGTCCCCATCAAAAGTCAACCGACGCACATTCGTTCCGTCCGCACTCATAAGAAAAAGTTGTGGGCCTCCGCTCCGATCCGAGGTAAAGACCAATTCTCGTCCGGACGGGGACCAGGATGGAGAAAGGTCCCCTCCTGCATTCGTCGTCAGTCGCAAAGCAGCCTTGGTGCGCGTATCCAAGCGGTACAGCTCAGCATTTCCCTCATGGCTCGACGAATAGGCGAGAAAATGCCCATCGGGAGAGAGCGCTGGGGTGATGTTCAGCCCTCCTTGCGAGACCAACGTCCAGCGCTTCCCTGTCGCGAGTTCTATCATATCAATTTCTTGTGTGTTCCGATTACGGTAGGCGGTAAAGACGAGAAACCGACGATCCGGGGACCAGTGTGGCATCAGGTTCAAGAAACCGTCGGTCGTTAACTGACGAGCTTCGAAGCCATCATAGTCCATCACGAATATTTCACGAGCTGTTCCCTGCTGCGATACGTAGGCGATCTTCGTCCGTGCAATGCCGGGCTCGCCTGTGTATCGAAAGACCAACTCATCTGCAAATCGATGGGCCATCAGCCGGACCACCGACGTCGAACCCGCGTACCGTTTTCCGCCGACCACCTCATCACTTCCGGCGTCATAGACGTACCCATCCATACTAACATCTGGAGTCTTGGTGTCAGCCTTCATCCCTGCTTTCCCCCACACAATCACGGAGACTCCATTCTCCGCAGCTTGTTTGAAGGAAGGGTCTGGCTCTCCACCTCGACCACCGGCCTTGATACCAAGATTGGAGAGGTCCACGAGGGAAAATACCAAGGATCGTCGCACATCCGCCTTGAGCACTTCCTCGATACGATTACCCAGTTTTGCTCGCCCTTCAGGCGACTCCGGACCACCGACATGGTCAATCCCCACGACCCCGAGCGGAATCTTCTGAAAATCCGGCCTCGTGGCTTCAAGAAAGACATCGGCCGCACCGGATTCGATGATCCACACGAGACCGAGCAATGCACAGAAGCCGACGATGACACCAGTTTGAAACGTCATGATTTATCCTTGGGGCTCTCCGACGGTGAAGGTGAAATGAGCATCGAAATACGCATCGGTGATATCGGCGGGGAACCTGGGTAAGGGTACCGCGCTCAGAACCGCCCGTTTCCCCGCCAAATCGTAATACTCATTTCCGGAGGACTGTTCGATGGCAACTCCGGTGACCGTTCCGTTTCGATGCAGTCTGAATTGCACAATGACGACATAGACCTGGCTCGTCACGTCCACCGGGGGCGCATTCCATACACTACTGATGCGTTGGCGAACTAACGCGAGATAGGCATTCGATCCAGGGGCCATCCCTGGGACTTTGAGAGTCGTATCAACTGCCTTTAAGCTTGGCACCTTCGCCTCAATCCGCGGCACAGGCTTGACTGGGATCTCCGCGGGAGGTGCTGGGGGAGGTGTCTCCTTAGGCAACTCAAGCCGTTTGATCTTCTTGAGTTCCTCATCCAATTCTTGTGCCGATTCTTCCGTTAAGGACGGCGACGGGGGCATGACCGCCTGTTTTTCAGGCGATTCCTTCGTCTCCGCCACAACCGGAACTGACGGCAACTTGATGGCCGGCACTTTCTTCAGAGTATTCTCCGGACTGATCTCCCCGAGCTTTGGCGCATTCGGAGGCAACTCAATGTCCTTCAAGACATCGCGCATAATGTCATTCGACTGTTTAGACGAAGGAACCGGAGGAGGAGCCGGCGGGACGTTCACAGGTGGGGCAGGCTTGGGTTGTTCCGCTGGATGAGGCTGCTCGGCCGGTTTTGATTGCTCAACTGCTTTGGGTTGTTCAACCGGTTTAGGCGGTTCGATGGGCTTCGGTGGCTCAACACGTTTTGTCTGCTCGACTGGTTTAGGCTTTTCAGCGGCCTTCGGTCGCTCCACTTCATTTTTAACCGGCCGAGTCTTCTCGGGTTCAACAACCTTCGCCGGAAGAGTCGGGAGACTCGCGAGGGAAATCTCGATGGAGGTCAACGGCCGCTCACCATGGCGAGGCAATCGGACCCAGGTCAGCATCGCCAATATTCCTATGTGCAACACCAGGGACACGAAGACAGCACGGCCTAAGCGACGTGAAAGTGTCGCCTGCCATTCATCGCCCGCAGACATGCCGGCTGATGTCCAAGCCTGCACCGTAAACCTTATCCTACTGGTTACTTGGCGGGGGCCGTGTTATCAGTGATTCGTTCTGGTCCGGTAGGATCCGTCACCATACCGAGCTTCTCGATACCGGCTTTCTTCACTCCATCCATCACCTGAACCACGACTCCATAGGGCACATCGCGGTCGGCACGTAAATAGAGCGACACATCAGCATGTTCGGTCTTGAGTGTGCGCAACTTGCGTTCCAGCTGATCCACGCTCACTTGATCTTTGTCCAGATAGAGGCGTTGATCCTTTTCGATGGTGAGCACCGCTCGTATCTCGGGCTTAATCGTGTTGGTTGCGGAAGTCGGCAGGTTGATATCCATACCGCGATACAGCATAGGCGCCGTAACCATAAAGATGATGAGCAACACCAACACGACATCCACGAGTGGAATCACGTTGATCTCCGCTAGGAATCGACGTTGCCTCGTCTCAAAAATCATCCTTTAACCCCAGCAGAGGCCGAACTCGTGGGCTTGCCCTGGGCCGGGATCAAGGCCAGCAGTTCGACGACGACGGAATCCATCTGCAATGCGGTCCGTCTGATGCGCGTCAGAAAATAATTATAGGCGATGACGGCAGGAATGGCTGCGAACAATCCCGCGGCGGTAGCAATCAAGGCTTCTGAAACGCCGGGGGCAACGGCCGCGATGCTCGCGGTGCCTTGTGTCCCGATCTCTCGAAACGCATCGATAATCCCTAAAACCGTTCCTAACAGACCGACGAACGGGGCAATGTTCCCGGTAGTGGCAAGAAACGGCAGATACGATTCCAACTTGGAGATTTGCCCCTGGGCGAGATGCGCCGCCGTCCGTTCCATCACATGTCGATCAAAGATCATCGAGCCACTGTCATTGAACGCGGTCGGAATTTGATCCAACCGCTGGATCACGGAATGGAAGATTTTCGCGCAGGGGCTTCCGACCGTCTGTGGCGCGTTTCGCGTCACCTCTTCGACATCTCGCGCCCGCAGCAACAAGGCCATGAACTGACGGTCTTTAAGGCCGACCGCTCGAAAGGTCGCCCATTTGTAAAAGATGATCGCCCACGAAATGATGGAGAATCCGAGCAGCACCAACAGAACCACCTTGGAGATGACCCCAAGCGATGCAATGATTGCCAGCGGACCGGCTTGAAACATACGAGTTTAGCCTCTCCCTCCTGAGCTCTTAATAGTTCGTGGCAAAGTGGATTGTACCAAACACTGAGGAAAATGGCGGGGCCGACGGGATTTGAACCCGCGACCTCCAGATTGACAATCTGGC
>CAZAKX010000086.1:11822-13391 GCA_964485915.1 uncultured Nitrospira sp. | reverse complement strand
TGAAAGGGGGTGAACAACTACTATGATTTCCTTTATTGAAGGCTTCCTATTATTCGCCATATTCAGCGTGCTGTTCGCCATGATGCAGACCGCGAGTCGGTAACCAGCCCGACTCCCTGATCAGTCAAGAACGACCTGACGGGGTGGGTGGATACCGGTGTTTGGATGTGAGGCGGAGGACGATGGGGAAATGGGCTTGCTTCGAAGCCGAGAACGACCGATACAGGCCGTTCTATTTTCTGTCTTTCATGGCTCGTTCGACCTCTCGTCCCGCCTCTCGAGCCTTGATCGACGCGCGACGATCATGTTGTTTCTTTCCTTTTGCCAATCCGAGCTCAACCTTGGCCTGACCTCGCGTTGAGAAGTAGATGCGGAGCGGCACGAGCGTGAGACCTTTCTGCTGGGTTTTGCCGAGAAGTTTGTTGATCTCCTTGCGATGCAGAAGCAGTTTCCGGGTCCTGATCGGATCATGGTTCATGAGATTGCCGTGACTATACGGGCTGATATGGCAGTGGTGAAGAAAGACCTCTCCTTCTTTGACGCTGGCGTAACTGTCTTGTAAGTTCACTCGCCGATCGCGCAGCGATTTCACCTCCGTGCCTTTCAGCACCATCCCCGCCTCGAACTTTTCCTCGATAAAGTAGTCATGATAGGCCTTCCGATTCGTGGCCACGACTTTGTACTGATCTTCTGTCTCTTTAGTCATAGAGAGAACCAGCGCCTTGATCTCGTTCTTGGATACCGCCTATGATGCCTGGCATGAGTTCTGGCAGGCTCGATTCTTTCGGCAATATCCTCTCGGGAGTATCCAAACGACTTGGTCTGGAACCGAGGTTGATCGAGCTTCGTTTACAACATCGCTGGCGCGATCTCGTCGGCGAACCCATGGCGAGCCATACCTGGCCGGCTCAGATTCGCTTCAAGAAACTGTATCTCATCGTCAGAAATCCCGTCTGGCTCCAGCAACTGACGTACCTCAAGCCCGCGCTATTGACGAAGCTACAAGCAGAGTCCGGACCAGAGTGTGTGACCGACATTGCATTTCGCGTTGGAGAGATTCCCGATACAACCATAGCTGCAGCCGATCTTCCCGCCGCCAGCCTGCAATCCCCTTCTCTCGCTGACCCCTTGCCCGACGTAGTTTCTCATACCGCGACGATCCAAGACCCTTCGTTGCGCGAGCGATTCAGAGAGGTGATATCGACCTATCTGGCTCAGGTTCATCCTCGACCGGCAAGGGATCCGTCACAAGCCCCTTGAACAGAATCCGCGTGTCGTTGGACATGGTTCCATCGTGGGGCATGGGACCCGTACCGCCTTCTTCGTCCTGATCTTGCAATCGATAGTATCCGCGCATGGATTGTACGTAATCCTTTATCACCGCCGCCTCGCCCGCCAGATACTTCGCCAGCACTTCTGGATTGGTTTTGAGATGGTCGTCGAACACATAGATTATGATTTGTCTGTACCGACCCCCGGGATCACCCGCGGTGGTGGGATAGATTTTCATGGGCCCGAAATCGCGCGTCTCATGGCCGACCTTTCGAAACCGCTTCACTAATCGTTCGA
>CAZAKX010000086.1:0-11722 GCA_964485915.1 uncultured Nitrospira sp. | reverse complement strand
GACAGTTCCGTCTTCTTGATGATGCCCTTCTTGGTGCCCATCACGATATACCGGTCATCCCGAAACTCTTTGACCGGCAAGGTCGCCGTCACCTTTTCATTATTCGATAAGGCCAAGAGATTGACCAGCGCTTTGCCCTTCGCAGCCCGGCTGGCCTCAGGAATCTCATGGACCTTCAACCAAAATACTTTTCCCGCATCCGTAAAAAAGAGCAGTGAATCATGGGTGGAGGCGGTGAAGAGATCCTCGACGAAGTCCTCCTCCTTGATGCCCATGCCGATCTTGCCCTTCCCTCCTCGTCGTTGGGCACGGTACAGCGACACGGCATTGCGTTTGATGTAGCCGGCGTGCGAGATGCTGACGATCACTTCTTCTTCTGCGATGAGATCTTCCAGACTGATCTCCGCCTCTTCTTTAACAATCTGCGTGCGGCGATCGTCTTTATAGGCCTCGCGAATTTCCATCAGCTCGTCTTTGATGATGGTTCGGACCAGTGCTTCACTCGCGAGCACGGACTTCAGGTATTCGATCTGTTTCAGCACTTCCTGGTACTCTTCGACGAGCTTGGTCCGTTCAAGCTGCGTCAGGCGTTGGAGCCGCATGTCGAGGATCGCTGTGGCCTGAATTTCGGTAAGGCCGAATTGTCGCATCAACCCCGCCCGCGCTTCGTCCGGTGACCGGGACCCTCGGATGAGCGTGATGACGGCATCGAGATTGTCGAGCGCAATCTTGAGTCCTTCCAGAATATGCGCCCGTTCCTCTGCTTTTCTGAGCTCGAAAACCGTTCGTCGCACGACGACTTCGCGTCGGTGTTCAAGGAAATAATGCAGGATCCGCTTGAGGTTCAGCACCTCAGGTCGATTGTTGACCAGCGCCAGCATATTGACGCCGAACGTCGTTTCGAGCGGCGTATGCTTGTAGAGGTTGTTTAAGACCACCAATGGGATTTCACCTCGCTTCAGCTCAATGACGACTCGCACGCCTTCGCGATCGGAGGACTCGTCTCGTAAGTCCGAGATGCCTCTGATCCGGTCTTCTTGAACCAATTCGGCGATCTTCTTGATCAAGCTCACCTTGTTGACTTGGTAGGGAATCTCGGTGACGATCAGGCGCTCCCGCTCAGTTCGTTCCTCGGTCTCCACCACAACTTTTGCTCGCAATGTGAGAAGACCTCGCCCGGTCTCGTAAGCTTCCTTGATGCCGCTCACGCCGTAAATGAACCCGGCCGTTGGAAAATCGGGACCGGGAATTTTCTTCATCAACTCGGCGATCGTCACCTCAGGGTTCTCCAACAGGAGGAGCAGTCCCTCGATGACTTCGGTAATGTTGTGGGTCGGGATATTAGTGGCATAGCCGACCGCAATGCCACCGGCGCCGTTGACCAGAAGATTCGGCACTCTGGTCGGCAGGACCACCGGTTCCTGCCTCGACTCATCATAATTCGGGACGAAATCGACCGTTTCCTTATCGATGTCAGCCAGCATCTCCTCAGCCAGTTTGGTCATGCGCGCTTCGGTGTAGCGCATGGCCGCCGCTGAGTCGCCGTCCATCGATCCATAATTGCCCTGGCCATCAACCAGGGGATAGCGCATGTTGAAGTTCTGCGCCATCCGCACGAGGGTGTCATAAATGGCCGAATCGCCGTGGGGATGGTAGTTCCCCATGATCTCGCCCACGATCTTGGCCGACTTCCGGTAGGCTCGATTGGAGGCGAGGCCCATTTCATTCATACCGAACAAGATGCGGCGATGAACCGGTTTGAGTCCGTCGCGAACGTCGGGAAGCGCCCGTCCCACGATCACGCTCATGGCGTAATCGAGGTATGACGACTTCATCTCATCTTCGATCGCGATATGGCCTAAACGCTCATCAGGGGGCATTGTGTCCTCGTGAAGCGTATCTCGTGAAGCGTGAAACGTAAGGACTTGAACCCTTGTTCAGCCTGTGCTTCACGAACGATGCTATACGTCTAAGTTTCTGACCTCAAGCGCGTGCGTTTGAATAAAATTGCGACGCGGTTCAACCTCGTCACCCATCAAAATCGTAAAGATCTCGTCCACGCCGGTGAGATCCTCAAGCGTTACACGGAGGAGGGTGCGCATTTCTGGATTCATGGTCGTTTCCCACAGCTGCCCAGGGTTCATTTCCCCCAACCCTTTGTACCGTTGGATGCTGAGTCCCTGTTTCCCGATATCCAAGATGGCCCTTACCAACTCATCGGTGGTCCGATAGGAACTCTCCTGATTTTTTGCTTTGAGTTTGTACGGAGGGCGTCCCAACCCAGTCGCCGCAGGAGTCAGCTTCTGGAGTTCACGGAAGTCTGCCGAACCGACGAGTTCATGTGTGATATCCAGCTCGTGCGTAACGCCGTTGGCGTGAAGCCGGCCCTTCACTTTGTGCGATTGATGCTCTTCGTCGTGCAACACGTCAAAGATGGGGCTCGCCTTAGGAAACACCACGGCGAGAGACCGTCTGACGTTCTCAACCGACTGTTGGAGCGCTTCTCGATCCTTGAGCCGCTCACGGTCCAGACCCGGTTCATCGACAAATGCGCGCAGGATCGCGGCCTCATACGGCTTCTTATTTTGGCGACCAAGCAACGTTTCGAACGCGATCATCTTTTTGAGGATCGGCAGCAGTCGCCGGCCGGTCACATACTCCTGGACTCCTTCCATGTAGAGTTCAACATCCTCGACGGCTAAATCAGCCAGGTACTCGTTCAACGACGCTTCATCCTTGAGATAGCGTTCCGATTTGCCCTTCTTCACTTTGAACAGCGGCGGCTGAGCGATGTAGATATAACCTCGCTCGATCAGTTCGGGCATTTGACGGAAAAAAAAGGTTAACAGCAAGGTTCGGATGTGGCTGCCGTCGACGTCGGCATCGGTCATGAGAATAATTTTGTGATAGCGGGCCTTCGCAATATCGAACGCATCCTTTTCCGCCTTGTCGCCTTCTTCACGCTTGCGGCCGATTCCGGTCCCCAGCGCCATGATCAGCGTCCTGATTTCATCGCTGGACAACATCTTGTCAAAACGGGCCTTCTCAACGTTCAGGATCTTCCCTTTCAACGGCAAAATAGCTTGGAATTTGCGGTCGCGCCCTTGTTTGGCCGAACCGCCGGCTGAATCACCCTCGACGATGTAAATTTCGCTCAAGGCCGGATCTTTCTCTGAGCAATCGGCCAATTTACCGGGTAGCGAGCCTCCATCGAGCGCACTCTTGCGCCGGATCAGCTCCTTGGCTTTCCGAGCTGCCTCGCGCGCGCGGGCCGCATCGACGGCCTTGCCGATGATCTTGCGGGCGACCGGAGGATTCTCCTCAAAATAGTTACCCAAGGCTTCGTTAACAGCAGCCTCCACCACACCCTTCACTTCGCTGTTCCCGAGCTTGGCTTTCGTCTGGCCCTCGAACTGAGGATTGCGCACCTTGACACTAACAACCGCTGTTAATCCTTCCCGTACGTCGTCTCCGGTCAGAGACTCCATGTCTTTTTTGAGGAGATCGTTCGCATTCGCAAACGTGTTGATCGTCCTGGTCAGCGCGGCCTTGAAGCCCACCAAGTGCGTGCCGCCTTCTTTCGTGTTGATATTGTTGGCGAAAGAAAAGAGATTCTCCGAGTAGCTGTCGTTGTACTGAAGCGCGACCTCGAGAATCATCTCCGGTTTCTCAACGTTCACGTAGATCGGCTTATGCAAAGGCGTCTTGGCTTCGTTCAGATGTTCGACGAAGGACACGATGCCGCCCTTGTATAAAAAGACCTGTTCTTTCGCCGGTTCTTTCCGCTC
The DNA here is from genome assembly GCA_964485915.1 of uncultured Nitrospira sp. Lineage (GTDB taxonomy): Bacteria > Nitrospirota > Nitrospiria > Nitrospirales > Nitrospiraceae > Nitrospira_D. Next base: position 7,934 of record CAZAKX010000086.1, on the reverse strand, counting down.
ATCTCTGAGCGTAATGGCTAAGCCCTTGTTCAAAAACGCCAGCTCGCGGAGCCGCTGGGCCAACACATCGAAGCTGAATTCCAGTGTCTCGAAGATTTGTCCATCCGGCTTGAATCGAACTTTGGTCCCTCGGCGTTTGGTCTTCCCTATGGCCTCAAGGGGCGCGTTGGCTTTCCCCCGTTCATATCGTTGCTCGAACACCTGGGCATCCTGCCAGATCTCTAGCTCAAGCCACTCTGATAAGGCATTCACCACAGAGATCCCGACTCCATGAAGCCCGCCGGATACCGTGTAGGCGCCTTGCTCGAACTTCCCGCCGGCGTGAAGGACCGTCAAGGCCACTTCAGCTGCGGATTTGTTTTGCGTGGGATGGATACCCGTGGGAATACCGCGTCCGTTATCAATGACCGTCACACTCCCATCAATGTGGATGGTGACCTCGATCGTCTCCCCGAATCCGGCCATATGCTCATCGACGCTGTTGTCGACGACTTCGTAGACCAAATGGTGAAGGCCGTCGACGCCGGTGCTACCGATGTACATCGCCGGTCGCTTTCGGACCGCATCGAGTCCCTCAAGAACTTTGATCTGATCGGCGCGGTAACTATCTGACTTGGTCTGAGACGAGTCTTCTATGGCCATCGTGTCCTAACAGCCTGGTAAGAGGCTACCCTTGCGTGGATGCAGCCGACGTCGCACGGCGGTGAGTCCGAAAGCACCGCTCACCTGTTGCTCTACTAAACCGCTGCGCGATACGAAGATTGCGCTGGAGTACCTGTTCATCATCACGCTAAACTTTGATGGGCATGACCACACACTTGAAACCCGGACTTTCCGGCTCCTGAACCAGACAGGGACTCAAGGGTGTCTCCATTTGAAGAGAGAGCGTTTCTCCATCCATCACATTGAAAACATCCAACAGATATCGGGCGTTGAAACCGGTATTCAACGTCTCGCCCTCGTATTGCGCGGGCAACTCTTCAGTGGCTTCTCCATAGTCCGGGCTGCTGGAATAAAGGGTCATCTTGCCGGATGCAAACGACACTTTCACCGCGCTGGACTTATCCTTGGACAGTACTGATACTCGACGAAGGGCGCTTTCCAGTTCGGCTCGATTCACACTGATCGGTTTCCCGGTTTCTTTGGGAATGACCTGCTGATAGTTCGGATAATTGCCTTCCATCAGCCTGGACGTCAGGAGCAGACCGCTTTTCCGGAAGATCATGAGATTCTTCGAGAAGCCGATCAGCGGTTCACCGTCTCCTCCCTCTTCCAGTAGATGTCTGATCTCATGAGCAGCTTTTTTGGGGATGATGGCCTTCATTTCCGACGGCACCCCTTTGGCCCCGGCTTTTCCGACTTCCTGTTCCGCCACGGCAAGACGATGACCGTCCGTGCCGACCAACCGCAGGGAGGTTTTCTTCTCAGTCCCCAGCAAGGTGACGAGAAGGCCGTTCAAGATGTATCGGGCATCGTTGTCACCGGCTGCAAACAGGGTCTTCCGAATCAATTCCAGCAGTCCGTCTCCAGAGAGAGGCGTTAATCCTTCGCGATCGATCGTCGGGAGGGCCGGATAATCGTGACTGGGAAGACCCACGACTTTGAATTGACTCTTTCCAGCCTGGATCGTCGTCCAATTGTTGTCTGCGGATGTCAGCTCGATGTCCCCGGATGGCAACTCTTTCACGATCTCGAACAGCTTTCGAGCCGAGATGGTCACACCTCCCGGAGTCAGCACGGTTGCTTTGTAGAGGCCTCGCAGCCCGATCTCCAGATCGGTTGCGACAATCTCAACTCCGTCTTGTTTGGCTTCTAACAAAATGTTCGACAAAATCGGCATCGTGTTGCGCTTTTCCACGACACCTTGTACGCGTTGGAGTCCTGTCAACAATTCATCTCGCCCGATGCGTACTTTCATAGCGTGCTCCCCCGGCCAAGTCGTTAACTTCGAAGAATCTGTTCCTTCAACGTTTCAATCGTTGTCTGCAGCACGGCGTCGGCTTCTCTGGCTTTCGCGACCTGACGGCAAGCATGAATGATCGTGGTATGGTCCTTCCCTCCAAACTGTCGCCCGATCTCGGGGTATGAGGAGTCGGTCAGCTCCCGACAAAGATACATGGCAATCTGTCGCGGCTGCACAAGCGTTTTACTCCGGCGCCGCGATTTCAGTTCCGTCAACTTCACGTGAAACTTGGTACAGACAGCCTCTTGAATATCATCCATTGCGACCACCTTTTTCTTATCACCGATGAGGTCACGAAGGAGGTTCTTTGCAAGCTCAAGGGTGATGACCTGCCCAGTGAGGGAAGCATAGGCGCCTAGTCGAACGAGACTCCCTTCGAGCTCCCGAATATTGCTCTTCATGGTAACGGAGAGAAACTGAATGACATCTTCCGGTAATTTGACGCCCTCGTCCTCCGATTTCTTTCTCAAGATTGCGATGCGCGTTTCCACGTCAGGGGGCTGTAAATCCGCGATGAGCCCCCACTCGAATCGGGATCGCAGTCGCTCCTCAATATCCGGCATGTCCTTTGGAAAACGATCGCTGGAGAGGACGATCTGTTTATGTCCCTCGTACAATGCGTTGAAGGTGTGAAAAAATTCCTCCTGCGTTCGTTCCTTTCCGACGAGGAATTGGATGTCATCGATCATCAGCATATCGATATGTCGATAACGCTTCCGAAGGTCCATCATCTTGTCGTACCGGATGGAATTGATCACCTCATTCGTGAACTGCTCGGTGGTCAAGTATGCGATGCGGAGATCGCTCTGCTCAGCAACGTGGTTTCCGATTGCGTTCAGGAGATGTGTTTTTCCGAGGCCTACCCCCCCGTAAATAAAGAGTGGGTTGTACGTTTGCCCTGGTTGTTCGGCAACCGCCATGCATGCCGCGTGTGCGAATTGATTGCCGGCACCGACGACGAAATTCTTGAATGTATATTTTGGATTCAGTTGGATCCCACGGCGGCTTTTCGATTGATTTCCTACCCGCTGCAAGTTACTAGGAGCCGACGCCTCACTTTGTGGAAGAACTGCCTTCTGACGCACAGTGAAGGCCACCGTTGTCTGTCCCCCTCCCCGAGCTGTTGATACGGCTTCAGCAAGAAGAGAGGCGTAGTGTGCATCCAACCACTCCCCAAAGAATTTATTCGGGACCCCGATATGGACGGTCGAGTCTTCTATCCTATCGAGGTGCACCGGCATGAACCACGTGTCATACACCTGCTTCGGTACCCTACCTTGAATGTACTGAAGCGCTTCTTCCCAAACTGTGTTTACACTCATAACCCACTCAAATTTCTATACACAGGATTATTCACACCTGTGGATAACTAATTTCTTCTTATCATTCCCTCTAAGATGAATAGTAGTGCATAACCTGCCTACTTACCCATCTACGGAGTCAATAGTGCTCATTACTGCGAGATCTTCAGAAAGATTCTCCACACGTTATACCGAGTCTGAAACAAGATGTCCCCAAACTTATCCTTCTCTTTCAGCATACTTTTCTTATTATAAATTCAACACCTTATCCTTTATCCGTATTCTTCACATTACTACTCCTAATCCGACTACTACGAATTTTCTTTATCTAGAACATTCGGAGTTACAGAGTGATAACCTTGTCGGCTTTAAGCAACACCATCAGCACCTGATCATAGGATAAGTTCTCCTCTAACTGAAGAGGTGACACCCTGGTAGTGCTTACAACCTTTCCTGGAGGAAGAGTATTATCCAAAGAGAGCACCAACCCAGAATCTTCTTTTAGACATACAGAACGAGCAATCAGTGGTGAGGAAGGACGAGCGATATAGACCGTTAGAGACATGCGTCGAAGCCTCAACTAGAAAACGAGCGCGTTATCCATTGATCGAACAAAAACTCCGATGCTTTCATCCGTTTGATGCTGAACTTGAAATTCACCGCGGACTATCGGCTGATTCGCTGTGGACTGGAGAATGAATGGAATTTTTAGCTGTGCGATCGATGGGAGATACTTTTCAAGGATATCTACATCGATGATGTCATCTGTATCTTCACCGAGAAGGCGAAAAGCTTCCCCAAGAAGAATCACAGTCGTTTGATGCGATCCTGCAACCAGGCCGAGTGCAATCCTCAGTGCTTCAACTGGCCTGTGTGTTTTACGAGGATCTTCTTGAATGACAACCGCGATATTTTTAGCCACAAAAGATTTCGTGTCAGGTAAATGATAGGAATGGCTTACAGGTATCAATAATTCCAGAAAGCACCACTAACCCACAGAGAGACATACTTGGATCTGTGTCCGTGGTCGGTACGTTATGTTGCTGGCAACCATAGGCACAGACAAAAACCTTTGCCCCAGCGTGAGCGAGCTCTCGATATTGGCTGGTGGGCATATTTTTGACACCCTCATCAATGAGGTAGAGATAGACTTCGTGACCAGCGGTGAGAGCGGCCTGGGCCAGTCCGTGCACCGTCGAAGCGCTCGCATGCGATGGAGGCAAAGCTAGGAGGAACCCGATCTTGTGTGAGTGTCGTGAATCCACAGGAATTTATCTTAAATATTCAGTAGGTTATAAATTATTAGATTTACAGAGAGTAAGGATTTTAAAGGGGAAAGTCAATGCGAAAAATGGCCCTTACGAACTGGTGAGGAGCGGCTGAATCGCAACCAGGAGTGATGATAAAGGGAGATCATGTTGGCTCTTTGTGACCATGTTTCGAAGGATGACGGTGCCTTTCTGTACCTCGTCGTCACCAAGGATAAGGCTGAAACCACAACCAAGTCGGTCGGCTTGCCGCAAGTGAGCCTTTAACGTCGAAGAACGAAAGTCTGACACAGCTGGAATTCCAGAAGCACGAAGGTCCTCCAGAGCAGAGAGACCAGCAACCGAGCCTTGGTCGCCAAACCCGGCGACATAGACAACAACATTGGCCGCGGTTCTCCTCAACGCTGACTCTGGGAGTAATATTGCGATGCGTTCCAGACCAACTGCGAAACCCACCGCTGGTGTAGAAGGCCCTGATAGGGTTTCAACGAGACTATCATATCGTCCACCTGCCCCGACCGCGTTTTGCGCCCCGAGATTTGTCGCGGTGACCTCGAACGTCGTCAGGTTGTAATAGTCCAACCCACGTACCAGGCGATGGTTCAAGGAATATGGAATGTGGATGAGATCAAGGCCTTGTAGAACTCCGGTAAAGTATGCTCGAGCGGCTTCGGAGAGCGAATCGGCGAGCCGAGGAGCCATCTCCGTCATCGCGCGACACTCAGGGACTTTACAGTCAAGAACGCGGAGGGGATTGGTCTCAATCCGACGCCGGCAATTCGCACATAGGCCGGATTCATGCTGTCTGAGATACGTCACGAGTTGAGGACGATAGGACTCTCGATCGGCGGTATACCCGAGGTTATTGATTTCCAACGTGAGTCCCTCGAGATCGAGGTCATGAAGAATCCGCCACAAGAGAGCGATCACTTCAATATCGGCTCGAGGATCAGCCATCCCAAGTGATTCGACACCGAACTGGTGGAATTGCCGAAGCCGCCCAGCTTGAGGTCGCTCATGCCGAAACATCGGCCCGAAGTAAAAGTATTTCTGTGGGACCGGTACGGCGGCCCGATTGTGCTCGATATAGGCTCGGACTGTCCCAGCGGTCCCTTCAGGTCGCAGGGTCAGCGAGGTACCGTCTCGATCTTGGAACGTGTACATTTCCTTCTCAACAATATCGGTCGAGGCACCAATGCTCCGCGCAAACAAGGTCGTCACCTCAAAGATCGGAATGCGAATTTCATGAAATCCATACCGGTCCGCCCACCGTCTGGCAGTCTCCTCGATGACGCGCCAACGGGGTGTCTCTTCCGGCAACAGATCCTTGACGCCTTTGATGCCCTTGATCATAAAACGTGCTCAGCTCCCTTGCGCGAAACCGTACTGATCTCGCGATTCGGCGGACTATAGCGGCGCGTTCTGCGGCAAGTCAACGGACCTGAGCTTGCGCCATCTTGACGTGAGAGGTATAGTGCGCGGCTTACAGTGCAACGAGGAGTGAACGGCTCTCAATGAGTCAGGATCAATCAGGTCGCCGGGTTGTCGCCATCGCCCCTATGCCGCCGGAGAAATCCGCATACGCACTGGCGCGCTATAGCCGATCACCGGACTCCATCGAAGACAGCATTCGGTGGGTCCATGGTCACTCCTCGGAGAAGTTCTGGGACCAGTTTTATTTCGATTACGGTCATGCGTCGATCGCCGACCTCGGCCACGTCATCATCTGTTTTGAAGAGATTTCGGAATTAGCCGCCATTCGCCTGGAGGACGAACCACTCTGGGACGGGCAGGCGAAATCAAGCCGTTATCAGAATTTTGCCTCGAGCCGATGGTTTGTACCGGGCCAGATTCGAGGGAGCGAAACCGAGGCGCTCTATGAAGGCATTCTCCGTAGTCTCTCTGAAATTTATCGATTACTGCACGATCCCTTGATCGCGTATCTCTCTGAGCGGGATCCTCGACCGGAATCCATGAAACCGGCCGATTATCAGCGGACGATCGCGGCGCGGGCGTTCGACGTCACCCGGTACCTGCTTCCCCTTGCGGCAAAGACCAACGTGGGGCAAGTCGTCAGCATTCGGACATTGGAAAAACAGATTACGCGCCTCTTGTCTTCTCCACTCCCTGAGCTCCGAGGGATCGGGGAGGATTTGAAAGTGGCTTGCCAACGTGCGCCGGTAAATCTGTGGAGCGAGCTCTGTGGTCAGATTTCTGGCGCGAACGATCCTCTGGCGCCAACGCTGGCCCGGCATGCGAAGGCGAATGCCTACCAAGAGTCGGTCTACGCTGATTTGGCTCGCCATGCGAAAGAGACATTACGCGGAACCGGGGTGGATCAGCCTGGTACATGGGGTGCCGTGGAGACGGTCGAGTTGATCGATCCGCATGATCCGCTCGATGAAATCGTCACGACACTCCTCTATCGGGTGTCGCAAGCTCCGTACCGGAAAATACTCGATGTCGTACGAGAGTGGTCTGAGAAGGAGAAGCACGCGACCATCGAAGTGGCCACAAGACAGCGCGGGCCATACGATGAACTGATCAAAGAGTTCCGCAGCGGCTATGCATTCAATTTCGATATTCTGATGGACATCGGCGCCTGGCGCGACATGCACCGCCACCGGCGGTGCCAGCAAGTGCAGCAAAACTTCACCACCGTTCACGGCTATGACGTCCCACCGCTGCTCGTGGATGCGCGGTTAGATCAGGAATACCGGCAGGCGATGGACGCAGTGCGTCAAGACATCGAGTTGCTCAAGAAAAAGGATCAGGAAGCATCACTCTACGCCATTCCGTTCGGCTTCAAGGTGCGCTGTCTGTTTAAAATGGATTATGCCGAGGCGGAATATATCGCCAAGCTCCGTTCCGGGGTGAAAGGCCACTGGTCCTACCGAACGGTTGCCTGGCAGATGAAGCAGGAGCTGGCCAAGAAATATCCCTTTCTCGGCGAAGGTATTCAAGCGACGTCGCCTGATATCGAAGATACACTGACTCGATAAGATCCTCGGCATCGCTCATGAACATCCATCAGCAACAATGCGAAGCCGCCGTCGTGGCCGGCGCCTGGGACACCGTGTACGCCGAGTCCATGGCGTGGAGTCGCGACCCGGAGGGAGCGAAGGACCCGCGTCCTCTGTTTGCGCGCAATGTCGTGTATCTTCTTCAGGGTCGATTTGCCGATGCCTGGAAAGCCCATGCGCTCTGCCTCGAAGCCCAGCCGGACATTGTGACGGTCGGGAGTTGGGTAAACGATTTACTCAGTCGGCATGATGACTGCGGCTATGTCCACCTCATCATGGGCCTTTTTCTCGCGCAGTCCGGTCAATCCGACCAATCTATGCGGCCATACACGGACGCGGCGCGGTTGCTTCCGCAATCTGCCTACCCGCATTACTTTCT
>CAZAKX010000085.1:0-13405 GCA_964485915.1 uncultured Nitrospira sp. | reverse complement strand
CGGGGGAGTTGATCAGTCCGATCGCGATGGATCAGGGGTTGCGGTTTGCCGTGCGAGAAGGCGGCAAGACGGTCGGCTCGGGGGTGGTGACGGAAATCCTGGCGTAAGGAAAGCCGACAAGCGGCAGGAGTCAGAGGCTGACACGCGAGTTTTTGTGCTTGTCAGCATACGGTCGTATGAGCTTGTATCGAGGAGAAAGAGATGCGCGAAATTATCGACATGGCGTGTACGCTCTGTAAGCAGCGGAATTACTCGTCCATGAAGAACAAAAAGAACGATCCGGATCGGTTGGAACGTAACAAGTTCTGCAAGTTTTGCCGAAAGCACACGCCTCATAAGGAAGTAAAGTAACGTGCTGAGTCAGTATGGAGGTCGCTAGCTCAGGCGCTTGGCACCGTTCGGGGAGGGGCATGGTGTTAATGGTAGCACATCGGTCTCCAAAACCGAGAGTCTGGGTTCAAATCCTAGTGCCCCTGCCATCTCAAGCTTGCTCGTGCCGTCTGCTATCGGATGGTTTCTAGCAGACGGATAAGGCACCGCTGGTAGCAGGGCTTGAATGAAAAGCTTGCTGGTGCTGTTAGCCTTACAAGCTGTAAGTGACGTTTTGGTCTGAGGTCTTTTGCTGGTGCCGGCTGCTAGTCGATGGTTTTGGGCAAATGGGTGAAGTTTCTCTCGGGGGCTGATTAGGTTTGAAGCGGCTGTAATCGCCTTGCGTAGGCTGATAGTTCACCCGCAACTGAGCGTTTCTGAAGAAGTTAGAAACATCTAGGGAGAAGACGGAGCTTCGATGTTCAAGCGCATGACGGATTCAATTCGATTGTTTATGACCGATGTACGGGCGGAGCTCAAAAAAGTTTCGTTTCCAAGCCGTGGGGAAACTGTCGGATCAACGGCGGTGGTCATTGTGTTTTGTATCTTGATGTCGGTGTATTTGTCCGTCGTCGACTCATTCCTTTCATGGTTGGTCGGCAAACTCATTTGAATCGAGCAAGAAGAGATAGGCTGAGCGGCAGTTCATCGAAGTCTGAGGGTGGTGCATGACAAAGAACTGGTACGTCATCCATACGTACGCGGGTTTTGAGGGGCGGGTGAAGACCAGCCTGATGGAGCGGGCGAATCAAATGGGACTTGTTGAAAAGGTGGGACAAGTGCTCGTTCCAACAGAGGATGTGATCGAGATTAAAGATGGTAAGCGACGGACTTCGCGGCGAAAGTTTTTCCCGGGCTATGTTCTCATCGAGTTGGAATCACCATTAGAGGATGAGACCTTGCAAATGATCAAGGAGACTCCAAAGGTGACGGGATTTGTAGGGGGAGGTACGGTCCCCATCCCGCTTACCAACGAGGAAGTCGAATCGTTGCTCAAACAAGTAGATGCGGGTCAGGCTGAGCCTCGAGAGCAGATTAAGTTCATCAAAAGTGACAACGTTCGCATCATCGATGGCCCCTTCCTTGGGTTTAATGGCGTAGTTGACGAGGTCGATCAAGACCACAGTCGGTTGAAGGTGATGGTGAGTATCTTTGGTCGGTCGACTCCGGTGGAATTAGGGTTTTTACAAGTTGAACGGATATAAGCCGATCGGTTGCCGTCAGATGGGGGTCACGATTGACGGCTAAGTGCTGATTACCGGTCGCGTAAGGAGAAAGAGAACGACATGGCGAAAGAAGTTTCGGCACAGATCAAGTTGCAAATTCCGGCCGGAAAGGCCAATCCAGCCCCTCCTGTCGGCCCTTCGTTGGGTCAGCACGGCGTCAACATTATGGAATTTTGTAAACAGTTTAATGCCAAGACGCAGAAGGAGGGGGACAGCATTATCCCTGTGGTCATCACGGTCTACAAGGATCGTACGTTCAGCTTCATTATGAAGACGCCCCCTGCGTCGGATCTCCTGAAGAAGGCTGCGGGCATTATTAAAGGTTCCGGCGTGCCCCAAAAAGATAAGGTGGGAAAGATCACCAGGCAGCAGTTGAACGAGATTGCGCGTAAGAAGATGGGTGATTTGAACGCGGCTGATATTGAGGGCGCGACCAAGATCATTGAGGGGACTGCGCGCAGTATGGGAGTCGTCATTCAAGGATAATTTCGGGAACGAAGGAGCGGCAGGCATGGGGAAAAAAATGAATGCGGCGATCAAGAATGTTGAGCCGCGTGGCTATGGATTGCGTGAGGCCGTCGAAACGGTCAAGAAGTCATCCTTTGTCAAGTTTGATGAGTCGGTCGATTTGGCGCTCAGATTGGGAATCGATCCGAAGCGTTCAGATCAATTGGTTCGTGGAACGGCCTCGCTTCCTCATGGGACAGGGAAAAAGGTCCGTGTTCTTGTCTTTGCGAAGGGTGAAAAGGAGCAAGAAGCGCGGCAAGCAGGAGCCGACTACGTGGGGTCGGATGACTTGATGGAGAAAATTAAAGCCGGGTGGATGGATTTCGACTGCGCGATTTCCACTCCGGACTTGATGGCGTCGGTTGGAAAGCTCGGGAAGGTGCTTGGGCCTCGGGGTCTGATGCCGAATCCGAAGACGGGTACCGTCACCTTCGAAGTTGGAAAAGCTGTCGCGGATATCAGGAAAGGCCGTGTCGAGTTCAAAGTTGAAAAAGCCGGTATCGTGCACGTGCCGGTCGGCAAGGTGTCCTTCGAGCCAGCGAAGCTGTACGACAATGCCTCCGCGATCATTGAGTCCGTCATCAAGGCAAAGCCCGCCTCGTGCAAAGGGCGTTATCTCAAGAGTGCCACGATTTCGAGTACGATGGGTCCGGGTGTGAAATTAGACACCGTCGCGCTGACAAAGCAATGGAGCTAATCGAACGCCATTTGTCATGATGTGACAATCGGACGACGTGTATGTCTCTCGATTGACGGTTGGCGATTTTTCGAAGAGGGAGAGCGATGAAGAAGGAAGAGAAGGTTACGGCAATCGCGGAATTGGCTGAAAAGTTTGGTCGCGCGCGTCTAGCGATCTTGACGGAATGCGTCGGTCTTCCAGTCAATCAAGTGACGGAGTTGCGCAAACAACTCCGTGGAGTCAAGGCTGAATATCGAATCATCAAAAATACCCTGGCTGCTCGTGCTGCAGAGGGGACGGTATTGGCCGGACTCAAGACGCATCTGAAAGGTCCGACCGGTGTTGTCATTGGGTATGACGACCCAGTATTGCCGACCAAGATTTTAAAAGATTTTATCGGCGCGGAAAAGCGTGAAGAGAAGATTCGGATGACGGCCGGCGTGCTGGAGGGCAAGATTCTCCAGCCGGATGAATTGACGGCCGTTGCGAAACTGCCGAAAAAAGAAGTGCTTGTTGCCATGTTGCTTTCGGCCATGCAGGGGCCGATTCGCGGAGTCGTGTATACGTTGAACGCGGTCTTGTCGAAGTTTGTACGAGTCATTGCAGCCATTCAGGATAAACGGAAAGGAGAAGGGGACATGCCAGCTACAGAGGGAAAATTGTCACAAGAGGAATTGATTAAGGCGATCGAAAGCATGAGTGTGCTGGATCTCGCCGAACTGGTGAAGGGTTTGGAGACTCGGTTTGGTGTGACGGCGGCAGCTCCGGTTGCGATTGCTGCAGCGCCGGGTGGAGGAGGTGGAGCTGCAGCTCCCGCTGAGGAAAAGACGGCGTTTGATGTCGTGCTCGCATCTGCGCCCGCAGATAAGAAAATTCAAATCATTAAAGTGGTGCGAGAGCTGACGAGTCTTGGACTCAAGGAAGCAAAGGATCTTGTCGAGGGGGCGCCGAAGCCAATCAAGACCGGCGTGGCCAAGGAAGAGGCCGACACGATCAAGAAGAAGCTCGAAGAGAGCGGTGCAAAGGTCGAAGTCAAGTAGGCAAGGAATTCGTCATAGTCGTAGGTCATTCGTTGGTTGATGGGGGCGTGTTTCTTGCCCCGTATCATCCTGTTTCGACCGGCGACAGCTGTTCACCGCCAACCAGAGTGGAGGGGGAGGAATGTCCGAAACGACTCTGCAGGAGTTCGTCGAGCGAAAAGATTATTCTCGCATCCGCACGAACATCGATATTCCAGATCTGATCGAGATTCAAAAGCGTTCCTATGAAGAGTTCTTACAGCTTGAGGCGGAGCCTGAGCGTCGAAAAGATCATGGATTGCAGGCGGCGTTGGCCAGTGTCTTCCCCATTCCAGACTACAACAATACCGCCATGCTAGAGTTTTCGAGTTACACGTTAGGCACGCCGAAGTACGACGAACGTGAATGTCTCGAGCAGGGGATGACCTTCGCGGTTCCGCTCAAGTTGCGTGTCCGCCTGGTGGTGTTTGATAAGGAAGATAAAGGTCCTCGCAAAAAAGTGCTCGATGTGCGTGAGCAAGAGGTCTATGTCGGCGAGCTGCCGCTCATGACCGAGCGGGGGACCTTCATTGTCAATGGGACTGAACGAGTCGTCGTCAGTCAGCTGCATCGATCGCCAGGCGCTTCCTTTACGCACGATAAAGGTCGAACTCATGCGAGCGGCAAGGTGTTGTACTCCGCGCGAATTATTCCCTATCGAGGGTCGTGGCTCGATTTCGAATTTGATGCCAGAGACATTCTCTATGTCCGTATCGATCGCCGTCGGAAAATGCCGGCTACTATCTTGCTGAAAGCGTTCGCATTCTCAAGCGACGACTTGCTCAAGATGTACTACCCTGTCGAAGAAATTCGAGTGTCCAAGGGGAAGATGTTCCGTAAGCTTGATCCGGAAATCCACCATGGGCTTCGATGCACGGTTGAGGTGACGGATAAAAATAGCAAGGAACCGTTGGCGCGGGAAGGTGCCAGGCTGACCAAGGGTGTCATCGCCAAGCTAAAGGCGGCCGGAGTGAAGGAAATTCCTATGCTTCCCGCTGAGTTGGTGGGGCGCGCCATTCTCACGGAATTGGTCGATTCGAAGAAAGAGAAGCTCGCGGAGAAGAATCAGCGGTTGACTGCGGAGATTGTCGAGCAGATTGCCGAGAGCGATGTTGAAGAATTCAAGGTGATTTACCTCGATATGGCCACGGCGACGCCGGTGATCCTTGATACCTTGGAGATGGAGAAAATCGGGTCAAAGGAAGAAGCGATGGTCGAAATCTATCGTCGTCTTCGGCCCGGTGAAACTCCTTCCGTCGACACGGCCCGGGCGTTGTTCGATAATTTGTTTTTGAACTCCAAGCGCTACGATTTGTCGCCGGTCGGCCGGCTGAAGCTCAATAAGAAACTCGGATTGGACCTGCCTCTCGAGCAGCGGACCTTGACGGCCCAGGATATCGTGGAAGTCATCCGCTACATCGTCAATCTCAAGATCGGAAAAGGCGAAATCGACGACATTGACCACTTGGGTAATCGTCGTGTCCGGTCCGTGGGTGAATTGCTTGAGAATCAATTTCGGCTGGGGTTGGTTCGGATGGAGCGAAGTATCAAGGAGCGCATGAATCTCCTCGATATGGAAACCGTACTCCCGCACGATCTTATCAACGCCAAGCCGGTCGTTGCGGCCGTGAAGGAGTTCTTCAGCAGTAGTCAGCTTTCTCAATTTATGGACCAAACGAATCCTTTGGCTGAAATCACGCATAAGCGGCGGCTGTCAGCGCTGGGTCCAGGCGGACTCACGAGGGAGCGGGCCGGGTTTGAAGTTCGAGATGTGCATCCGTCTCATTACAGCCGAATTTGTCCGATCGAAACACCGGAAGGCCCTAATATCGGATTGATTACATCTCTGGCGACCTACGCCCGGATCAATCAGTTCGGGTTCATTGAGGCGCCATACCGGAAGGTCGTGAAGGGTCGAGTGAGCGACGAGATCGAATTTCTTTCCGCCATTGAGGGTGACAAGTACATCATCGCTCAGGCCAATTCAAAACTAGATGGGTCGGGGCGGTTGGTGTCGGAAACCGTTTCGTGTCGCCATGGTGGAGACTTTGTCATGGCGACTCCGGATCGGATCGACTATATGGATGTCTCGCCCAAGCAAGTCGTGAGTGTGGCGACCGCTCTCGTGCCGTTCTTGGAGCATGACGATGCCAACCGCGCGTTGATGGGTTCCAATATGCAGCGCCAGGCTGTTCCACTGCTGACTTCCGAGTCGCCGTTGGTCGGGACCGGGATGGAAGCCGTGGTGGCCCGGGACTCGGGATATGTTATCCAAGCCCGCCGAGCCGGAGTGGTCGAGAGCGTCGACGCGACTCGCATCGTGGTGCGGGCTGATTCGAAAGACGGTAAGAAGGGGAAAGATTCCGGGCTGGACGTGTACGACCTGATCAAGTTCCAACGATCCAATCAAAATACCTGTATTACGCAGACTCCAGTGGTTGGGATCGGGCAACCGGTCAAGAAGGGGCAAGTGCTTGGCGATGGACCGGCTATTGATCATGGGGAGCTCGCATTGGGTAAGAATGTGCTCGTAGCATTTATGCCCTGGGGTGGCTACAACTTCGAGGATGCCATCCTGCTCAGTGAAAAATTAGTCCGCGAAGATGCGTTTACCTCGATTCACATCGAGGAGTTCGAAGTGGAAGCTCGGGATACCAAGTTAGGCAAAGAGGATGTCACTCGGGATATTCCCAATGTCGGTGAAGAGGCGCTGCGGAATTTGGATGAGAGTGGGATTATCCGTGTCGGAGCTGAGGTGAAGCCCGGTGATATTCTGGTTGGAAAGGTGACTCCAAAAGGTGAGACCCAGCTGACGCCTGAAGAAAAGTTGCTCCGTGCAATCTTCGGTGAAAAGGCCGGTGATGTAAAGGATACATCATTGACCGTCCCTCCTGGCGTGGAGGGTATCGTGGTTGATGTGAAGATCTTTTCGCGTAAAGGCTTGGATAAGGACGAGCGCTCGAAAAGCATCGAGACCGATGACCAGATGAAGTTGCAGCGGGATCACCACGAAGAGCTGCGGATCATCGATGAAGAAAAGACGAAGAAGATACGGAAGTTGTTGCTCGGCAAGGTGGTGGGTCGCGATCTTATGGATCCGGAGAGCGGCGACGTCATCTTGAAAAAGAAGGGGAAGTTGACTGCGGAGATTCTCCGTCGATTGCCTGACGATACCGTGCGCTACATTATTCTCAGTGATCCTGATGAGCAAAAGGAGCTGGAAGACGTCGAGCGGAGGGCGAAGGAACAGATTGAAATCCTCCAGACCTTGTACGATGAGAAAGTTGGCCGTTTAAAGCGGGGTGATGAGCTCCCACCGGGTGTCATCAAGCTTGTCAAAGTCTACATCGCGATGAAACGCAAGATTCAAGTCGGCGACAAGATGGCCGGTCGACATGGGAACAAGGGTGTCGTATCGAGAGTCTTGCCGGAAGAGGATATGCCCTATTTGCCAGATGGAACTCCGGTTGAGATCGTTCTGAATCCACTCGGTGTGCCGTCCCGTATGAACGTGGGTCAAATCCTCGAGACGCACCTTGGGTGGGCGGCGAAGGCACTTGGCATCAAGGTGGCGAGCCCGGTGTTCGATGGGGCGGCTGAGAAGGAGATCAAGGATCTGCTCAAGAAGGCGAAGTTGCCGATGAGCGGCCAGTCTCAGCTCATTGACGGTAAAACGGGTGAGTCGTTCAGTAGTCCGGTCACCGTTGGGTATATGTATGTCCTTAAGCTTCATCATCTGGTGGACGACAAGATCCACGCCCGATCCATCGGCCCATATTCTCTGGTCACCCAGCAGCCGCTAGGCGGCAAAGCTCAGTTTGGGGGGCAGCGTTTAGGGGAAATGGAAGTCTGGGCGCTCCAAGCCTACGGTGCTGCGTCGACTCTACAAGAGTTTCTCACCGTCAAGTCTGATGATGTGCCGGGCCGATCACGCATGTATGAAGCGATTGTCAAAGGCGAACCATTCCTTGAGCCGGGCTTACCTGAGTCGTTCAATGTGTTGGTCAAGGAATTGCAGAGCCTGGGACTCGATGTAGAGTTGGTCAAATCGCAAGACTAACCGCTTGTGTGCCGGAGGAAAACCGGCATCAGAGGAGGTCATTACCTTGGAAGGCGTATATACATTGTTTGAGAAACAGCGGGATTCTGTGTCGTTCGATTCGATGCGCATTCGCATTGCATCGCCTGAGAAAATCCGCTCGTGGTCATACGGCGAAGTCAAGAAGCCGGAGACGATCAACTATCGTTCATTCAAGCCGGAGAAAGATGGGCTGTTCTGTGCCAAGATTTTCGGTCCCACCAAAGATTGGGAGTGCAATTGCGGCAAGTACAAGCGCATGAAGCATCGTGGGATCGTCTGCGATAAGTGTGGTGTCGAGGTCATTCAATCGAAGGTTCGTCGCGAGCGTATGGGGCATATCGAACTGGCTGCTCCCGTCGCGCATATTTGGTTTTTGAAGGGCGTCCCGAGTCGGATTGGGACCTTGCTCGACATGAGTCTCAAGCAATTGGAAAAAATTCTCTACTTTGAAAGCTACGTGTGTGTGGATCCAGGCTCAACCGACCTTTCGGAAAAGGAATTGGTTCCGGAAGACAAGCTCCGCACGCTCATCTCGGAGTTTGGAACAAGCGGATTCAAAGTCGGAATCGGTGCTGAAGCCATTCGTGATTTGCTGAGGAAGATCGATATTAATGCGTTGTGGGATGACCTACAAGTCAAGGCCAAGGCATCGACCTCGGCTGCGATGAAGAAGAAATACGCCAAGCGCTTGAAAGTGTTGGAGGCATTCCGGAAGTCCGGGAATAAGCCGGAATGGATGATTATGGATGTGATTCCCGTCCTTCCTCCGGAGTTGCGTCCCTTGGTTCCGCTTGATGGCGGACGGTTTGCTACATCTGACTTGAATGACCTCTACCGCCGTGTGATTAATCGAAACAATCGTCTCAAGCGATTGATGGAGTTGAAGGCTCCGGGCGTCATCATCCGGAATGAGATGCGGATGCTGCAAGAGGCTGTGGATGCGCTGTTCGATAACGGTCGTCGTGGGCGTGCCATCCGTGGGCCCAACAAGCGTCCGCTGAAATCGTTGAGCGACATGTTGAAAGGGAAACAGGGTCGGTTCCGGCAGAACCTCTTGGGGAAACGTGTTGATTACTCCGGCCGTACGGTCATTGTCGTCGGTCCGGAGCTGCGCCTCCATCAATGTGGATTGCCCAAGAAAATGGCGCTGGAGCTGTTCAAGCCGTTCATCTTCCACAAACTGGAAGCAAGGGGAGCGGCTACCACCATTAAGAGTGCGAAGCGGCTGGTTGAAAAGGAGCGACCGGAGGTCTGGGATGTCCTGGATGAAGTGATTCGAGAGCATCCGGTGTTGCTGAATCGTGCGCCGACGCTTCACCGGTTGGGCATCCAAGCCTTTGACCCAGTGCTGGTCGAAGGCAAAGCCATCCGATTGCACCCGCTTGTCTGTGCCGCGTTCAATGCCGACTTTGACGGAGATCAGATGGCGGTGCACGTGCCCTTATCGGTCGAGGCACAGGTTGAAGCACGCGTTCTGATGATGTCGATCAATAACATTCTGTCACCGGCTAACGGGAAACCGATTGCGGTGCCGTCGCAGGATATGGTGTTGGGTTGCTACTGGTTGACCAAAGAACGATTGGGCGCCAAGGGTGAGGGGAAGGTATTTGGGTCTCCCGAAGAGGTTCGGATTGCCTTTGATGCGCGAGAAGTGGAAGAGCATGCGAGAATCAAAGTTCGCATCGCGGGCTCGATGGTGCAGACGACCGTCGGCCGCGTGTTGTTGTCTGAAATTCTTCCTCCGGGCTTGCCTTTCGCCAACGCGAATAAGCTTATGACCAAGAAGGAGATGACAAAGCTCATTGACTCCGTCTACCGTCAGACCGGTCATCGTGATACCGTTGAGTTCCTCGATAAGATCAAGGACATTGGTTTTACCAATGCCACTAAGGCTGGTTTGTCGATCTGTATCGACAATATGCATATCCCGAGCAAGAAGGAAGACTTTATCGGGAAAGCGCAGCGTGAAGTGAATGAGATCGAGAAGCAATATTCGGATGGCTTGATCACCAACGGAGAACGCTACAACAAGGTGATCGACATTTGGGCGCACGTCACTGAGCAAGTTGCCAATGAGATGATGAAGGAGCTCGGTGCGGGAGGCGATCCGGCGAAAGCGGAATCGTTTAACCCGATCTTTATGATGGCGGATTCCGGTGCTCGAGGCAGCTCACAGCAAATCCGTCAGTTGGGTGGAATGCGTGGACTGATGGCCAAGCCGTCCGGTGAGATCATTGAAACTCCGATCACTGCCAACTTCCGCGAGGGATTGACGGTGTTGCAGTATTTCATTTCCACTCACGGTGCCCGTAAGGGACTTGCCGATACAGCGTTGAAAACCGCCAATTCAGGATACCTCACGAGGCGGTTAGTCGATATCGCTCAAGACGTCATTATCAATGAGCTTGATTGCGGAACGCGTGACGGTATTCTCGTCAGTGCACTGGTCGAAGGCGGTGAAATTATTCAACCGCTGGAGGAGCGTGTTCTTGGTCGTTTGGCGGCAGAAGATATTCGTGACCCTGTGACCGGTGAAATCATTGTGTCGTGGAACGAAGAGATCAATGAAGAGTTGACCAAGTCGATCGTGGAGGCTGGAGTCGACCGTGTGAAAATCCGGTCCGTGCTGACCTGTCAATCGCCGCGTGGTGTGTGCCGTGCCTGTTATGGCCGTGATTTGGCGCGCGGGCGTCTGGTGGAAAAAGGTGAGCCGGTCGGCGTCATTGCCGCGCAATCTATCGGTGAGCCGGGTACCCAGTTAACGATGCGCACGTTTCACATCGGCGGTACGGCCAGCAAGGTTGTGGAGCAGACGGTGGTTGAGGCCAAGCATGCCGGGCGCATCAAATTCATGAGCTTCGACGCCAAGAAAAACGCCGATATTCACAACTCCGGAATCGCCGTTCGAAACAAAGAAGGTGAGTGGGTTGTGATGAATCGCAATACCAAGATTGCGATTGTCGACGATAGCGGGCGTGAACGTGAGAAGTACCCCGTGGTGTATGGGGCTAAAATTAAAATCAAAGACGGCGATCCGGTGGTGGTGGGTCAGAAGTTAGTTGAGTGGGATCCCTATTCTCTGACAATTCTGACTGAGGTCGGCGGGAAGGTCGCCTATGGCGACATCGTCGAAGGTGTCACGATGAAGGATGAGTTCGATGAAGTGACCGGTTTATCACGCAAGGTCATCATTGAGCATGCCGGTCAGACGCTTCGGCCTCGCGTGTCTATTAAAGACGAAAGCGGGAAGACGGCCAAGGTTACTGGTGGATCGAATGCGGTGGCGAGATACTTGCTGCCGGTTGGGGCCCATATCTTCGTTGAGAAGGGCGCCACGGTGTTCCCAGGAGATGTGTTGGCGAAGATACCTCGTGAAACGACGAAGACTAAGGATATCACCGGTGGTCTTCCGCGCGTAGTGGAACTCTTCGAGGCTCGGAAACCAAAAGAGCAGGCCGTCATCACCGAGATTGATGGTGAAGTCTCATATGGCGGATTCGTGAAAGGTCAACGCAAAGTCCTGGTCGACAATAAGATGGGCGACGTGAAGGAATACTTTATTCCAAAAGGTAAGCACGTCAATGTGCATGAAGGTGACTGGGTCCGCGCCGGGGAACCCTTGATGGATGGATCGGCGAATCCTCATGACATCCTCGATGTGCTTGGACCGAATGAATTGCAGAAGTATCTCGTGGACGAAGTGCAGGACGTGTATCGATTGCAGGGTGTTTCGATTAATGACAAACACATTGAAATCATCGTGAGGCAAATGTTGCGCAAGGTCCGTATCGAAGACCCCGGCGACACGCAGTTTTTACCAGGCAGCCAAGTTAGCAAGAGTGTGTTTGAGAAAGAGAATGAACGAGTCCTGGAGAAAGGTGGAACCCCGGCTTTAGGTAAACCCGTGTTGCTGGGCATCACGAAGGCTGCCTTGACCACCGACAGCTTTATTTCGGCGGCGTCCTTCCAGGAGACGACAAGAGTTCTTACGGAAGCAGCGATCAATGGGCGTGAGGACAACCTGTTGGGCTTGAAGGAAAATGTCATTGTGGGGCGACTGATTCCGGCAGGGTCTGGATTTGAGGAGTACCGTGACACGTTCGTAATTAGTGAAAAGGTGGAATCCGTGCCGGTGGGTGCAGGTTCTTCTGTGGCCTCGATATCGTCAGATGCCACGGTCCCAGCAGCGTCTGGAGAAACTACCCGATCATGACGAAAAGGGAATCTTCTTTACTTGACAGCGCGGTGCTTCATCACTATAATCCTGCGGCTTTGGGCTTGAGTGAAGTTGCTTTTTGGTTTTGAAGAGGGTCTAAATCAGATGCCGACGATTAATCAGCTGGTTCGAAAAGGGCGAGTCTTTATAAAGGCAAAAACAAAGAGCCCCGCTCTGAAGTCTTGTCCGCAAAAGAGAGGTGTCTGTCTAAGGGTCTATACGACAACTCCAAAAAAACCAAATTCCGCGTTGCGGAAAGTTGCGCGTGTGCGTCTCACGAATGGCATGGAAGTGACAACCTATATTCCTGGAGTGGGGCATAATCTCCAGGAGCACTCGATTGTCCTCGTGCGTGGAGGCCGAGTCAAAGACCTTCCTGGTGTGCGCTACCACTTAGTTCGCGGAGCCCTGGACGCAGTGGGCGTCGCTGACCGAAAGCAAAGTCGCTCCAAGTACGGAGCGAAGCGGCCTAAGTAGTCCTGACCGCTTGTACGATTCTAACAAGGATTTATTTAATAGGATACTATGCCACGCAGTAGATTTTTAGGTCAACGAGAAGTGCTTCCCGATGTACGTTATCGCGACAAGCTCGTCGGGAAGTTCATTAATACGCTGATGAGTAACGGGAAAAAGAGTACTACCGAACGGATATGCTATGGGGCATTCGACGTCATCCAGGAAAAAACTGGAGGCGACCCATTAAAAGTATTCAAGGCTGCGGTGGACAACGTCAAGCCGATTGTTGAGGTCAAGTCTCGTCGAGTTGGCGGAGCGTCTTATCAGGTTCCGGTTGAAATCAGGCCGGCACGTCGAGTTTCCTTAGCGCTCCGTTGGTTGTCGCAGTATGCGCGTACGCGCGGTGGTAAAAGCATGCGCGAAAAGCTCGCAGCCGAGTTGATGGATGCATCGAATAATACCGGAGCTGCGGTCAAGAAACGGGAAGACGTACATCGGATGGCAGAGGCGAATAAAGCATTCGCTCATTATCGCTGGTAGCGTCATTCTGTGCTGCAGTCGAGCCGTGCTGCGATCCGCAGACCGAAGTGCTCCTACATCGCAGCAGCGTGATGCGGCTTGATCTGCAGCACAAGTGTTTTTAGAGGATTGAAGTGGCTCGTCAAACATCATTAGAGCATACGAGAAACATCGGCATCATGGCTCACATTGATGCGGGGAAGACTACAACCACCGAGCGAATTCTCTACTACACCGGTATGACCCATAAATTGGGCGAAGTTCATGAGGGTGCCGCCACGATGGATTGGATGG
>CAZAKX010000084.1:0-13466 GCA_964485915.1 uncultured Nitrospira sp. | reverse complement strand
CTGGCCCTGCTCTGCACTGCTGACGCGGCGTGTCATAAGTGATTGGTTCGCGGGGCCGACAAGTCCCCAAAAGGCCATCACGGGAATGCCGAGGCAGAAGATCCAACCTTCCGGCGCGAGACCATAGACGAAAAAGCCGACCGATCCGCAGAGCAACCCCATCAGCACTGTCCTCCGTTCGCCGAGCCGATTGGTGATCGGACCGATCAGTCCGCCTTGCACAATCATCGCGGCCACACCGACGCCCGCCATCATCAGCCCGACCGCGGCCGGGCCCCACCCATAGCGATGACCCATGTATAGGACCGACACGCTCGGCAATACGGCATGGGCGAGATATCCGAAGAACGCAACGGTCGCGAGGCCGAAGAGTTCATGGTGCGAGCGCAGCAGCACGAGTGAGCCGACCGGATTGGCCCGCGCCCAGACAAAGGGGGTTCGTTTGTCGGGCGGCAGAGATTCAGGGAGCACGAAAAAGCCATAACAGGCGTTCATGAGGCTGAGTGCGGCCGCGCCCCAAAACGGTAGTCTTGGATCAATCGCGCCGAGCCAGCCGCCCAATGCAGGACCGAAGATGAAGCCGAAACCGAAGACCATGCCGATCTTGCCGAATGCCGCCGCACGCTGTTCCGGCGGCGTCACGTCGGCAATGTAGGCGCCGGCGGTGCTAAAGCTGGAGGAAGCCATCCCGGAGATGACGCGACCTGCCACCAGCCAGGCGACGTTCGGCGCCAGCGCCATCACAATGTAATCAAGGCCCAATCCGAAGTTGGACAGCAGGACGATCGGCCGACGACCGAATCGGTCGGACAGGGCACCCTGGATCGGCGAGCAGAAGAACTGCATGAAGGCCCAAGCGGTCCCCATTAACCCGTAGAGCACGGCCGCCTGTGCCGTATCGCCGGAGAAAAATTCCTCGACGAGTTTCGGCAACACCGGAATAATGATGCCGAACGACAACATGTCGAGCAGGACGGTGATGAGAATGAAGAGCACCGCGGCTGCGCGCGGTGTGGTTGAAGCAGGCGGATGGTCGTTCACCGCCGCATCCTATCAGACAAACGGTCGCGCCGAGACGAGGTAAAGGCTATTTTTAGCCTGCCCACCCCTCGCCTGTCAGAATAGGCTCTTTCCCTGCTGTATGGTGAATCTCTGAGCGACGCGAGAACAAACAAAGCAAGTGACTTTTTCAACAGCCTGTCAGAAAAGCTTCGCAGAGATCCCCACAAACGGCAGCAGGTAATTAAGCCCACCGTTCGGGTTGCCTGTTCCAGCGTTGGAGATGTGACTGAAGCGGACTCCGCCGTTGAGCGACCATTGTGGTGTTAGATCATACGTCGCGCCTGCGCCTCCCCAGACCAGAAAATTAAAATCTGATCCTTGTTCGGGGATGCGTCCGTCGAAATTCGTCCAGAGCGGACCGCCGCCGCCTTCAGCATAGGGCTTCAGCCGACCGAACGAGGTAAACGTATAGATCAGTTTTGGTGTGAATCCGATACCGTATGCGCTGGTCGGTTCCGCTATCCCTAAGAGGGCCGCTTCAACTCCGAGCGCGATTGAGCCACTCCACCACTCATGGCCAATTGGGTCGGTCAACGCAATCTGCCACGATGGATGCACGGCCACTCCGTTCAGCTTGGATGACTGTGTATCCATCAATCTCACTGGCAGCATTTCACCGACCACCACGCCGACTGCCTGTCTTCCAATCCACGTCGACGATGTCTCTTCTGCCGCAGCCGGTGGCAACCAAGCCAAACCCGTGGAGACTAGCACCGTTGCATATATCCAGCTCATGCGCGTACTGAGTCTCATCTGTGCCTTGACGAGCTTGGTGGCTCAATGAAGCGGGACAGCATGGTAGTATACACATGTGCCTGTGCCGAAAGACGGTTGTATCAGTCTCGTAGTTCACGCAGGGCTGAACAGAGGTTCTTGATAAACAGACAGGAAGAGAATAGAAGAAACGGGAAGTCGTCACCCCGCTTCACGGTAGCCGCACTCTTCATTGCGACATTGCACACTCCGGCCGTCTTGCTTGCTGACCTTCTCGACGAGGAACGGAGCCTGGCACGTCGGACAGGCCTTCGGAACGGGACGATCCCACAGCGCGTACTCACATTTGGGATAGTTGCTGCAGGCAAAGAACGAACGCCCCTTCTTGGTCCGTTTCTGCACGAGGTCGCCACCACAGTCAGGCTGCGGGCACTTCACACCCAGGGCCAGCGGCTTAGTGGTCTTACACTGTGGGTAGGCGGAACAGGCAATAAACTTACCGAAGCGACCGGTTTTCACCACCATGGGACTGCTGCATTTATCACAAACCTGATCGGTGGTAATTTCCTCTTTGGGCACGATTTTGATCGTCCCATCCGGCAGTTTTTCGAAGTTCTGGGTATTCTTGCAGGGAGGATCATCTTTGTATGCGGGGCAGGCCAGAAATTTTCCGTTTCGTCCCCACTTGATCTCCAACATCCGGCCGCACTTCTCGCAGGGAATGTCGGTCGGTGGTTCGACGGTATCTTTTGGACCGGGGATCGTCTTCGCTCGCTCCATTTCTCTGGTGAACGGCGTATAGAAGTCACGCACCGCCGCGACCCACTGCTTATTCCCCTCTTCCACCTCATCCAGCTGCTCTTCGAGCTGCGAGGTGAAATCCACGTTGATGAGCTCAGGGAATCCTTTCAACAAGAAATCGTTGACGGTTTTCCCCGTTTCAGTCGGAACCAATCGCCCTTCGGTCTTTTCGACATACTTCCGATCCTGGATCGTGGAGATGATCGCGGCGTAGGTTGAAGGCCGTCCAATACCCTTCTCCTCCAGCTCTTTGATCAAGAGCGCTTCGTTGTATCGCGGTGGAGGCTGCGTGAAATGTTGTTTGGACAACATCCCAGGAACCGTTTGCCCTTCCTGCTCGATCAACCGTAGTTGTTCGCCTTCAGCTAATGTCGGCAGCTGACGCTCGTCGTCATCCGCTTCCTGGTCGGCCTTGGGCTTCTGCGATGGCAACTCCTTATCAACGCCTTCCATATACACAATCGTATGGCCAGGGAACTTCACGACGGTTCCTGTCGAGCGGAAAAGATAGCGCTCCTTCGTCCCAACCGGTGCTGAATCGATCCGGGTCACGTCCAAAATGGCCGGCACCATTTGAGAGGCAATGAAGCGATTCCAAATCAGCTTATAGAGATTGTATTGATCATGATCCAAGTATTGACGAATCGATTCCGGGTCGCGCGCTGCCGAAGTCGGCCGAATCGCTTCATGGGCCTCCTGCGCGGCCTTTGACGTCTTGTAGACATTCGGTGTCCCAGGGAGATAATTCGCTCCGAATCGTGACTGAATCACCTCGCGCGCATCGGTCATCGCCTCGTTCGAAATACGGGGCGAATCGGTTCTCATATAGGTGATCAGACCGGTCGCCCCTTCGGCGCCGATTTCGATCCCTTCGTAAAGTTGCTGCGCGAGTGTCATGGTTTTCTTCGGCGAAAAATGCAGTTTTCGTGCGGCTTCCTGCTGCAGGCGACTGGTGATGAACGGAGCGACGGGGTTCCGTTTTTTCTCACGGCGCTCAATAGACTGGACGACGAACGTCTTTCCCTGAATATCGGCGACGACTCGACTCGCCTGCTCCCCATTCTCAATCGACGCATCCTCGCCGTTGATGCTGTGGAGCTTGGCTTCAAACGACGGCGGATTGGCCCCAGCTAGCAGCGCGGTAATCGACCAGTACTCTTCAGCCCGAAACGCTTCGCGTTCCGCTTCTCGTTCGCAAATTAGCCGCATGGCAACCGATTGCACACGCCCCATGCTGAGGCCCCGACGAACCTTGTTCCAGAGCAACTGACTCCCTTGGTAGCCGACGATGCGGTCCAAGATCCGGCGGGCCTGCTGGGCATTGACCAACTTCATGTCGATCTCGCCGGGCGATTGTAACGCCCGCTTGATTGCGGACTCGGTGATCTCGTTGAACAAGACCCGGAAAATCTTGTTATCTTTCTTTTTCTTTTTTGATTTTCCGAGCAGCTCCTGCTCAAGATGCCAGGCAATCGCTTCGCCTTCACGATCGGGGTCCGGCGCCAGAAATATCTTGTCGGCCGATTCGGCCTTCTTCTTGATCTCAGCCAAAACTTTCGACTTCCCTTTGATCGTGACGTACTGCGGTTCGAAATCGTTTTCGAGATCGACCCCTAACTTACTCGTCGGTAAATCTTTGATATGACCCACCGACGCCATCACAGTATAGCCACGGCCCAGATACTTGGTGATAGTTCTCGCCTTCGTCGGCGACTCAACGATGATTAACGATTTTCCCATGAGTACTCCGGCTATCTCTGAAGAAGTCTACCATCCGTATCAAATCTTGGGGATTCGTGCAACTAGAATGGCAGTCGGCAACAATCGTCAAGAGATGAGGAACCATACAGGCATACACAACAGATGAATCCGCTCGCCCATTTCATCAGTGGTGTGGCCCTTCCTCACCGCGACCTGATCATGACGCTCGTGCAGGGCGGTGAGCATCCGACTACAGACGAATGTATTGTTGCCCCGGCAACTGACGAATCCGTCCGCTCAATTCCAACGACAGCAGCGTCGCCGATACTTGCGCGGCGCTCAACCTCGTTTGCTCAATGATGGCATCAATTGATCGCGCCTCATAAGACAGCGCCTCGTACACTAACAGATCCTCCTGCCTGAGTGTGGCCTGCGCTTTGAGTGGTAGTGCCTCAAGTTGCATCATCGCCCGTTGACGCGCGTCGAGTTGCGGAAGAATTTCATCGAGAATATCTTGCGCTCCCTCGATAAGCTTCGCTCCCTCCTTGATCAAGCGATTCGATCCTCGACACCCCTCCTCCTTGATGGACCCTGGTAGGGCGAACACCTCGCGACCTTGTTCCAACGCAAGCTTTGCCGTAATGAGCGAGCCGCTGTTGGTGGCGGCTTCGCTCACCAGCACACCCAACGACAGCCCACTAATGATTCGATTCCTTCGTGGAAAATGATGACTGTGCGGTGCGGCACCGATTGTCAACTCGGAGATGACGACCCCATGCGACTCGATGCTCCGACGTAGTGCCTGATGTTCTGAAGGGTAGGTTCGGTCGATGCCACACCCCAGCACGGCAATCGTACGTCCTTTTCCGGCTACCGCTCCTCGATGCGCCGCCGCATCAATGCCTCGTGCTAAGCCACTGACGATGGTAACACCGCGCTCTGAGAGGTCTTTGGCGATCTCCTCGGTGAGCACCCTGCCGGAAGCAGTCGCCCGGCGTCCCCCCACAATCGCAATGGCCACGTCGTCCTGTGGAGTAAACGTTCCGCTCATGTACAACAACGGCGGCGGATCAGGAATGGCCCTAAGTCGAGACGGATAGGATGGATCAAACACGGTGAGTGTTCGGATGTCGAGGCGTTCAACGACCTTCACTTGGTGATCAATCTGCCGACGGATATTCGCATCGGGTCCTCGCCGGATAGACTCAGCTATTTCCAGGCTGCAGCCGACGCGAATTAACTCATCCACGGGCGCTGCAAGAGTGGTCTCAGCTGAACCAAACGCTTCAATCAGCTTAACAAGCGTGCGGTCTCCGACACCGTCAATGGCTTGGAGCGTGAGCCACGCAGTCAATGATGCTGTATCCATCTGGGTCTCGCAGAAATGATTGGGGATTCAACTCAGCCGGAGGGCAGAGCCCTGGCAATCACTCTCCTGGCAAGAAACGACGGCGAGCGCGACACAATACTAAAGAACGACCAGATCATATTGCTCAAGATGTAACTGACTATCCGGAGTGACGATGATCTTTGCCGAACAATCCCGTTCCAGCACCTCAATGCCATTTCGCTCTTCATCTTGCAGCAATTCCGCCACCGTCGGATGGGCTCCCACAACGATGCGTTGTTGATCTGAAGTGGGTTCAATCCGCCTGATCTCCCGAAAGATTTCGTACGCCACGGTAGTCGGAGACTTCGTATATCCACGACCTTCACAGTAGCGGCAGGGCTCTGACAGCGAGCGCAAGAGATCCTCCCGAACACGCTCGCGAGAAATCTCGATCAAGCCGAGATCCGAGATTCTGGAGACCCTCGTCCGTGCCTTGTCTGACGCCATGGCATCCACCAGCGCGTGGTAGACACGATCTCGATTCTTTTCACGCTCCATGTCGATAAAATCGACGATGATAATGCCGCCGATTCCACGCAGCTTGAGCTGATACGCAACTTCTTTCGCCGCCTCCAGGTTATTGCGCACGATGGTCTCTTCTTGATCACGCTTCCCCACAAAGCGTCCCGTATTGACGTCGATCACGGTCATGGCCTCAGTATGATCGATGACCAGATAGCCACCTGACTTGAGCCACACTTTCCGGCTCAAGGCGCGCACAATTTCCTGTTCGACTCCCAAATGGTCGAACAACGGCTCTTCCTTGTCGTAGAAATGAATCCGTGTTGTTTGTTCGGGAGAAAAGCGCTGCACAAACCCCCGAATAGCCTCGTATTCCTCCCGCGAATCGATCCAGAGTCGATCAACTTTTTTCCCGAATAAGTCCCGCACAACCCGGAAGCTGAGGCTCAAATCAGAATGTAGCAACGCCGGAGCTGGTAATTGTTCCCGCTTCGTCAACACGTCCTGCCAAAGCACGTGCAGAAAATCGACGTCGGATTTCAGTTCGTCCTCTTTGACGCCTTCGCTGACTGTCCGGACGATATAGCCACAGCCCTGGCGCCGAACGCGGCGCATGATCTCCTTCAACCTGGCCCGTTCTTCATCGCGCGGAATGCGCCGCGACACTCCGATATGGTCGACGGTCGGCATGAAGACGAGGTAGCGTCCCGGCAGGGAGACGTAGGTCGTCACTCGGGATCCCTTGGTGCCGATCGGGCCCTTTGAAATCTGCACCATCAGCTCCTGGCCCTCGCTCAGAATTTGCTCGATAGGCTTGGCGCTCTGACGCTTGGGCCTGAGCATATCCGAATCTTTTTCGTCTTCTTCCGCCTCAACCAGCATATCGCCCGGTTCTGCATCCTCCAACAGATCAGAGACATGCATGAACGCCGCTTTTTCCAGACCGATATCCACGAATGCAGCCTGCATCCCCGGCAGCACCTTGGCGACTCGCCCCTTATAAATATTTCCAACAAAATCCTTATGCTTGGCGCGGTCTCCAAACAAATCGGTGACCACCCCTCCATCGAGGACCGCCACGCGAGTTTCCTCGCGCGCGACGGTTATCGCAATTTCAACTCCCATACTGACTCCTTTGATCTGAAAGTCGCTGAGAGATCGGAAGAGCGAGGGACGCGAGCCCATGCTCAGGTCCGGAATTCACTCCACCCATCCTTTCTCGACTTTCAATAGATTATGTGTTCCGAAAGGCAGATGCTTGTAGCTCTGCTTTTCTCGG
Source organism: uncultured Nitrospira sp. (assembly GCA_964485915.1). Taxonomy (GTDB): domain Bacteria; phylum Nitrospirota; class Nitrospiria; order Nitrospirales; family Nitrospiraceae; genus Nitrospira_D. Next base: position 6,057 of record CAZAKX010000084.1, on the reverse strand, counting down.
TGTTCATTCAATAAAATAAGCTCAGCCGCTTCCGTTTGACATTCAACAGTAAGCCTAACGATGCCATGGTCATGATCGTAGCGCTTCCACCGTAACTCACCAAAGGCAAGGGTATGCCGACGATCGGAAACATTCCAGCCGTCATCCCAATATTGACGACCACGCAGAAACAGAGCATCGCCACGATTCCGACAGCCAGCAACGCGCCCAGCTGATCTTTTGCTTTGGACGCGATCTCCAACGAGAGCCAAATTAATCCCACAAACAGCCCCAGCAGAATCAAGACACCCAGAAATCCCCATTCTTCCGCAAAGACGGCAAACACGAAATCGGTATGTCCTTCCGGCAAAAACTTGAGCTGGCTCTGTGTCCCGCCATGGAGTCCTTTGCCCAAGAGCTGACCAGAACCGATGGCGATCCTTGATTGCAGGGCATGATAGCCCTTTCCGCCTGGGTCATAGCCAGGGTCGACGAACGCCATAATGCGCTGTCGCTGATAATCATGCAAGGACCCCCAGACCCCCTCCCAGGCAAATGGGAAGAGCATGATCCCAAACAAGAGAATAAATCCAATGGCTTGCGAGCGAACTCCTACCATGAGAAGCATGGCTGCGTAGATCGCCACAAAGCTCAAACCGCTCCCCAGATCCGGTTGCTTCAGGATGAGGAGAAGGCCAGGCAATACCAAGAGTCCCGGCACAATGACGCGCTGCAGCCATCCTACACGAGGGGCCTTTGAGTAATAGTGTGCCAAGACCAATATGAGAATAAGCTTGGCGAACTCAGAAGGTTGGAAACTGAATGGGCCTAACGCGAGCCATCGTTGTGCCCCTTTACTCGTTCGCCCTTCGAAAAGGACAAAGATCAACATCAACAGAATAAACGCGTACGCTGGATACGCGAACCTGGCAAGATGGTGGTAGTCCGACGCCCACATGATAATGAAGGCCGCCGCACCCAATCCGATCCACATCAGCTGTTTGAGATAATACGGGGTGAGCCCATTGTGCTGCCCCTGCGTCACGCTGTAGATAGACAACACTCCGATCGCCAGAATAGCGAGAATCAGGCTCCCATAGCGCATATCGAAGCCGTCAAGACCACGATGCTCAGTCAATCGATCAATCATGACTCTTTAAAAGGCTCCCCATCAGACCGATTCCTACCGGATAATTCCGATGTGACGACAGGAGCCTGTGAGGTCAATTTTATGTACGTTTCAATCACTTCTTTCGCGAGCGGCGCCGCCGCGGCTCCACCATGTCCCATATGCTCAGCCAACACCACCACAGCGATTTGAGGCGATTGCACCGGTGCGAAGGCGACGAACCACGCGTGATCACGAAACTTCTTGGGAATATTTTCCTCAGGCCCCTGTCGGAGTGCAGCCACCTGCGCCGTCCCCGTCTTTCCACCGATCGTCACCATGGAGGACTTCGCTCGTGTCGCGGTTCCCTTCGTGACAACGTCAGCCAGGGCATCCTTGATGATACGGAACGTCTCCGGCTTCGCATTGATTTTCCCGCGAGGCACGGCCGGTAATTCTTGGAGGTTCCCCGTCGCTCGATCCATGACTGCGCGCACCAGACGAGGACGATAATTGACCCCATCGTTGGCGACGGTGGCCATCATGTTGGCCATCTGTAACGGTGTCACCGTCACAAAGCCCTGTCCGATGGCCGCCGAAATGGTCTCACCCGGCAGCCAAGATTCGCGTTTGACCTTCTGCTTCCAGGCGGTGGACGGCATGATCCCGGATCGTTCCGACGGTAACTCCACACCTGTTGCCCGTCCAAGCCCAAAGTCCTTTCCAAATTCCGCTATCACATCGATACCCATACGCTGACCGACTGAATAAAAGTATACGTCGCAGGAATGGACTAGGGCCTCGTGTAGATCGACATATCCGTGCCCGCCGACCTTCCAGTCCCGATAGAGTCGCTTGCCGAACTGATATCCACCGGTACAATGAACGGTACTGGACGGCGACATGGTCTTCGTTTCCAGGGCAGCGACAGCCATCGGGATCTTAAAGGTCGAACCAGGGGGATACTGCCCTTGTGACGCACGGTTATTCAGTGGACGCCCTTCGTCCTGCACGATTTCAACCCATTGTTTTGCAGTGAGTTCTCGCGATAAAATATTAGGATCGAAGGCAGGCCGACTGGCCATGGCAAGGATGTCACCGTTGGTCGGATCGAGTGCGACGATGGCGCCTTGCTCTTCACCCAGCAAATCTTCAGCGAGCTTCTGAAGCCGCACATCGATCGTGAGATAGAGGTCGTTTCCAGCCTCCGGCTTCTCAACCACCGCAGCTTTCTTGACGTGACCCACTGCGTCGACTTCCACATTCTTTTGGCCGGCTATGCCTCGCATATGTCGATCAAAGGATTTTTCAATCCCATATTGCCCCACAATGCTGCCTTGGTGGAGATCGACAAATTCTGGTTTCTCAAGTTGATCCGCTGAAACTTCTCCCACATACCCCAGAATGTGCGCTGCAATCAGACCGCCTGGATAGTTACGCTGCGACTCGACCTGAACCATGACGCCGGGCATGTCAAGCCGACGAGATTCAATGAGTGTGGCATCGCGCAGAGTCATCCGGTCTTTGATTTTTCGTGGAAGCAGCTTGCTGCCCTTGGTCTCCATTTTTTTTCTCACGACAGCGGGGTCCAAGCCCAGCAGTTCAGTAAGCTGGTGAATCAAGGCCTCGCGATCTTTGACGTCTTCCAGCGTCACATAGAGACTGAAGCTCGGCACATTATTGGCGAGAAGGATGCCATTCCGGTCATAGATCAGGCCACGAGCCGGCTCAAGCAAGACCTGCCTGGTGCGATTGTTTTCCGATAAATCTCGATAGTACGGCCCCTCAAGAATTTGCAGATGCCAGAGGCGAAGGCCCAATAGCCCGACTACTAACAATAGCCCCACACGCAGCCCCACAAGCCTACGATGAAGGTCGCCGAACTCTGTCTCAGGATAATTCGTCGATACCATGTCTATAGCCGATATTCGGAGACCCACTGCTCAAGACGAAAATGACGGCTGATCAGCCAGTAGACGGCTCCGCCGATGATCGCATCAAGCGCGGCTTGAGGCAGCACAATGGTCCAAAGAGCCCACCACAAATTTTGTTGCGCACTGAGCTTTAACGCGAAGGGCGTGATAAGCCCAATCAGACAAGAGATGGCGAGTAGCCCCAACACCAGTACCAGGGGGCTCAGATAGGCAACTTGTCGACCGGCGAGCCCCGCGATAAACCCTACGGCCCCCTTGATGATGGCCGCTGACAGCACATCTTGGGCGGAAAATAGACTCATCGCCCAGCCCACCGCCAGACCAACCAGTAATCCCTCGAGCTCTCCTCCAAACAGTCCGATGAGGCATACCGCCACAAAACCGAGATCCGGCTTCGCTCCCCATACATTGAAGTGGGGTAACAGCACGGACTGAATCGAAACAATCCCGGCAATGAGAGCGATGTAGCTCAGCGTTTTCATGACTTCGACTTCGGTTTCGGCGCTCCAAGCCGCTCTCCCTCTGTGGGAAATGAGGACGGGAGGATGACCAGTACTTCCTCCACGCGGTTTGGATCAACTTCAGGAGAAATTTCTGCGGATTGGAACAGCGCTTCATCCTCCTTATCAATTCGTGTGATCGTGCCGATCGCCAGCCCACGAGGAAAGCCTCCGACCAAGCCGGACGTGACAACACGATCACCGGGCTTTGCAGTGGACAACAACGGAATGTACTTGAGCCTCGCCACGCCGTGCGTGGTCCCTTCAATAATGCCCTCGTCTCTTGTCCGCTGGATCAACCCGGCGATTGCATTGTTGGGGTCCGTCAGGAGCAGCACCACAGCGGTGGAAGACGTCGTTTTCACAATCCGACCAACGACTCCGGCTGGAGTAATCACGCCTTGGTCCGACTGCAACCCATCTGATGTCCCCTTGTTCAGGATGATCGTCTTGTACCAATTGCCGGTATCGCGGCCGATCACTTGAGCGGCAACGAGAGTCGGCAGTGCTTGTTTCTTGAATTCCAATAAGGCCGCGAGTCGTTCCGTCGCCGCCGCCGACTCTCGTAGCTGTGCGTTTTGTTCCTGGAGAAGGTCCATCTCTCTTCTCAACTGCCTGTTGTTTTCTTCAACCCCCTGGAGCGCCACGTACTGTCCCCACACGCCGGCAATCCGATCATGGATGCCGGCGACGGCTTGGAGAGGCCAGCTGATGATCCACCCGAACGGACTTCCGACCGCTTGGAACACCGTTTGGAGTTGGCCCGGCAACAGGAGGAAACCGAGGACAAGAATGACAGCGAGCGCAAGGGCTACACGCCGGGCGCTGTAGGAGAGGCGGAAATTGGCCATCCGCATGAGGGATGGCATCTTACCGAAGGTTGTTCGCTTGCGACATGACCGATACTTTCCGAAGGAGATCCAGCTCGTCCAATATCTTGCCCACTCCCAACACCACGGAGGTGAGCGGATCGTCCACCGTAATGATCGGCAAGTTCGTTTCTTCGCGGAATCGCGTGTCCATCCCCTTGAGGAGCGAGCCGCCTCCCGTCAAGACGATCCCGCGATCGATAATATCCCCTGCCAATTCGGGCGGGGTGTTTTCCAGTGCGATCTTGATGGCATTCACGATCGTCCCAATAGGTTCCTGCAGCGCTTCACGAATTTCGGCATCGTCGATAACCAGGGTCCTCGGGATACCCGAGATCAAATCGCGCCCCTTGATCATCATGGTTTTCCGCTCTTCAAAGGGATACGCGGAGCCGATCTCAAACTTAATTCGCTCCGCCATATGCTCGCCGATCAATAAGTTGTATTTCTTCTTGATGTAATTCATGATCGCTTCGTCCATGCGATCACCGGCGACCTTCACGGATTCGCTGTACACGATCCCGCCCAGTGAAATGACGGCGATATCTGTCGTGCCCCCCCCGACATCGACCACCATGTTGCCCGACGGCTCCGTGATCGGCAGTCCAGACCCGATCGCCGCCGCGACGGGCTCTTCGATCAAATAGACTTCTCTGGCCCCGGCCAACTCAGCGGAATCGCGAACTGCTCGTTGCTCTACCTGTGTAATGCGGGACGGCACACCGATGATGATGCGCGGGCGGACAAACGCGCTTCGGTTGTGCGCTTTACGGATGAAATGTTTCAGCATCTGCTCGGCCATTTCGAAGTCGGCGATCACGCCCTCCTTCATCGGCCGAACCGCGACGATATTCCCTGGCGTCCGTCCGAGCATTTTCTTGGCATCGGCTCCGACCGCAAGCACCTTCTCGCTTTTCTTTTCGACCGCGACGACAGAGGGTTCGTTGAGCACGATACCCTTCCCGTGGACGTACACGAGGGTTGTCGCGGTGCCTAAATCAATGGCTAGGTCGTCGGAGAACCAACCGAACACATCTCCCGGGAACCCCACGGCGTCTCTCCCTTCATCTTGGCCGGACGAACTGCTGTCCAACCGGTGTGCTTGGCGAATGCCTTACTTAGTCCGGAACGGCGAGTTGCCCGGCATCCAATACTTGGGTCCTGGCCACTTCGTCGCCCAACCGACGACCCTGCTCATTCCCAATGATCAAAAAACTCTCGAACGCTAAAATGGCCAGAGACACGAGCCATCCGATGTATGGGACAGCATATGCGATCTGTGCTCCACCCAACGGCAGATTCCGAATGATGGATTCGCGGAAGCCGACTGTGTCTCGACCATCCAATCGCATGGTTTGCAGGCCCACCAACCGTTTGCCGATACTTTTCCCACCCGCAAACCCATCAGCAATCAAGATGTAGGCCAGACCGGAAAGAAAACCGACCGGAGGAGCAATTTCGCCTGCGGCGACCACGATGAACAGATCGATCAGCTTCGCGATGAATCGATTCAGGACATGGGCCTTCGGATAGACCTGTGATGCCGGCGACGTCGAGGTTGGCCCCTCCCCTATCAAGGGATCTCCTTCTAATATGTCGCAAAGTATAACAAAACGCATCATCTTGCACAAACAAAGACCGAATCTTTTTCATAGGTTTCTTTTCAG
>CAZAKX010000083.1:0-13593 GCA_964485915.1 uncultured Nitrospira sp. | reverse complement strand
GATCTTCTGGCTCGATGCCTTTCCCCGTATCAGAGAAGGTGACCGAAATGCCCGGACCGTGTTTTTCCACGAGGGCCGCCGTGATCGTCAACGTCCCCCCATTCGGCATCGCATCGATCGCATTCATCGAGATATTGAGAAAGGCTTGCTGCAAGTGGGCACGGGAGCCTTCCACTAAAGGAACCTCTGCGATGCGTTTCTCGACGACAATCCGCTGTTTTCGCAGATTTGGTCTCAGCAGCGTCAACATGTCATCGATGAGAGATGAGAGGTTGCAGGGCTGGAGATCAAACTGTCGAGGCCGTAGCTGACCTAGATGCGATTCCAGTAGTTCGTCGATGCGAGCTGCCTCACGCGCAATCAGCGCGCAACGGTCTCTGGCGCCGCGAGGCAATTGTTCCTGTTCTGCGAGGTGCGTCGCGAGACTTCCCAGCCCGATCAACGGATTGCGGACCTCGTGCAAGATGCCCCCCGCCAGTTGTCCCACCAACTTGACCTGTTCGGCATGGCGTAACGCCTCCAACATCTGTTCTCGTTCGCTGAGGTCTGTGAGAATCGCCAAATAGAATTGCGTCGTTCCGTCCCGATCCTTGACGGGGCTGACGCTTTCCCACACCAAAAATTCTGACCCGTCCTTTCGCCGATTGACGAACCGATCCACAAAGGCTAGTCCGGAGCGGATCGCTTGCCAGAGTCGTTCGTAAAATTCCGGTGAAAGTTTGCCGGACCTCAAGATGGACGGTCGTTGCCCGAGTGCTTCGTCGCGACTCCAACCCGTCATCCGTTCCAAGGCTGGGTTCCATTCAAGGATACGGCCTTCGGTATCGGTCAGCATGATTCCATCTTGCGCAGACATGAATAACCGATGGTAGAGATCTCGCTGCATGTCGGCACGCCGGCGTCGTTCCAGCACCGTCGCAACCGTGTTGGCGACCGTACAGAGAAACTCGAGCTCCTTGACCGTGAAGTCGCGAATTGACTTGGAATGGGCCGTCATAGCGCCGTATACCCGATCTTCCACAAGCATCGGCACGCACATGCCCGCGATGCCTCCGTGTTCAGTCAGGAGTTTCGACGGTGTGAAACGGGTCTCCTTGCGCAAGTCTCGCACCACGACGGGGAGTCGTTCGCGGATCGCGTAGCCTGCCTGCGAATGGGTTCCACCTTCAATCGTAAGTTTGCCTATGAGCTCCGGCTCAAGGCCGATGCCTGCGACTACAGCCAAGTGATCGTCCGCTTCCCGTTGCACGAGAATTTTGCAGAGTTCGACATCCAGAGCTTCTGCGGTATGTTGCACGGCTTCACGCATCAATTCTTGTGCGGGCGCATCACTGACGGCCAGCGTGCCGATCCGGGCGAGAACGGATTGAAACCTCGCGACCTGGGAGGCTTCCTGTGCGAGCATCACGCGTTCGGTGACGTCCTGCAGCACAAGCAGGACTCCCGTGGCGCCGTGATAGGGCACGACGTTGAGGCGGCATTCGTAGATCAGCGGGTGCCCATGCTGATCGGTGAGCCGGTAGGTTTCCGTCCGGCGGGCACCAAGCGGTTGGGCATTCCAGGCCTTGGCATCGGCGAATAATCTGGTGCGGAGCCAATCCCCTCTGTCTTGGGCACTCTGAGCTGGGTCGTGAGGGTTGCTACCGGATACCGCTTCGCTCAGTTCTCCGAATTGGGCGTTTTCGAAGATCAGGAGGCCTTTGGACACAAAACATAGGCCGCTTTCGATGCAGTCGCTTAGCCAGGCGAGGACTTCTGCAGCGGCCACTTCCGATTGGGCCGGGACCGGTGGCTTGGAACGAGGGTGTTTGGCGGAGGCCATAGAGGAACTCGACAACGATGATCTACGGACAGGTTCTCAAGACTCATTCCAGCAAGGGAACAGTATAACGGCTTTCCCTGAAGACCGTCGAGATTCCATTGCGTCATTGAGAAAATGATGCTCTCCGAGGACAGATGAAGCCGGTCTCGGCGAGACGAGTCAGTACTCGCTGCTAATCTTCCTGAGATTCGCAAAATAGTCACCGACAATAGCCTTCGCCGGCCGCTTGTTGGTCTGGGAATCCACGAGGTAGTGGACAACGCCGTGGACGGCCATCGCCACAAGCAGACCTTCGAATATTCCCACCTGATACACGAGGGCTCCGGTCAGGAAGGCGAGGACCATGGCGTAAGGGCCGTGGTGGGTCACGTGCATCAGCCCGGCAATCATCTTCCAGCCGGTGAACATCATGACGATGGCCACGGCAAACTTGGGCAGCAGTTCCAGGTATTGGGGGTTGAGGACAAAGAAGGTCACTACGCATCCGATGATCAAGACGGAGAACTTCGTATAGGCGCCCGCCAGTCGGTTGGTGGTGCTCTTCGCCAGGCCATCCAGATTGGTCATGCCGCCAAAGAAGCTTGACCCGATGTTGGCGATCCAAATTGCGAGCAAGCTGTTATTGCTGTTGCACGTCCGCTTGAGGGGGTCGATTTTCTGGATTGCGGCGTTACTCATGACCTGCTCAATCACGTCGATTACCGCGAGCATAGCGGCAAATCCAAACACATGGATCCATGTGAGCGCACCGTCGAAATGAGGAATGGGAAGCGCCAGTGAGAGCGGCACATCCTCTACATGCAACATGGGTACGTGAACAAATTGGGCCAGGATGACGCCCGCTGCGATGATGACGAAATAGGGAACGGCCGGTTGTACGTATCGAAATTTTGCGAAGAGATACACAAACAGCCCAAGTCCAGCCAGGGAAATGAACACCATTTGAACACGGGCACCGTTGAAGAACAGATCTGAGGCGGCTAATTCGGCGGGAATCTCATACGTAAAGTCCAGAAACTTCATGGCGATTTTTAAGCCGATGCCGGCCAACAACCCTTCAACAAGGTAGGCCGGCACGGCCAGCAAAATGTAGCGCTGCCAATCACACTTCCAGATGATGGCTTGCATGACGGCCGTCAGAAAGATCACGAAGGACATATTCTCCATGCCGAAGGTCGCGACGCCTATTGCCAATACCGGCGCCAATCCCGCAGCAATTCCAGGGCAGCCGATAAAGTTCCCCGGTCTGATCCAGGCATTCACCCAACCGATCAAGCAGGCAAACGCCACGGTAGCAAGCCCTACCTTAATGGGATAATCGGACATCATGGCGATACCGACCGACAGCGGGATGGCCATCACACCCGTAATCATTCCGGCTGCGATATCGCGGCCGACATATTGAGCCTGAAAGGCAGCAGACTCGATCGCAGTCATTGTTCGGAGTGATTCGGTATAAGTCTTGTTCTCGGTCACCGAATGTGATCCGGCTGAAGTCACAACTGACGTACCGTCCATGGCACTATCCTCCAAGGATCCAAATGCTCACTGAAGGAGCACAATCTTTTCTCACATCAATGGTTTGAGCAAGAAGCAGGCCGATGCCTACCACATGCTAAGCGCAGACAAAATAAAGTAAGTTCTAACGGTGCCTCTCAATGTTGACCAGCGTGATTGTTGATCGCACGGAGACCTGTGTGCCGGTGCACGATGAGTGCACACCCGCACGGGCAGGTATTCTTGGAATTCTGCACCATCGCTCGCTGCCTTGATCTCTGCGCAGAAGGGGAAGAGGTTGCCATAAAAACAGGCACTCCATCGAAACAACATGGTCTGCTCAGGTGAAATAGGGAGAAGCGATGAGATTGTCGTGATTTATGATTCGGTAGAAGTCAGGGGGTTGGTCGCTGGCCACAACAGGAGTGAATCGGTGCCGTCACCAACCACACTGAGGGATCGGTCAAAGGATTTGTCAGTGCTCGGTACTCTCCTCTGAGTGGATTACCAAGATCGCCTTTGAGGGTGGCTACAATTGATCGAACAGTCGAGCCTCGGGGGGCAACGACACCGAGGATATTTCGGGGCTGGTCCGCTTTGGAATTGTAGCTCGGCAATGCCGGTATGTTCAGGAATTCAAGGCCGACGAGGAGAGGTTAGCGAAATCGGCTGGCCTGGTTGCTTGCCGCTCTGTGATTTTATCTGGGCCGAGGGCCCGACCGACGGGGATGAGAAAATCACGATCTCTACTCGGCGGTTCTTGCTGCGGCCTTTATTGGTTTCATTGCTTGCGACGGGTCTCGTATCGGCGTATCCAACGGCCTTGACTCGATCGACCTCGACCCCGCCGTTGATCAATGCCTGACTGGCATGTTCGGCGCGTGCCCGAGAGAGTTCAGCATTATCTTGAAAGGTTCTTCGCGGGTCGTTTCTAACCGGGATATTATCTGTATGGCCGGCCACCTCAATGCTCTGGTAGCTGAACTTTTGTACGATCGTTCCGATCTGCTCAAGTAACGCGGTGCCTTCCTGGGTGATAATGGCCTCACCGGGGGCAAACAATCCCCCACTGGCTAACGTGAGTGTGAGCGTGTTTTCCCGCTGCTCCAAAGCCACACTTCCTTTCTTGATTTGCTCCCCGAGTGTATTGGACAGCGTTTCGCCGACCTTGATGAGGTCGCTCTTGGGAGGTTCGGGGCTTTCCGTGCGAGTGGGTTTGTGTGGGAGCAGGTTTGTCACGGATAGATTGGGGTCGGGTGGTAGATCAGCAGGCGCGCTATTGTCGCCAGAGTTGGCTTCTGGTGCACGAGCGGTATCGTCTTGCTTGGCTAATTTGCGTTCGAGGTCCGCGAGCGATTGTTTCGTCCGTGCCAGTTCTTCGGTGCGAGCCGAGAGTTGCGGGGTTAGTTCCTCGAACTTTTGAGTGACGTGTTGAAGGTTGTCCTTGATCTTGGTGAGTTCTTGTTCTTTTCCCGCCAGCTGTTGTTCTAACTCGGCGACCCGGTTATTGGCCTGAGTTGCCTGCTCCCTTTGAGCAGCGAGATCACTTTTGAGTTTGGAGCCTTCATCGACGGTGGACCGAAGCGTGGCGAGTTCTTGATCTTTTGCACCGAGCCGCTGTTCAAGTTCGCCTATTCGACGTTTGGCATGCTCAAGGTTGCTGATAGCCAGTTGTCGCTCCAGCTCGTCGATTTGCTGTTTGGCTTCCTGAAGAGTGCTTCTCAGCGCACTCAATTCTTGGGATGCTTGGCCCTGGGAATTGCCTTGGTCACGGAGGGCATTGAGCTCCGGTTCTTTCGGGGTGAGCGGCTTCTGCTTTCCCCCCTTCGTGGTCTGTATCGGGGACGTCGTCTTCTTTTGAGAAGGCGAATCATCGCGAACAGGATAGGCGTGGAGAGCGACCTGTGCGCCTGTCGGGATGTTGCCTGTCGTTTGAAAGCCGGCAGCTATACCAGGGGTATTTCCACACAACACGGTGACGGTCGACAGAAAGGCTAGAGCTGGTACATTCATGGTAGGCCTCACTCTCTGCTTAATCGAATGTCAGGAAGGGTGAAATGGTATCTCTTTCCGGATTCACTTTGCAATCTCGGGGTATGGCATAGGTTATCCTGTCGTGCCACTGCCTCACGCAGCTAATCAACAGGGTACAGTGAATCTCTGGAGAAGACCCGCTTCTCTCGTTCAGTGACGCTGCCGGAACATCGATAACCTTCACGAGCAAAGAACGGAAAGAAGAACCTGAGAGAATTGGAGTCTACCTCCACGTCGTTGGGGTTCAGCCGCATGTTCCGCTCGCGAGCTTCCAGCTTCAGGTTGAGCAAACAGCCCTCTTTGGAGTACCCGCTTGCGGTCACCCGTATAGGTTGACTTGAGTCGCCGGCTGTCTTCTTCGTCTGTGGCGTACAGGCGATGATGAACAGCGAATAGGCCAAGCACAACACCAGGGAAGGGATTTTCATAGGGAGCTCAAGTCATCGACCGGATCAGTCATCTGCCTGTTCCCTTACCGGATTTCAAGGAATCAGATTCGTACTAACGCCGGAATCGGATAGCCGCTCGGTTCACCATCACGCAAGCGTGGCGCGTAACAACGCCACGAGATTGTCGGAGATACGCAGGGAAGGTGTCAACGGAAGAAAGCATCAACATTCGGTGGAACCCTGGAACCTCTCGCGCTGATTTAGGGCACTTGGGCGCGTTCATGATGCGCTGTGGTTCCGTCCCCACGATCTGTGGATAACTGTGTGCATAACTCACGTTTCTAGGCAGTTGGTACCCCCAATGACGCATCTATTCATCAGATTGCCTATTTTTTAGGCGTCCGTACTCTGATCATGGAGCCACAACTAATAGTGGTCTACGTGATAATCCCCAACAGTGTCACGTATTTCTAGCGGTACCACTCCTTAGAGCCTAGTAACTCAGTATCAAGGCATGGTTGCCAATGCAACCATTCGGAACGCTATCCACAGGATCACAGATATTCTGGGGATGTATGGCCAATTTGCGGGCCTGGAGCGGTGTTGCTAATGTGTCAAGAGCCGGTCGGTAAAGAGAGCCGCCTGATGGGTACCAGCGGCAGGGCCAAATGGCCGACACCTGCGCTACTTTTTTCGGTAGACATTGAGCCCGATTTTCTCTTGCCGATTTGGAATGGTCACGTTTCCTTCTGTCGAGGCAACGATAATCGTCTTGCCCGTTGAGGATGGACCGAACTCTTTTGACAGATCGACTCGAATTGTCAGCACGGTACCTTCGACAGTCATCTCCACATTTTTCATAATGATATACGTTCTCCTTTTGCCTATCGTCCAGCTACCGGCGGGGCTGTGACATCGGTGCGGTTCCAGGTTATCAGAATCAGCATCGTATACTGATTGTAATACGCTCGTCCAACCAGTTTAGGACTTGAACCGAGAAACTCGCCGGTCCGATTGTCGTAGATATCCAAATGCATCCGCGCATAGCCGCTCTGGTTCTGTTGTTTATAGACAGTAAGTTCGGAGAGCGAGAACGGAATCAGCACGCTCTGTACCGGCGGCATCCCGAAAAATACACTGCCTTGCATGGTTCCGAATGATTCCGCCATCACGCGGACCAAGTAAGGGGATTCCGTATCACGGGCGGAGACGCGATAGCCTCTTCGCCCCAACTCGGCGGCCACGATATCCCGAACGTAAAAAATATCGCGCGATGGACGATCGACCGCGCCGAGATCCGCATTCGTCATGCGGAGCCGAGACCGATCACTCTCGAGCCCCGTCGCATCCACATCCACATTGACGCCTTCCGGCAAGTGGACCTTGAGGTTGACGAGGGCCTGCTCGACCGCCTGTGTCAACAGGACTTGCTCCACCGCCGTCCGAGGCGTACGCGATATTTCTTGCTCGAGTGCGCACCCCATAAGCGACGCGTTCAAGACCGGGAGAAGAAGAAATGAAGTTTTCATCAAAAAAACCGCCGGTCCTCCACCACATGAAGAATGCTAGTCGTGTTCGACGAGGAATTCAACCGAGGCCGGTCGGAAAGGATTCATGATGAACCGTGGTGGCTATTTTTGTGGAACTAACATGAAGGTAGTGATCCTGTGCTCGTTGGTGCGGACATCCGTTACGCTGAGGATGACCTCGCGTGGCTGCGGTCCCCACCTCTCAAACGTGATATGGCGGCCTGAACTACCTTCCATACGGGGCACGAGAAGTCTTTCTCGGGATTGGACATCGTGGGCCTTCACCCGTCGGTAGCCGCTGGCCGGGAGGTAGTCGTAGGCGAGCGTTCGACTATCGATCGCCCAGTGAAACCCCAGGACTTCCCCTTCCGTGATGACGTCAATCTCCCGCACCGCCATCGTAGCGAGATCCAGAACGCCGACGAGTGTGTGATGGTCTTCCGTGGAAAATGCGGCGTGCCGCCCATCCGGTGAAAGAAGAACCTGGGCAAATCGCTGCGGACGGAAAAAAAGACCAGGGGCGATCGTCGATTTGGCTGGTAGGTTCTGAAGTGTAAATTGAGGTCGCGCCGACTGATTGTGTGGTGCGACAAGAAACGCCCGTCCGTCAGGCGTGAGTTGTACGGACGGGTATGACGGAATGTTCTGCGTGGCGCAGGCCAGGAGAACACCACTGATGGCCAGGATGCCCAGCGGGAACCAATTCCGTTGACGGCGACCAGGCACTGAATGTGGTCTCTCAGAGACCTGGAATCGGCCGATCCGTTGCGCCGGCCCAGAAGTAGTTGCCATCAGATGTCTTGTACCAGTGGGCATTGCCGTTCACGGTCAGTCCGTTGCTCGTCCAGCCTTGATACTGTAATTTCTTCCCCCGCGTAATCGTGCGGACAACAGGAACGGTGGTTGTCGGTGCCTGTTTGCGAATATTCACATCGACGCGGGTCTTCACAAAGCCGGGTTTCTTGACGAAATTGAACGTGGCCGAATCCTGTTGGATCTCCTTGACCATGTCGATGAGCTGGTCGAGATCGACCTCGAAGCCGGGGCAAGTCTTGTCCGAGCGGATTTCGCGATGGCCGATGATATGATCCCGATCACAAGGGATTGACCACCGTCGACAGATTTCATCGATCAACCTGGCGCTGGCGTCGTACAGCGCATCCGACCAAGGCGTATCCGCTCGTCCTTCATGCTCGATGCCGATCGTATACCAATTCGGATTTACATCGGGCTTCAACAAACGCCACGTCGGAGCGACCATCCGTCCCGCGTGCCAAGCCGTATCGCTTTCACCCACATATTGATGAATCTCGCCCTGTTTGCCAATTCCATAGTGGGCTGACACACCAGATTCTTCGTTCTTAAACCAGGCATCTGTGCCCTTGAGCGTGCCTTCCATGATGTGAATAACGATCGCCTCAGGTCTGAATCCTTCACGCCCTTTGTCTTTATTCGGACTGCCGATCCACTGAATAGCCATGACTAGGTGTCCTCCCTGAAGATTCTTACATTCATCCAAATCTAGAGGTCTATGTCAATCCACGCAGGGTCGTGGTCGCTGCCGTCTCCGGCGTGTTTCGTGCGACGATCGATTGTTGGATGTGAGAATCTTCCGGCCAGCGACGGGCTGACCCAGATGTGATCGAAGAGCTCATAACGAGGAAACTCTTGTCCTGGTGGGTTAAAGCGATGGGTCCATGCCTTTGATTGAGGACCAGGACCCTGCCCCGGGGTCTCTGCTTTCGCGGGTCTCGTTTCTGAAGGGTTTGCAAGCGCGTTGACAAGAGGGTGATTGTCCACCGTTACCATCGGCGCCAGAAATTCAGAGTCAGGTGGATCGTTCATGTCTCCCACTAATACAAACCGACTATTGGATCTTTCCATTCGACTCAAGATGCGCGAAATCGTCTCCGCCTGTCGTTTGCGCCGATTGTTGGCATCGATGGCGCCCTGCACCGGGTCTTCCTCAGCGGAAACAAAGTGGCTCTTCAAATGGGTATTGTAGATCGTGAACAGTTTGTTCCCGTTGTGATGGAGAATTTCCACTTGCAGGAGATCCCGGCTGAAAACGCGGCGATTGGGCTCATCCGGATGAACAGCCGTTTGGTGAGAAACAATAGTCCCGATCGGAAGCTTCGAAAGGATCCCCACATCGATGAGTCGCGAATCATTGCCCTCGACGAGGGCGATATGTGGGTAGAGATTCCCGAGATGCTCCCGGTTGAACTGCTTGAGGACTTCGATATGCTCAACTTCTTGAACGGCAAGAACATCGGCATTCATGACCTCTTTGATTCGCCTGGCGATCTCACGCGTCTCGGTTGAATCCTTGGCCCGGACCAATCGCCCCATAAACGTGCGCGCGGTGAATTGATTCTGCTCAAACGTGAGCGTAATGCCACCCGTTCCTTCGCTCGGAATGGCGCTGACCTCTCCTTGGAAATTGAAACGCGAAAAGAGGTTGTTGAGATTAAAAGTGGCCACCCGAATCATCATGGTCCTCCATGCTGTCGGCTCTTGGGAATTCGTCTGAGAGAAGAATCCGTTGCTACATGGGTACACCTTGTCTCAGTCCATGTTCAATGCGACGATTATGCAATGAGCGGACCCCTCCAATTGCCCCCGCAGTTCATTGGGTTATGGGAAGTCCAGCTGACTTCTGGCTATCTTGGACGGTATCCAAACTGATACGGGTCGAATCCTATTGGATACAGTAGTAGAAGGAAGGAGCGTGTTGCTTGGTTGTGGAAGACAGTACGGTCTGTTTCAGGTTTTATGAATGGCGTGCTTCAAGGCATCAGTGAACTGCTGGAGCTTCTGAAGCTGGCGAAATCGTTGTTCGACGCATAGCTTGAGGTTTTCCCGCAACAATGTTCGATCGACATCGCGTTTGTAACGTTCGATGACGGGGTCCGGAGGGAGTGTCGTCGACGGTTCGCGAGCTATAGAAGTGCGGTGTAACACTTGGGCCCATTATGTGCTGGGTCAGCTATGCTTGATCAAAGCTCACAATGACCGAAAGCAGATCTATGAAGTGCGAGTGGTCCAAACCGGCAACGCGAAGGCACTTCGGCTATCATGGGCTCTCAGGACTCAGGTAAAAGACTGCCATGCACAGAACAAGATGTGATCCCGCCTGCACGCCAGAAAAAATGATAGAAGCCAATGACTCTGGAAAACATAAACTGTCGGTTATGCAGGTTGCTCGATGAGGCGAGCGTGAGTCATGTCGCGTTGAGTCACAGGACGGATGGAGGAGGCATCGACGGTGGCGATCGCCGCGGTCTCGCCATGGAGGGTGAGAAATTCCACTTCAAACACCTCGCCTCCGCGGTGGACATGGATCACCGTTCCCACATCACCAGCTTTCAAACCTTCGGGCGCCAGGTCGTTCGTCAGAATCACACGTTGATGTTCTTTGATCATCGTGGCACCTCAAGCGGATGCGCCGTAATCAATCGCGGCCTCTGACTGTCCGTTTCAAGAATCCAGACCGATCGAACTCGCGGGTTACGTCCGTCAGGGGACTCAATTTCTCCATCGACAGAATAACGGCTTCCATGTGGAGATTCTACTGTTTTTGCGATTGGATGCGAAACCCCATGCACACGAAGCGCCGAGGCGAACACCTCCCATTGTTCACGACGAAAGCCAAACCGGCAGAAAAACTCAGCCTTTGCTTGACCATCAGGATGCGTAGGAGAAAGGAGATAATCGACGATCTTTTCGCGATCGATCTGTAGCTGCTCAGAATTCGGGAGCCTCATCGGAACGGCAGACTAGCTCTCTGGACCCTGGCTGTCAACGGAAGCGGAGCACAATGGCGGTAAGAACAGACCGGACCACGAGGCGATGCGAGGGGAGACGGCGCGAACCGCAAGATCTACCTCGCATGAGGACCGTGGGACATAGGAGCGAGGGCGCGCCGTGGCTATGCTTGGTAACAAGACGCAACCTCAACTTTCTAGTCGCACTGGCTATAAGTCAATAGTCAAGCCTGACACCGAATCCAATCTTCTGAAAACGGGCATGCACAATCCAAGATCCGACCCTACACGCTATCCGGTTGCGTTGGTCATTCTTGGCCGATCAAGGTGCGTGGTGGCTGTGCAATGCGGATGGGCTGCCGGCTGTGGCGAGGATACCGCATCGAGCAGAAACCCTGGCAAAGGTAACGGGAAACATAACATCCGCGATGACGCACACCCACAAGCGGGGAACGCGCTTGCCTCGCGTTGCTGTCGATGGCGCGGTTAGGCGTTCTCACGGATCAGCTTTTTTACTTGATACTCTGACGTATTTAGCACCAACGCAATTGTAAACGTGTCAGTCCCGTTGGCGCGAAGTTCGCGACATATTCTTGCACGAATCGTAACCGCGTCCTGCTTTGTGTGCTCGATCTCATGCTCGGCTTGTTCAAAGACGGCCTGAGTAAACCTTTGGCTGGGTGATTGCCAGTAAGACGGCGTGTTAACTCTCGCGCCGCTATAGTCGTGACCGAGAAATCTCGCACAAGCAGAGACCAGTGAGAACACCATTTCCCAACTTGGGTCGCGCGAGTCGGACAGGCTGTCAATTGCCGCCTGCAAGTCGCGCATAAGCATCTGCTTCTGTCGCGAGGTCGTGTCGATTTCGTCAACCGCTTTCAGCATGAGTTTAAACGCCTTTCGAAACCAGTCATTGCGCGTTGCTGGGTTCGCAAACTGTCTCGCGCTCTGGTAGGCTTCCCGGCCAAGTATTTGAGTCATCAGCCACTCAAATGCCATTGAGGTGTTCATTTCGGTGAACGCCTAACTATTGAGTATACTGACCACCATAGTACGCACCAACAAACTGCAGGCTAGCGCGGGATTCTTGCGCATGTTCCACCACTTGTCAACGTTCTCCATCGCGAGGCGTTTGCTTGCTATATAGGCCGGCATAATTCCGTTATAGCTGCGAAGGGCTCACCCCTTGGATCAGCACGACTGGGCTTTGTACCTCTTTACTGCCTCGATTCAGGACGTGCGTGTAGATCATAGTTGTTCTTGCATCAGTGTGCCCTAATAGTTCCTGAACTGTCCGGATATCATGGCCGTCCAGCAGGTGGGGGCGAGCGAATGTCGCAGTCTGTGGCTGTTTGGCTTGTTAATTCCTGGTTCCAGTCGAGCCTTGTTTTTAGGTGACGTGCTGATCGGATCTGAATGCCGTTGGTCTTTTGACTAGGTAGTGGGTCGTGCCTTTGCCTGTTGATGAGAATGTCTTCTGGGGATCGACGGTTTTGACGCCAACGGGAATCGTCGGACGGATTGGATCGCGAGATCGATACCAAGATCCGGCCAATGCAAAAGGTTGGGATTGGGCAGTTCAACCTTCATGATCTTCGACACAGCGGCATCTAGAAACAGGGGAAATCCTTGGAAGGGAATAAAAAGCTCACTGTCTCTGGTCAGCAGCCAGAGTCCGTACTTGGTGATGTTCATGACTTCGACTCCAGAAATCTGTTTCTCATGAAGGATGGATTTCATCTGACTGCTCCTGTATGAGAAGACTCAATCTTACGAGAACAAGCAAAGTGATGCGTAGTGCCGATAGTGGACTATCCTGATTTCGAAAAGCCTTCGCTCCGAAGAATCTCTGCGACATTCTGACCGTTGACGAACACGTCGGCGATGAGGCGATCGTAGACATCTCTGCCGCGCGGTTCGATACGAATCGGGCCGCTGCGGAGGAGTTCTTCCAATCGTTGCTTGGCTGCTGGGCCCTGCAACTCACTCATTTCCGGTGTATCGATACCGCGGAGTCTGATGCGCTCGCTTCCAACCCGAATAGTATCGCCATCGACGGCACGGACTTGGAGATCGCTCAGGAGTCTCGTCTCTTGCCGTGACCTGGTTCGAAGCGTGGAAGGCCGGGACTGTTTGTGTGTGGATTCCAGTTTGTAGCGTCCTTTTGGATAGCGTTGTGGTCGGCTGTCCGGCGGACGTGGGTGGCGACGTTGTTTGTACGTGGGGAGGCGGTTCGATGGTTCATCATTCGGTGATGGATACCAACAGAGGTCACATTGCGGCTGAAGGGTTGAACCAAGGTCAGATTTCGGGAGGTGCTCCGCGTAGGCTTCAGGTATGAACGGGCCGAGTCCCATCACGCAGATAAGCCACAAGGCTAGAATCGTTAGTGGGTGCGGCTTCATGGCCTGTCTATGTACGCAGATGTCGTGCCAGGTTCTGCTCGATTGACAATGTTCAAAACCGCATGTTGCAATGCGGTCATGCGTCGAATTCAACTTGTGATGCTTCACGGAGGTTTACACGCATGGATATGATGGGACGGGTGGGGCTGG
>CAZAKX010000082.1:0-13737 GCA_964485915.1 uncultured Nitrospira sp. | reverse complement strand
GTCCCTTCTCTGCGAGGGAATCATGCGAACATTTGGCAGCGACGACCGGTCTTTCACCCGGACCTCATCATTAGGTTGGAGATTGCCTTGAGAAACAGAAAAAGGGACAGGCTACTTTTCTGGAGGTTTGCGGGGCCGCCCGCGCGGGCGCAGCGTGGAGGCGAGGCCGAGTAGAGAAGCAATCCGCGCTTGCCAGTCCGCAGTGCCAAACGGCTGCTGGCGATTGATGCAGGTCCGGAGACTGGTCAGGTCAGACTGCGATGCCGGCTGATCAAGTGAGAACGATTCGTCGGTTGGAAGTGGGATAGGGAGGGGATCAGTGAGTGCTGGGAAGTGGAGACTCGACCAGCGCCAGTCTCGCGCGTGATCGACGAACTTCGCTCGTACCGGATTGAGCAGCACATAGCGGAGCACGGTGAGCAGATGATGGTTTTGTTGAATCGGGAAACTCTTGAAGCGCCCTTGCCAGACATGGCCATGACTCCGGTAGTGTCGGTGATAGCGGCGGACGTGACTGGTCATCCACCACTGCATAAAGGGACTGAGGCCATCAACGGTCGTGGGTGCCACAACCACATGAAAATGATTCGGCATGAGGCAAAAGCCAAATAGGTCGATGGAGTGTCGCGCCTTAGCGGTGCCGAGCAGCTCAATGAAGGCGGCATAATCGGCATCCTTATGAAATACGGTGGCGCCCCCGTTGCCCCGGTTCAAGATGTGATAGGCATAGCCGATACTGTAGCCGCGAGGAATGCGAGGCATGGTCGCAACATGGTATGGCAAACGGACTGCGGGAGGCAATTAAAAGTAGCCTGTCCCCTTTTCTCCTCTCCAGGATTACTGGGCACATGCAGGGAATTCACCACCTGGAACATGGGACCAGCATAGACGAGGATTGCTTCGAATTGCTCCCGACCCAGACGATCCATTTGCTCATCCGGATCAATGGGCGCAGGCGATAGACGATAGCATGGCGCTAGTTAATATGTTTGTCCAGGATATGCAGGGTGGCAGACCAGGAAAATCTGGATTCAGTGGATCGTGCCAGTAAGGAGGTAAGAGTGACAAATCTTAGAATCATAGCACTCGCCTCGGTAGCTCTTATGGAGATTGCTCTTACTGGTGAATCAGCGGAGCAGAGGCGATCGGTTGCATCGGCTCAAGATGAAGCAATCGATCACCTCAATCAACTTCTTCCTTCCCTTCAGTCTCAAGACTGCAGAACTCGCGCGCGCGATTCTGGAGCAGTGGCCATATCTTCCGTTCGTTCCTAATGAAGTCTTTCGTGAAAAAAGTAAGACTCTGACCCCTGAAGCAAAACGGAAGTTGGAGAGTATTGTTGCGGCGCTTGAGCAGGATGAGAAGTTGAGCAAAGAGTTTGAAAGGCTAACAAAGACGCATGTTTCACCAGCTCTTCGCGAAAGCGATGCGGAGAGATCTCGATTACTGGGAAAAGCTAAGAGCTCGCTATTGTCGATTGCCAATTCTTCTCAAGAACCCTTCTCCCGACGATTCGCAGCGGTTGGAGCTATGGGATTATTTGTAGATCAATTTGACGATCCTGAAGGTGAGATGAGACGCAAAGGGCTTCCACTCGAAGAATGGAAACATGGTGTGATCGGACTCTTGGACTCTCATGATTCCAGATTGAGAAGTATAGTGGCGAGCTCTTCGATCTCGTCAGAGGTGGTTAAACACAAAATCGTCCCGATATTACTCAACGCATTGCGTGATGACGATTTTATGATTCGCTTGTCAGCACAAAATGCACTTATGAGGCGGACGGGGCAAAACTTCTGTATTGATCCCACAGATCCAATCGAAAAACGGGAGAGTGGTATTCGTCAGTGGGAAGCATGGTGGGCAGCAGAGAAAAAATAGGGGGCCGCGAAAAGAAAAAGGGGACAGGCTACTTTTATTGACGATGGCGTGGCCGACCGCGTGATCGCAGCGTGGACTCAAGCCCCATTAACGCCGCCATCCTGGCAATCCAATCAGCCGTGCCAAATGGTCGTTGACGGTTGACGCAGGTACGGAGCGTGTCCAGCTCGTCATCGTGCAGGGGATGACCCAGCCACTGAGGAAGGTCGGCACGTTCTGAATTCGGCAATGGGGTTAGGAGTTGGGGATACCGGAAACCGGACCACGGCCACTCCCCTGCCCGCTCGACCAACTTGGCCCGTACCGGATTGTTGAGCACATAGCGCAGCACCGTCAACAGATGACCATCTTGCTGAATGGGAAAACTCTTGAAGCGGCCTTGCCACACATGGCCATGACTCCGGTAGTGTCGGTGATAGCGGCGGACGTGACTGGTCATCCACCACTGCATAAAGGGACTGAGGCCATCAACGGTCGTGGGTGCCACAACCACATGAAAATGATTCGGCATGAGGCAAAAGCCAAATAGTGTGATGGGGTATCTTGCTTTGGCGGTGCCGAGCAGCTCAATGAAAGCGGCGTAGTCGGCGTCTTTGTGAAACACGGTTGCGCCACCGTTGCCTCGATTGAGGACGTGATATGCTTGGCCAATACTGTAGCCGCGAGGAATGCGGGGCATAGGCGGCCACGATAGAAGACGGCGCGTCATGAAAGCAACAGAAAAGTAGCCTGTCCCCTTTTCATGTCCTGAACGGGGAATAGAGCGATGGTCGAAAAAATCTTGTTGGCATTGATAGCTGGAGGGGGTGGAGGTATTAGCCTCGGGTTGCTGCCACTATTGACGAAGTTGATTAATCCCCAGGGTAAGTATTCATTAGCCTTTCTGCTTTCTATGGTGGTTTTTTTGTTGGCCGGGGGTGTTGTGGTAGCCATGCTCATTGTAAGCAACCCTGGAGCAAGAAGAAATGTGAATTGGGTGATGGGAGCTTTGATAGTTTCGGGACTACTTGCAGGGATTCTTCTTCCATTAGGAACATTTGGGTTTTGGTTAGCATTTGCGTCGATTGCTCTTGGCATTTCGGTCGCCTTGCACGGAATATCCGGCGATGCCGTAAAAGGATGTTTCGGTGGGATAGCTGGTCTAGTAGCGGGTGGAATTGCAGCGACAGTCTTGGGCCCGAGTTCCGAACAATTTGGAGGAGATCTTCGATCCGAAATTATTGCGGGCTCCATCGCCTACGGATTGATCGTCTTTGGGATAACGATTGGATTATTAACGTCCCTTGAAAAGAACGCATGAGTGTGAGGACAGAAAATAGGGACAGGCTGAATTTCCGATGACTGTTGTGGCTGAAATAACAATGGTGCGTGCCGTGCGAAGTTTGTACGCGACTGCGCAGCTCATAAAAATCACCGACGCGAGTGGAAACTTCCTGTTCACCAATCCGCCGACTGGTGCTCAGGTCCTGCTGATCGACGGGCCCTCGGCGCTCTATCCCGCCGACATGCCGGTGCAGATGACGATTCAGCCCGGCGTGGCGAACGTGGTCCCGTATCAGGTGTATCTCCATGAGGTGAGTCAGAACTATTTTCCGATCACGCCGGGGGCGCAGACCGTCATTTCGCCACCGGAGATCCCGGACCTCACCATGATCATTCCCGCCGGGACGACCATCATGGGGTGGGATGGCCAGCCGAATACGAAGGTCTCGATTACGCCGGTGCCGGTGGATCGGATCCCCGTGACCCCGCCGCCGGCCCATCATCATGTCACGCAAACGTACATGTTCAACTTCGGCAAGCCGGGCGGCGGCTATCCCAGCCGGCCCATTCCGATTTTGATGCCGAATGATCCAGGTGGTCTGCCGGGCGAGCGAGCGGAATTTTGGTATTTCGATGAATCGCCCACGCCCGATCCCAATTCCAATCAGTGGAAGAAGTATGGAGAAGGGACGGTGAGCGCTGACGGTAGGCAGATCATTCCTGATCCCGGGGTCGGGCAGCCGAAATTCTGTTGCGGCATCGGTTACGTCATTTTTCAGCAACTCCGAGCGTTGCTTCGATTCCTTGGTCTTCTGGGGGGTGATCCCGTCCTGCTCCAAACCGGGATGTTTAAGCTGGAGCAAACCGATCTCGTGCTCCAGGGACGCATCCCGATCGTCATCCGCCGGGCCTACCACTCGCAAGATCCCGGCTCTCCTCCTGGGACCATTCCTCCCGCCCCACCGGTGCGGGAACTCGTAAACTCCAACGCCTTTGGCTTTAACACCACGTTGATGGACTACGATGACCGCCTGGTGCTGCTTGGCAATGGACAGACCCTCTCGGCGATCGCCGGCTTCACCCGGGAGAATCTGTCGTTGCAGCCGGATGGGACCTATCGCTCCACACGCTCGCCGGAGATGTCGGGCTGGATCGGGCGGGTTAATCAGGATGGGACCAGCACGTTGCGTGATAAGAATGGCACCGTGCGGACATTCGGCTCCGATGGCTGGATCCGGAGCATCACCGATCGCAACGGGAATACGGTGACCATTGTCCGGAGTGGCGCGCAGATTCAACAGATTATCGAACCAGGTGGCCGAGCCCTCACGTTCCAATACAGCGGTGGTGGGATCAGTCAGATTACCGATCCGCTCGGACGGACCGTGACCTATACCTACGAACCACCCACCGGTGGGTATGCGGTGCCTCGACTTCACACAGCCACGAATCCAGCCGGCGGCGTGACAACCTATGGCTACGCTGGTCCGTATAATATTGGGTCTGTCACTGATGCCCGCGGGATCACGTATCTGACCAATACCTATTGCAGTACCAGCGGCGGCGTGACCTGTCCACCGGATCCCGCGGTCGTCTCCCAAACCACGGCCGATGGCGGTACCTATACGTTCGACTATGTGGTGACCAACCGGTTCATCACGCAAGCGACCGTCACGGATCCACGGGGGAATAAGACGGCCTATCGCTTCAATGGGCGGAACTATCACGTGGCGACCGTCGATGCGCTGGGTCAGCAGACTCGGATGACCCATGACTACGTGACCAATCAAGTCCTGGAAGTCCGCTGTCTTCCTGCACGGACACGAAGAAGCGTTGCCTTTTCTCCACTAGCTCCATAAGATACGAAGCACTACCTACCCACTGCACCAGGTGGAATAATTCGAAAGGGGATATCGATGCCCACACGGTTGCGCGACCGACTCCCGTCGTCCTTTGTACCCACAGTCAGTTCAGCCCTTGAGAATCTCCGCCGCGATCGCGTGGTTGATCGCATCTGGGCCAAAGATCATCGGGTCTGGAAGGACAATCCCAAGGAGATCAGCGACCGGCTTGGGTGGTTGACCGTGCAGGATCAGATGCAGCAACAGTTGCTTCAACTGCACCATTGTGTATCGGTGGCGAAGGAGATGAAGGTCAAGGATGTCGTGCTCCTGGGAATGGGGGGGAGCAGCCTGGGGCCGGAAGTGTTCCGTACGGTCTTTGGATCGCAGAAGGCCGCTCCTCGTCTGTGGGTTTTAGACTCGACCGTTCCCGGTTGGGTTCGCCAGGTGACGAAGGCCATTTCCCCATCACGAACACTCTTTCTCGTTGCCAGCAAATCCGGGGGAACGATCGAAGTGATGTCCTTGTTCGGTCATTTTTGGGAATTGGTCTCACAGGCCAAAGGCAATCACGGCGGAAAACAATTTGTCGCGATCACCGATCCTGGCACCGGTCTTGAGCACATGGCAGAGGAGTATGGGTTTGGCCAGACCTTCACCAATCCAGCCGACATCGGTGGACGTTATTCCGTTCTCTCCCTCTTCGGTCTTGTCCCTGCCGCACTCCTGGGTCTCGATATCGCTCGGCTCTTGGACCGCGCAACCGGGATGGCGGAGCGATGCCGGAACCAGGACGATGTGGGGGCCAATCCCGGCGCCTATTTGGGGGCCGCGATGGGGTGCCTCGCGAAAACCGGACGGGATAAAATCACGATCCTTGCCTCGCCTGCTCTCGCCACATTCGGTCTATGGGTCGAACAGCTCCTTGCTGAAAGCACAGGCAAAGAAGGAACGGGCCTTATTCCCATTGCGCAGGAACCGGTCCTGAGGCCACAGGCCTACGGGAACGACCGATTCTTTGTCTATCTGAAGCTCAAGGGAGAAAAGAACGGAGCCCTTGATCGAGCGGTTCAAGCCCTGATCAAGGCACAACATCCAGTCATACAGTTCGATCTTCGAGATCGCTATGACGTGGCCGGCGAATTTTTCCGATGGGAGTTTGCAACGGCCGTCGCCGGGCACCTCCTCGGCATTCAGCCGTTTGACCAACCAAACGTTCAGGAGAGTAAGGACAATACCAATCGAGTCCTAGCAGCGTACCAATCGACAGGACGACTTCCGGAGCAGACCAGTACTGATCCGAAAGGTGTCGCACCAGATTTCACGCACCATCTACAGCCCGGCACCTATGTCTCCGTGCTGGCGTACACCACGCCATCACGTTCGTTCGAAACGGCGATGGGCCGACTGCGCAAAGCCCTGATGAGCCAGCACCGAATAGCCACCACATTTGGCTACGGTCCACGGTATCTCCACTCGACAGGACAACTCCACAAAGGCGGGCCCAACACGGGCGTCTTTCTCGAATTGGTGGATCGCATGAAGCCAGACCTGGCGATCCCCGGCAAGCCCTTCTCGTTCGGTACCCTGGCGCAAGCGCAGGCAGCCGGTGATCTCGAGTCGCTCCGAGCGCACCATCGTCACGCCATCCGTGTGCAACTCGGACCAGATCCAGCCGTCACGGTAAACCGCATCATGGCTGCTCTTCGTCCATCACCGCCGCGACGACGAGCGACGGTGAAGACACGTCGTCGAGTCACTCGCCGCTGATATGGCCGTCGCACCGGAAATCTTCGTGGCGCGTACTGTTCAAGAATGGGCGCAGAAGACCGCCGCCTTCATGCTGAGCGTCAGCGAGCAGACCATTCAATCGACCGGTCGATGTCTGATCACCCTTTCGGGAGGATCTACGCCAAGAACGCTGTATCAAACCATTAGGACGCCTGAGTGGAGTACACGGTTCGATTGGTCGCGCATCCTGTTTTTGTTTGGAGACGATCGGTGCGTCGGGCCTGAGCATCCCGATAGCAATTTTGGGATGGCGCAGGTTGAATTATTTCAACCGCTACGGATCCCACCAGATCGCATCTATCGGATGAAGGGTGAAAACAAAGATCCTACGGCGGCGGCAGAAGACTACGAAAGGACCCTTCGCGATCTGACACACTGTCATCCTCCGGCCTTTCCTCGCCTAGACCTAATCCTACTCGGCCTCGGAGATGACGGCCACACGGCATCACTGTTCCCCGGCACCGCAGCTCTGCAGGAACAATCAAAGCTGGTCACGGTCGGCCAGGCGCCGACCGGGATTACAAATCGCCTCACGTTCACCCTAGGTGTGTTGAATCGTGCAGCTGTGATACTGTTCATGGTGATGGGATCTGGAAAAGCAGAAATGGTTCGCAGAGTGATCGAGCCCCACTCCGAAGCCGATCGTTCTCTGCCCGCTGCGACAGTCGCGCCTGATGCCGGTCGACTCGTGTGGATGCTTGACCAAGCTGCCGCACAACAACTCACTATGAAACCATTGAACTGAGACGACGCATGATTTTAGCCGGCGATATCGGCGGAACGAAAACGAACCTGGCCCTCTATGACTGGACCACAGAGCGAGCGGAACCTATTCGGCTGGAAAGTTTTCACAGCGGTGATTACACCTCGCTCGAAGACATTCTCGTAGAATTCCTCACACCGCCGCAACCGCCTCGGTTTGTGGAATCACTGCAGACTGAGGGAAGCGACAAGGGCGAACAAGCCGAGCGGCAACCTCCTGAACGGGTGCAGTTAGCAGCAGCTTGCTTCGGCATCGCCGGACCGATCATCGACAATCGCTGTCAAACGACGAACCTGCCCTGGATCGTCGACGGACGGGCGATTGCCAAACAATTCGAGATTCCACGAGTTCAGTTACTGAACGACCTGGAATCCACTGCGTACGGGGTGCTATGGCTGCGTTCCGATGAGCTGGAAGTGCTCAATGCGGGCGATCCACCGAAGAAGCGGCAGGCTCTGGCGTTGATCGCGGCCGGCACAGGACTCGGTGAAGGTATCCTGTTCTGGGACGGCAAATCGTACCGCCCGATGCCGTCTGAAGGCGGTCATGCGGATTTTGCCCCAAACAACGACCAGGAAATCGAACTGCTTCGCTATCTCCGCAGCCAGTATCTCCATGTGAGCTACGAGCGCATTGTCTCAGGCCCAGGCCTCCATGCCGTGTATGAATTTCTGCGCGACACCAAAAAGAACGAGCCGACGTGGCTGGCAGAAAAGATCAAGGTCGGGAATCCGGCTGCAGAAATTGCTCAGGCAGGATTGCAGGGTCAGGCCGAGATCGCCCAGCAAGCCCTCGACCTCTTTGCCTCGATTTATGGGGCTGAGGCCGGAAACCTCGCCTTGAAGGCGCTCTCACTCGATGGGGTGTACGTGGGCGGCGGGATCGCGCCCAAGCTCATCACCAAACTCCAAGATGGCACCTTCATGAAAGCCTTTACGAATAAAGGTCGGTATAAGAAATTGATGAGTCAGATGCCCGTGAAAGTCATCATGAACCCGCACACCGCTCTCCTGGGGGCTGCTTCGGTCGCAGCGGCCCTCTCGCATGCTCCCGCGCCATGACGTCCCACGATCTTGATGGCTTCAAGAAAGCCGCGGCGTTAAAAGCCATTGAATTTGTACGCGATGGCATGGTCGTCGGACTGGGGACCGGGTCGACTGCCAAACATTTGGTGCTCGCGCTCGGCGAACGTGTCCGAGCCGGTATGAACCTACGGGGGGTGCCGACCTCACAAGAAACCGCCACACTCGCCAGAGAAAGTGGGATTCCTCTCCTCGACTCGGAAAATCGATGGGAGATTGATGTCGCCCTCGACGGGGCCGATCAGGTGGACCCAGATCTCAATCTCATTAAAGGCGGAGGCGGGGCGCTCCTGAAGGAAAAGATTGTGGCAGCCTCGGCCAAACAGTTCATCGTGATGGTCGATCATACCAAGCAAGTTCCTGTGCTCGGAGGATCCTTCCCTCTGCCGATCGAGGTGATCCCCTTTGGCTGGGGCAGCACGGCCCGCGCGATTGAATCACTCACCAACAGCCGTGTGATCCTCAGGGAGCGAAACGGAATCCCGTTTAAAACTGAGGCGGGGAACTTGATCGTCGATGTCCATATCGACCGCATCAGTCAGCCGGGTGAACTGGAGACAGCCCTCAACTTGATTCCCGGAGTCGTGGAAACCGGCCTCTTTGTCGGTCGGACGAATATTTTGATTGTCGGTACGCCTCAGGGTGTTCAGACCCTCCATGCCCCTCAGCAATGATGATTTAGTCAACCGGCGAGAGTTGTTGCGGGAATTGGTAAGGCAGGCTCCCTTTATCCTATCGCTTCCACTCACCCAGGCCGTAATCTCCTTATCAGAACCATCCGAAACAGCCGCCACCGCACTTCGACCGAAAGGTGATGAGATGAATGACAACAAGCTCCTTGGCAGCAGCGACCCCTATCGACTCCCCCGGCATGTGATCCCCACGCGCTATGATTTGAGGCTTGAACCGGATCTCGTAGCAGCCACATTCTCCGGCCACGTCACCATTACTCTGATGGTCACGCAGGAGACACCGACCATTCTCTTGAATGCGACCGATCTCCTCATTGAATCCACAGGGCTGAAGGGACCAACCGGCCAGAAGATTGAGGCAACCGTGGAATTAGAACCGTCACTCCAACGCGCGCGACTCTTGTGCGGGCAGCCTATGACATCGGGCGAGTGGCAGCTCCACCTAGCATTCCAAGGACAACTCAACGATCAGCTGCGAGGATTCTATCGCAGTACATACAAGGATGCGTCGGGCACGGTGCAAACTTTGGCGGCGACGCAGTTCGAAGCTACAGATGCGCGTCGAGCCTTTCCCTGTTGGGACGAACCTGATTTTAAAGCGGTCTTTGCGACGACGCTCGTGATCGATCCACAGTTTACAGCGATCTCCAATACCTCGGTCGTCTCTGAGTCTGTCGAGCACAGCAAGAAGGTGATGCGGTTTTCAGACACGATCAAGATGTCGACGTATCTCGTTGCGTTCGTGGTCGGTCGGATGCAGCCAACCAAGCCGGTCTTCGTTGGAAAGACACCGCTGCGAATGTGGACCGTGCCGGGAAAGCAGGAGCTCACACCATTCGGTCAGGACATTGCTGTTGCGTCACTGAAGTTTTTTGAAGACTACTACGGCATCCCCTACCCCGGTGACAAGCTGGATCTTGTGGCGATCCCCGACTTTGCGTCGGGCGCCATGGAAAATCTGGGAGCCATCACGTTTCGTGAGACGGCGCTGCTGGTCGACCAACGCGCAGGCACCCACGCCGAACTAGGACGGGTGGCGGATGTTGTGTCCCACGAGAATGCCCACATGTGGTTCGGAGACTTGGTCACGATGTCCTGGTGGAACGGGCTTTGGCTCAACGAAGCCTTCGCGACCTTCATGGAGATGTTGGCCGTCGATGCTTGGAAACCGGAATGGAAGCGATGGGACACGTTCAGCGTGGCTCGCGCGGCGGCGTTCTCCGTCGATGGTCTGTGGAGTACGAGGCCAATTGAGTATCCCGTTCGCGCACCCAAGGATGCGGATGCCATGTTCGATATCTTGACCTATGAAAAAGGGGCATCCGTCCTGCGGATGCTGGAGCAGCACATCGGGCCGATCGTGTTTCGGGATGGTGTGCGAGCGTATCTCCATCGCCACGCCTACAGCAACGCCGATACCAAGGACCTGTGGATCGCCCTCGGGACGGTCGCCCGCCGGCCGGTCACCGAACTGATGAACGGGTGGATCTTTCAGCCTGGCTTTCCCTTGGTCACGGCAGAGATACGTGGTCAAACACTGCAGTTGTCACAGCAACGATTTACCTATCTCAGACAATCATCACCATTAGAAGAGCTGTGGCATATCCCTATCCAGATTCGTCTCACGATCGGGGAGCGGACCGAACAGCGCCAACTGTTGCTGACGGAGCAGGAAACCGCGGTCCCGCTACCAAATGGAGTAACCGCTCTGTTAGTCAATGAAGGCGGACATGGATTTTACCGCGTCCACCATCGCGGGACCCTCCTGCAGCAACTCCTCGACCAAGACCATGATTGTCTGGCACCAATTGAACGGTTCAATCTCGCTAGCGATGCATGGGCCACGACAGTCGCCGGATTAATGCCACTCCTTGAGTATCTTGACCTAACCTCACGGTTCAAGAGTGAGCGAGATAAAAATGTTTGGGCGGTCTTCCTCGATTCCTTTTCCTTTCTGAACAGGATCATCGCGCCTGACGACCGGGCTTCCCTGCAAGCCCTGGTTCGTAACCGCGTAACCCCGGCGGTCAAGGATTTGGGCTGGGAGCCACGGTCGGGTGAATCGGATCTCACGCGACAATTGCGCGGAGACCTCCTCGCCGCCCTTGGGAGGAAGGGGAACGACCCGGACGTCCAACAGCAAGCTGTGGAACGATATCGGCTCTATCGAAAGGACCCTTTGGCTGTTGATCCAAACATCGTGCCTGCTCTTGTGAGCATCCTCGCATATATCGGGGACGAGGCCCGCTATGAGGAATTCTCGGATCTTTATCGTAGAGCGTCCACGCCTCAAGAAGAACGGCGTTACCTCTTTTCACTGACCATGTTCTGTTCACCCGAATTGCTGTCTCGAACGTTGAGCCGCACGCTGAACGGTGAGATCCGTACCCAAGATGCTCCCTTCGTCGTCGCAGCCACCATGACCAGCGTGCATGGCCGTGAACTGGCTTGGGAATTTGTGAAGACGAACTGGGATCAGATGGACCGGCTGTTCCCAAAGCAAGGCCTCCGGCGTATGTGCGGAGGAATCGTCGGGCTGGCGACACCGGAGCTTGAGCAAGATGTCCGTATATTCTTTACCTCACGCAAGATTGATCTAGGCGGGAAGACGTTGGATCAGTACCTAGAGCAGCTCCGTATTGCGGTCTCATTCCAAGACCGAGAAAGTCGCACGATACAGACCACGCTCGCCAACGCGATACTATCCTGAACCAGATGGGCACGACGATGCGGTGAAATGGATCTTATGACAATGACCGACATGAGTGGCATAACGTTACTTCAGATCAGGAATAGGTTGACCGTGGAACTCGTAAGATTCGAGGATTAGTTGCAGAGCGAGCTGCGGGGAATTATTGATGCAAGATTCAAGACTTGGCTCTATCTGGTGACCCTTCTCTGCGATAAAAAGGCGAGGACCAAGGATCGATCCTCGCCTTTCATACCGGTAAGCGGTTTATGTGCTACTTGGTCGTTCCGAAACCAGGTTTTGGCACTCGTTCAACCACTGACGTGTTTGGTTTTCGACGTGCCTCTTCCACGGTCTTAAAACGGCCAGTAATCGCACTACGACCCTTGAGTGTGGATTTTGATTGAGACTTTGTCATCGGGCATTCCTTTGCTAAAGTGAAGATGTTTCTAGCTAGATCTGGGGTGTTGCATACAGCGAAACATCGGGCTAGAATGCCGCACCTTTCAGGGCAACCGGGATGCCCGCCATCAAGCAAACATCCCGGATGCCGAGATCAGCCGGGATTTACTTCCCCGGTCACGCCCTCATGGGACGTTCATTGTCTTCTCATTTGTTTCACCTCCAATCTGATGGCCTCAGGTACTTGTCTTGCCGGACTGACCTGGAGCCATCGAATTTTTGATCTATTTCGCGTTCGCGCCGGCCAATCAGTGCCCTCTTGCCCCCCTGCCAATAAGGCGCGTATAGCGTGTGTATCACCAGGTCATCACTACATATAGCTAGCCTGTTTTTTTGTCAACGCCAGATGTTGTGGCGTTTTGGGAAATATGAGGACAAACTGTGAATAGCCGAAATGCGAATCTCACAGCCTACTTTGATCGCTTTTCTAGGAGGTTATCCACAAAAATACATCGACAAAAGATGCCTCATCAGATGATCCTGGCCATTTTTCTTTTCCAAAGGCCATCCGGCCGATTTTCAGATCGCTTCCTCGATACCCTGAAGAGGGAGTAAATCGTCTTCCAAAACCAAAGACGACGGCGTTGGTGTCCGCAACGTGCGTTTCAAAATAGCGAAGACATCCCAGTTGCGTCTCGCCGTATTCGGTCGAACGACTGCGTCGAGAATTTTCTTGCTTTTGTAACCAAAACACCTGGTGAATAAATTGCTGTTCTCGAGTCGATTCCGCCTGATCCATTCGGTCTATCGCTTTGCTCAATTCCTGCTCAACGAGGCGTACATAGTCTGATTTGACAAGCAACGGTTTGAAAATTAGCTTGCCCGGCTTCGTGCACCCATTCTTTGAGCCAGAACCGAAGGTGGAGTCGGATTATGGATGGTGCATCAGTGCAGACCGATACCTGTTAGCCAACACTCCACCAAAACCATCAATGCTTCGGCCGAGGTCGTCACCGGCGGCACGAAGACCAACCACGCGGACCGTTCTGTCTAACGGTGGTATTTCGAGAAGGGGAGGCCTTATCCTTCAAGCTGCTCGACTCAGGCAATCCAGCGTAGTCCCTGTGAACCGGGCCTTTCCTCTCTTCGATATAGAAAGTATTCCTAGCATTTAATCTCGCACGCCTCCTCACCGAAACAGTGAGGCTGATTCCTAGGTAGACAACCTCAGTTGCTCCAAGCGTTTGCGCTCGATAAAATTCTCAGCTAGCCGGTTTCAATGGTACGCACGACATCCAACATCACTTGTCCGACTTGTCACGCGGCAAAAGTT
>CAZAKX010000081.1:0-13778 GCA_964485915.1 uncultured Nitrospira sp. | reverse complement strand
CTTCTCACCTTCTCGTCGACACAACCGACAGACAGGACCACGATACTTTGCCACTACGTCCTCCTCGGGAATTAGCTTACTGATTCACCTAACATGACCTCTTCAGACTTCTTCAAAACGGATTCCGTGATTCATGAACTCAAACGCGGCGCCGCTTGGGTGCCCGACACCCGTTATGTGGAATCGGTGTCACATCACGGATGAGATTGATTCGCAAGCCAGCCCCTTGCAATGAGCGAATCGCGGACTCTCGCCCGGAACCTGGGCCATTGACATACACATCAACTTGTCGCATCCCACTTTCCATGGCCTTTCGTGCGGCAGCTTCTCCAGCCCGCTGTGCCGCGAAAGGTGTACTCTTGCGTGATCCTTTGAACCCTTGGTTGCCGGCGCTCGCCCACACCACCGTATTGCCGCTCATATCGGTGATCGTCACAATTGTATTATTAAATGACGCTTGCACATGCGCCACTCCACTCTGAACAATTCGACGCTCTTTCTTTTTCCCTTTTTTAACACTCATGCGAACCCCTCCTGACCACTGAGCAAATTAGGCACCGGACGATTTGAGACCCGTTGGTCGCGGCTTACTACTCACTCCCGCACGCCGTCCCTTACGTGTTCTGGCATTGGTTTTAGTGCGCTGTCCACGGACCGGCAATCCCTTGCGATGGCGCAACCCTCGGTATGTCCCCGTATCAATCAGCCGCTTAATATTGAGGGATATCTCTTTACGAAGGTCCCCTTCGACTCGATGATCGCGCTCAATGATTTCGCGCAACTTGACGATTTTGTCTTCGCTCAAATCCTTGACGCGAACGGCTCCATCGATCCCAGCCTCATCAAGAATCTGTTGGGCAGCTGTCCGGCCGATCCCGTAGATATACGTTAACCCAATATCAGTTCGTTTATTTCTTGGTAGATCGACGCCAGCAATACGTGCCATTCTTCCTCCAGCTCTACGTCCTCAACAGTTCCAATGGACTGCTTTCCCGTCACCTGTGTCCGTCTTGCCAGCTCATGGCTGGCCCTTCATTCTTTCCAGCACACTTCCTTCATCTACCCCTGCCGCTGTTTATGGCGAGGGTTCTGACAGAGAATGCGGACAACTCCCCGACGACGAACAACTTTACATTTTGCACAAATGGGCTTGACTGATGATTTGACCTTCATACCAATTCCCAACTCCCATCTATTTAAAACGATAGGTGATACGGCCTCGCGTTAAATCATAGGGCGACATTTCCACCGTGACCTTATCGCCGGGTAAAATACGGATGAAGTGCATCCTCATTTTCCCTGAGATATGAGCCAGTATGACATGGCCGTTATCAAGCTTAACTCGAAACATGGCGTTGGGGAGCGTCTCCGCTACCGAGCCCTGGACTTCGATAATATCTTCTTTTGCCACGTCGTCTTGTATGCTTCCCTATGAATCCAGCTCGACAGTTTCTACAACTGACTCAAGATACGAGGAGTTCCTGTTGGCTGTATGGCGATCGTGTGTTCGAAATGGGCTGACAGACTGCCATCTACCGTGACGGCCGTCCATCGATCATCGAGAACACGAACGGCGCTCCGCCCGATATTGACCATGGGTTCAATCGCCAACACCATCCCTGGCTGCAAGCGAGGACCTTGGCCCGGTTTTCCATAGTTCGGAACTTGAGGCTCTTCGTGCAATTGTCGCCCGATACCATGACCAACAAACTCCGTCACGACTGAAAACCCTGACGCTTCCACATGCTCTTGAACCGCATGTGAAATATCTGAAAGACGATTACCGACCACTGCCTGCTTGATGCCCAAGTAGAGCGCCTCTTTGGTCACCTGAACCAATTTCTCCGTTGTTCCAGGAACTGCCCCAACGGCTACGGTCACGGCTGAATCCCCATAGAACCCACCAACAATTGCCCCAAGATCTAACCCGATGATATCCCCTTCTTTCAGCTTTCGCCTGGAAGGAATACCGTGAACCACCTGGTCGTTCACGGAGGCACAGAGAGTCTTTGGATAGTTCCGATAGCCTTTGAACGCCGGAAGCGCTCCTCTGACTCGTATCTCCTCTTCAGCGATGCGATCTAGCTCTTCCGTACTGATACCAGGCCGGACGGCCTTCTTCACAATCTCCAATGCCTCAGCGACTACCCGTGACGCCTGTGCCATGACTTCAATCTCGGCAGGCGTTTTCAAAATGATCATGCCGTCTGGTATGTCGCCAGCATCTGTAAGAGATTTTGGGACACGGCGTCCACCGTCTCGGCACCATTGAGATGCGACAACACATGCTGCTTCTCGTAAAAACTGATCAATGGCGCCGTTTGTTCTTCATACACACGGAGCCGCACTTCGATCGCCTCTCGCTGATCATCGCTGCGTTGAATCAATACTTCTCCACACCGCTCACAGGCACGTCCCATCTTTGATGGGGCGAAATCGACGTGATAGGTCGCTTGGCACTTGGGACAACTCCGACGCCCACTCAGACGTCTTACGATTTCTTCTCGAGAGACCTCGAAGTTAATCACGCGATCTAAATGCAGACCTCGTTCGTTCAACACTTTGGCGAGTGCTTCGGCCTGCGGAACCGTTCTTGGGAATCCATCCAGAATAAACCCAGATGCACTGGATGAATCTCCCAACTTTTCCCGCACTAATCCAATGACTACCGAGTCAGGAACTAATCCTCCTCGATCCATATGCCCTTTGGCTTCGAGGCCAAGCGGAGTCTGATTGCGAACCGCCTCTCGAAGCAGATCACCAGTCGAGATCTTACAGATGCCATAGTGAGCTGCAGCCTTGTCAGCCTGGGTACCTTTCCCAACCCCCGGAGCACCAAGGAACACCAAGCGCATAACCTTACCCACTTCTTCCACGTAACGGAGCCATCCCTTTACCTAAAAACCCCTCGTAGTTGCGCATCAACATGTGGGATTCAATCTGCTGAGCGGTATCGAGACCGACCCCAATGACGATGAGCAGAGATGTTCCTCCGAAATAAAAAGGGACATTCAGCTTGTAAATAAGGAATTCTGGAATGACACAGACAATCGCGAGATAAATAGCTCCGGCGAACGTAATTTTCGTCAGCACATTGTAGATATAGTCGGAGGTCCGCTGCCCGGGCCTGATCCCTGGAATGAAGCCTCCGTACTTTTTCATGTTGTCGGCCATATCGACGGGGTTAAGGACGACCGCCGTATAGAAGAAACAGAAAAAGACGATCAGCCCCACATACATCAACGTGTAGAGGAGCGATCCAGGAGCTAACTGCATTCCGATGGATTTTACCCATGGTGTCTCAAAGAACCCAGCTATGGTCGCAGGAAACGCAATGATCGATGAGGCAAATATGGGAGGAATCACGCCTGCCGTATTGATCTTCAATGGAATATGCGTGCTCTGCCCTCCATAAACCCTTCGTCCAACCACTCGCTTCGCATACTGAACCGGTATCTTTCTTCGCCCGCTTTCCAAAAAGACGATTGCGGCTACAACAGCGACCATGAGTAGACCCAAGGCAACCAATAAGAACGCATTGAGCTGGCCGATCTCATACAAATTGTAGGTCTGTGCGACCGCCGATGGGAGCCTCGCGACGATTCCGGCAAAAATGATTAACGAAATCCCATTCCCAACCCCGCGCTCCGTGATCTGTTCACCCAGCCACATCAAGAAGCCTGTGCCTGCCGTGAGCGTGATCACCGTCATGAGCCGGAATCCCCATCCGGCGGTGAGCACAAACGCCCCCTGATTCATTTGCTCCAATCCAACCGCAATACCGAACCCTTGAATCAGAGCGATGCCGATCGTTCCGAACCGCGTGTACTGAATAATCTTCTTACGGCCTCGTTCACCCTCCTTGGCCAACTTGGTCAAATGCGGAATGACGACCGTCAATAATTGAAGAATGATCGACGCGCTGATGTATGGCATGATGCCCAGCGCAAAGATCGTCAGGCGCGACAACGAACCGCCTGAAAAAATATCGAGAAACCCTAAGAGAGCGCCGCCCTGTTTCTGTAAAAATTCTGATAGCGCTTCTCCGTTGATACCAGGAGTCGGGATATGTGAGCCCACACGATAGACGACCAACATCCCGAGCGTGAACAGAACTCGAGTGCGTAGCTCGGGAATCTTGAAAATATTCTGAAAACTGGTGAGGAGCCGTTCAAGCACCGCCGATAACCTCGACTCGCCCTCCGGCCGCTTGGATCTTCGCCTCTGCCGACTTACTGAATTTATGAGCCTGAACGACGAGAGGCTTCTTTAGCTCGCCGTTACCGAGAATCTTGATCGGTCGCTTTTTCCGCTTCACTAACCCGGCATCAACCATCGCTTGCGGAGTGATTGTCCCGCTGCCTGTCCAATCTACAAGACTTGTCAGGTTGACGATGGCATATTCCACCCTTGATGGATTTGTGAAACCAAACTTCGGAAGCCGACGTACCAACGGCATCTGTCCACCCTCGAAGCCTGGGCGCTTACCGCCTCCAGATCGAGCCAGTAACCCTTTATGCCCTTTGGTGGCAGTCTTTCCATGACCGGAACCAGGTCCGCGCCCAATACGCTTACGTCGTTTTTTTGCCCCTCTTGCTGGGGCCAATTCATGAAGATTCATGGCTTGCCAACCTCAAGCAGATAACCAACTTTTTGAATCATCCCTCGTACTTGCGGCGTATCAGGACGAATAACCGTTTGCCGGATGTGTCGGAGACCCAGACCACGCAAAACAAGGCGATGGCGCTCTGGTGTCCCAATTGGACTACGCTTCAATGTTACTCGCACGTTATTCGCTATTGATTGCGGAGTTTTTGACGATGATTGCGCTGCACTCATTTAGACCGTTGCCCTTTCCCGCCCTTCGGTAACAGCTTGCCGACGGAAGCGAAGGACATCATCCAAGTTTCTGAGTTGGGTCAGTCCGTCGAGTGTGGCACGAACGGTATTGAATGGATTGCCGCGCCCAAGGGTTTTTGCAATAATATTGTGGGCACCGACTAATTCCACAACGGCACGAACAGCGCCCCCGGCGATAATGCCTGTTCCATCCACCGCGGGTTTCAGCAACACGTGTTCCGCCCCGAACAAACCGTGGACTTCATGTGGGATCGTCCCACCCTTAAGCGGGACATGAACGAGATGCTTTTTCGCCTGCTCGACAGCTTTAGAAATCGCAACCGGAACTTCGGCCGCCTTTCCCTTCCCGATACCGACCCACCCATGGCCATCACCAACGACCACGAGGGCACAGAAGTTGAATCGCTTCCCACCCTTGACAACCTTTGCAACTCGGTTGATGAATACAACTTTATCTTTCAGGCTCAATTCATCGGGATTGACTCGCACGCTCGTACCCCTCAGTCCTAAGTTCGCTGACAGTTCATTAAAAGACTTATCCGCGCTACCATATTTGCCTGTGACGCCATCTCAGTTAAAATTTCAATCCCCCCTCACGGGATGCATCCGCGAGGGCTTTGATACGGCCATGATACATCCGTCCCCCCCGATCAAAAACGACCGAGGTGACCTTCGCAGCCTTGGCACGATCCGCTATCAGTTTGCCAACTGCTTTAGCCGCCTCAATTCCACCCGTTGACTTGAGGGATTTCCGAAGCGCCTTATCAAGTGACGAGGCGGCAGCCAGCGTCGTACCCCGAATATCATCTATAATTTGGGCGTAGATATGGGCCGTGCTTCTAAAAACATTCAATCGTGGTCGCTCTGCCGTCCCGAGAATGACTTGTCGCACTCGCCGCCGTCGTCGCTCAAGTTGTTGAACCTTGTTTGCCGCATTCATCGTCAGTTCCTACTTCCCTGTCTTGCCTTCTTTTTTCCGCAAGATTTCACCAGCATACCGGACACCCTTTTGCTTGTAGACATCCGGCGGTTTAATGGCGCGCAGGTCAGCTGCAACCTGACCTACCAATCGCTTATCAACTCCCTTGAGGTTGATCAGCGTCTGTTTATCAACCTTTACATCGATACCTGCCGGCACTTGATAGATCACCGGATTAATGTATCCAACATTGAAGCTTAACGTCCGACCCTGAAGCTGAGTCTTGTAGCCGACTCCGGTAATTTCGAGCGAACGTTCATAGCCTTTGGTAACACCCTGAATCATGTTGTTCAGCTCCGCACGGGTCAGGCCATGCAACGCCCTCACCTTTCGATCATCGTTTGCTCGATCGACGATGAGCTGGCCGTTACTGACTGCCACCTTCACCCCATGCACGAGAGACCAATCTAACTTCCCGAGTGGCCCCTTAACCGACACCGTGGATCCCGCGACTTTGACTTCCACTCCACCAGGAATGGCAATTGGTTTTTTCCCAATGCGAGACATAGCGTATTTCTATCCTTCAATCGAGATTGAACTGACTTACCATACTGAGCAAAGAACCTCGCCGCCAAGATGACTCTTCCGAGATTCCTGATCAGTCATAATACCCTTCGAGGTGGAGAGAATGGATAAGCCAATACCATTGCGAACTTTTTTGATATCCTCACTACCAACATACACACGGCGCCCTGGTTTACTAATGCGCTCCAACCCAGTAATCATCGGCTGTCCTTTGCCTATGTATCGAAGCCGCACGTTCAGAATAGGATGACCATCCCGCACCTCATCTTCGATCGCATCGACATAACCTTCCCGCTTCAAAATTTCTAAAATGGCTCGTTTCAATTTTGAGGTAGGAACCGCAACTGTTTCAAAACGGCGCTGAGCACCATTCTTCAAACGAACTAGAAGATCGCCGATTGGATCGGTAACCATGCTATCCCCTTCTATCCTCTATTTAGCAGCCATCAGCGTGAGAGCACCAGCTACCAGCTAGACTTCCGAACTCCAGGAATCTCCCCACGCAACGTCATCATGCGAAAACAAATTCGACACATTCGAAATCGACGAAGATAGCCACGCACTCGACCGCAGACACCACAGCGGTGATACTCTCGAGTGGAGAACTTCTGCTTTGTCGCTGCCTTATTCCTCAGCGCTAATCGTGACACAAATTACCCCTCCCATCCAAAAACACCATCGCTATCCCATCATCCTCAAGCGCGGAACGGCATTCCAAGATGTTTCAGAAGAGCCTTTCCTTCGTCGTTTGTCTTGGCTGTGGTGACCACCGTAATATCCATGCCATGAATGGATGCCACTTCATCGTACTTGATTTCCGGAAAGATCAGCTGCTCTTTCAACCCGAGCGTATAATTACCCCGACCATCGAACGCTTTGGGGGAGACCCCTCGGAAGTCACGGATACGAGGCAGTGCCAAGGATACCAACCGATCGAAAAATTCGTACATCCGTCGACTCCGGAGTGTCACTTTGGCACCAATCGGCAATCCTTGCCTCAGCTTAAAACCAGCAATGGCTTTTTTCGCTCTCGTGACAACCGGTTTTTGCCCTGTAATCATTCCCAACTCAGCTACGGCACCCTCTAAGAGCTTCACATTCTGAATGGCCTCACCCATTCCAACATTCAGCACCACACGCTCAAGCTTGGGCACTTGCATCACGTTCTTATACCCAAACTCTTTCATCAGCGCCGGAATGACTTGCTGTTCATACATATCGCGAAGCCGTGGGCGAAACTTCGATTCCTCACTTCCCTGATCCAACTGCGGGGGTGAGGTTTCCTTCTTCGTACTCTTTCGTTCAGATGATTTGCTTGATTGTTTTTTCGGTTCCTTAGCCATAACCTAACCCTATTCCACAGTCTCGTTGGATTTCTTACTAAAGCGCACCCGCCGCCCGTCTTCTAAAAGGCGCATCCCAATTCGCGTAGGCTTTTGCGTCACCGGGCAAAAAAACATGACGTTTGAAATCTGCAGCGGGGCTTCTCGCTCTAATATGCCCCCCTGCTTCGCTTTCTGATTCGGCTTTGTGTGACGCTTGATAATATTCAACTTCTCCACAATCACTTTGCCGGCCCGGAGGTCAACAGAAAGTACCTTGCCGGTCTTCCCTCGTTCACGGCCAGAAACCACGACAACCGTATCTCCCTTGCGGATTCTACTTTTCCTCAGTGCTTCCACCATGGTCCTCGTTCGCTCCCCTTCACAAAACTTCTGGTGCCAGGGAAATGATCTTCATGAATTTCTTCCAGCGAAGCTCCCGGGCAACAGGTCCGAAGATACGAGTTCCAATCGGTTCACCGTCTTTATTAATCAGAACACACGCATTCCGATCGAACTTGATATACGACCCATCTTCTCTTCGAACTTCCTTTGTCGTGCGAACGATGACCGCTCGACTCACGTCACCCTTCTTCACACTCGCCTGGGGTATCGCTTCTTTGACAGCCACCACCACAATGTCACCTAACGATGCATAGCGCCGCCTTGTGCCTCCAAAGACATGAAAGCACATGGCCTGCTTGGCCCCGGAATTATCGGCCACATCCATATATGTATAATTCTGAATCATTACGATCTTCCTACGGGTATCTCGAGTGTAGAAGCCGGAGAAAAGTTCTTCTACTTTTCAGGCTGTCCTTTTTCCATAACCTGCACGACACGCCAATTCTTTTCTTTACTCAACGGTCTCGTCTGGACAAGCTTGACCCGATCTCCCACTTTACAGACGCCACTTTCGTCATGCGCCTTTAATCTCGTCACTCGTCTGAGAACTTTTTTGTAGATCGGATGAACAACCGATCTTGACACCACCACGACGACCGTCTTCTGCATTTTATTACTGACCACATCGCCATACCAATGGCGGCGTTTCACCACTTCAGCCATAAGTGTCCTTTACCCCTTCGCCGCTTCAGTTCGGTCAATTCCCTGCTGAAGAACTGTCTTCACCCGGGCGATATCCCGCTTCGTTTTTCGAATCTGCATAGGATTTTCAAGACGGCCGGTACCGAACTGAAAACGCAGATTGAACAGCTCTTGCACAAGCTGCTTTTCTTTCTCGGCAAGCTCGCCTACAGTCATATTTCGCAGTTCTTTAATGTCTAACGCCATATACTCACCCAGGCCTCTATTTTGCACCAATAGGAGCTTAGCCAAACTCACCGCGGACAACTAATTTTGTCGCGATAGGCAACTTGTGAGACGCAAGCCGAAATGCCTCTCGAGCAGTTTCCGGAGTGACTCCATCCATCTCATAAAGGATCCGACCAGGCTTCACCACGGCCACCCAATATTCCGGATTACCTTTTCCTTTTCCCATTCGAGTTTCCGCCGGCTTTTTGGTAATAGGCTTATCCGGGAAAATACGCGTCCAGACCTGCCCGCCACGCTTCACGTGTCGAGTAATGGCAATGCGCGCTGCTTCAATCTGGCGACTCGTGATCCACCCGGGCTCTAAAGCCTTTAAGCCGAATTCACCCAGCGTGATCTGCCCTCCACGATAGGCCTTGCCCGTCATCCGGCCTTTTTGCATTTTTCTGAATTTGACTTTCTTAGGAGCTAACACGGCTCGATCTCCTCACGCAAACCGGCGATCTAATGATGATTCTGCTTTCATAGGTTGAACGGGAAGAAGCTCGCCTTTGTATATCCACGTCTTCACTCCGATCTGCCCCATTGTTGTATGCGCTTCAGCGAAGCCATAATCAATTTCAGCACGCAGCGTGTGCAAAGGCACCCGCCCCTCTCGATACCACTCCGTTCGCGCGATTTCTGCACCACCTAATCGACCAGCGACCATAATCTTAATACCCTGAGCGCCGAGGCGAAGCGCCGACTGAACACTGCGCTTCATCGCCCTGCGAAAGGCCACTCGCTTCTCAAGTTGAGTTGCCACATTCTCGCTGACAAGTTGGGCATCAAGTTCTGGCTTTTTGATTTCCTTCACCGTGATGTAGACCTGCCCGCCGTATTGTTTTTCCAGGTCGGCCTTCAACTTATCAACCTCTGCACCCTTACGGCCAATGATGATCCCAGGACGGGCCGTATGAATGATCACTCTAGTTTGGTCTCCAGAACGTTCAATTTCAACCTTCGCGACCCCAGCGTGATAGAGCCGAGCCTTGACCATCTTCCTAATTTTGACGTCTTGATGGAGAAGCTTGGCGTAATCTTTCCCTGCATACCAACGAGAACTCCACGTATAGTTGTAGCCAAGACGATAACCAATAGGATGTGTTTTTTGACCCATGCGCTATATGCCTCAATAAAGGAGAATCAGCCTACTTGCGATTGCCTGAACTTTCTGGTGCCGTAACCACAACGGTGATATGACTCGTACGCTTCTGAATTGCGTTAGCCCTTCCCATTGACCGAGCACGCACACGCTTGTACGTAGGGCCGCAGTTGACGAATGCCTTGGAGATCACCATGGATTCACTATCTCCCATCTCCTTCAATTCAGCATTCGCCACAGCGGAACGAACGATCTTTTCAACGACTCGAGCGGCATGCCGGGGAATGTGCTTCAGAATGGCCAACGCCATCGGTACCTGCCTGCCACGAATCATATCGATCACCGGCTTGGCTTTGCGCGGGGCGACACGAACAAATCTTAGAATTGCATGTGCTTCAGTCATCTTCAAAACCCTGTGATCGATAATCCGATTTCGATAATTCTTCTACTTCAGCGCGACGGCCTTCTCAGTCTTAGCCTGTCCGTGCCCCTTGAAAAACCGCGTTGGAGCAAACTCGCCCAACTTATGGCCGACCATGTTTTCGGTCACAAACACGGGGATAAATTTTTTCCCGTTGTGAACAGCAAAGGTATGCCCGATCATATCAGGGACGACTGTCGACCGGCGCGACCACGTCTTGA
Source organism: uncultured Nitrospira sp. (assembly GCA_964485915.1). Lineage (GTDB taxonomy): Bacteria > Nitrospirota > Nitrospiria > Nitrospirales > Nitrospiraceae > Nitrospira_D. Next base: position 3,034 of record CAZAKX010000081.1, on the reverse strand, counting down.
TCAACCTACGGTCCTTCGTCTGATTCATCTGCTCCACTTTCTTGAGCAAATGACCGTCGATAAACGCCCCTTTACTAATCGATCTAGGCATTGCGCACTCCTGACTTTCGTCGAGCAATGATAAACTTGTCAGTCTTTTTATTTTGCCTGGTCTTGTAGCCCTTCGTCGGAAGACCCCATGGCGAAACAGGATGTGGATTGCCCTGTCCTGATTTTCCTTCTCCTCCTCCATGCGGATGGTCGACCGGGTTCATGACCACGCCACGAACATGCGGTCTCTTCCCCTTCCATCGGCCCCGTCCCGCTTTTCCTACACTGACATTTTCATGATCCACATTACCCACTTGTCCGACCGTCGCCATACACACACCCAAAATTCTCCGCATTTCTCCAGACTTCAGTCGAACCTGCACATAGTCGCCATCGCGCCCCATAACCTGCGCGAACCCACCGGCACTTCGGATCAATTGCCCACCTTTACCGGCCTTTAATTCGAGGTTATGAATAGTCGTACCAAGAGGCATGTTCATCAATGGAAGCGCATTCCCCGGCCTGATCTCTGCCTGCGGACCAGATTGGACTTCATCGTTCAGACTAAGCCCGACCGGAGCCAAGATATAGCGCTTCTCTCCGTCTCGATAGTTCAGCAACGCTATCCTTGCAGATCGATTCGGGTCATATTCGATAGCGGCAACCTTTGCCGAAATACCGACTTTGTCTCGACGAAAATCAATTTTCCGATACAGCCGCTTATGCCCGCCGCCACGAAACCGAACAGTTATCCGCCCGTTATTATTCCGGCCGCCACTTCGCAGATGGAATGAGGTTAATGACTTTTCCGGCTTTTTCTCGGTGAGATCCTTTGACACCACGGCCGTCATTCCTCGACGACCTGCAGATGTTGGACGATAGACTTTCAAACCCATGCGATACCTCTTTACTCTCTAAACCCTACTGAACAGACGGAGATCAAGACTACGCGCTTTCGTACATCTCCAGCTTTTCACCTGCTTTAAGTGTGACAAACGCTTTTTTCCAATCAGAACGTTTACCAGAAAAGCGACCGAGACGCTTCACCTTCCCACGAACATTCATGAGATTGACCTTCTCAACCTTTACTTTGAGCAGAGTCTCGACGGCTTGCTTGATCTGAACTCGATTCGCTTCAGGATGAACCACAAAACCAACGGTATTGGTTTTCTCTCGAAGTCCGGTGATTTTTTCAGTCAATAACGGCTGAACCAACACCCTGTGCATCTCGATCTTCATGACCAGACCTCGTTCACGGGACCAAGCTCTCGCTCTGAGATCAGAATCACATGCGCACGAACAATATCGTAGACATTCAATTGATCTGCACTGAGAACTTTCACGTCATTCAAATTTTCTGCGGCTTGCAAGATTTCGGACTGCGATTTTCCGATGATCACCAGAGCGTGCGCACCTCCACTGAATTGCCTCAAGGCTTGAGCCAAAAGTTTTGTCCTTGGCTGTTGCAGGGAAAGATCGGACACCACAAACAAGTTTCCCTCAGCGACCTTAGCCGATAACGCACTCTGGAGAGCAGCCCGATACTTTTTCTTGGGCATTGAATAGGCGTAACTTCTTGGTTTCGGCCCAAATACACTCCCTCCATGGCGCCAAACTGGAGAACGAAGCGAGCCCGCTCGAGCGCGTCCGGTATGCTTTTGCTTCCAAGGCTTTTTCCCAGACCCGCTGACCTCACCTCGACGCAAAGTCGACGCGGTCCCTCTACGCTCGCAAGCACGTTGCATAATCACCGCTTCATGCACCAGAGTGGCACGAGGCTCGCACCCAAAGACTTGCGGAGACAGATCCACCGTCCCCACTTTCTTTTTTTGCAAATCCACCAGATCGATAGTAGGCATATCTAGCTCTTCTTAGACTTTCGCACGACCACGATCCCATTCGCTGCCCCGGGAACCGCACCGCGCACAAACAGGAGATTTTCATCCAACCGTGACTCAACGACCTTCAAGCGATGAACCGTAACTCGCTCCGCTCCCATATGGCCTGGCAGCGTTTTCCCCTTCCAGACACGAGATGGAAATGAACTGGCTCCAATTGACCCAGGAGCCCGATGAAACATAGACCCATGCGATTCAGGGCCGCCCGCGTAGTGATGTCGCTTTACAACACCTTGAAATCCCTTACCCTTTGAAACGCCGATCACATCAACCCAATCACCCTTCTTAAACATCTCGACGGTGACGAATTGCCCCACCGTCGCTTCACCGTCTTTCTTAAATTCTCGCAAGATACGGCTGGGCGATGCTTGGTTTTTCTTCAGATGACCAAGTTCCGATTTTGAGAGCTTGCGCTCCTTCACTTCGCCAAATGAAAGCTGTACCGCCTCGTACAGATCCCGCTCTTTTGTCCGTACCGCGACAACTCGGCATGGACCAGCCTCAATGACAGTGACAGGCGTCAAGCGAGTCTCATCGAACACTTGTGTCATTCCGAGTTTTTTCCCAATCAGTCCGTTTGTCATATTTGTCCACTGCTATGCATTGAGCCTGAGTGCCGTTCCTAAGATTCAGCCGTTAACACTCGAGTTCATAACTTTATCTCTACGTCCACACCGGCCGCCAGATTGAGCTTCATCAGGGAATCCATCGTTTCAGGCGTCGGCTCCATGATATCGAGCAAGCGTTTGTGCGTGCGCATTTCAAACTGTTCGCGCGACTTCTTGTCGGCATGTGTCGATCGCTGAACCGTAATCTTTTCAATTCGAGTGGGCAGTGGAATCGGCCCGATTACTCTTGCGCCACTGCGTCGAACAGTCTCAACGATTTCACTCACAGACTGATCGAGCACCCTATAATCGAACCCCCTCAACCTAATTCTAATTCGCTGATCGACCTTCACGTCGTTACTCCTAATCTATCAACCGAACGCGTTCCGACCTACGCCAGGATTTCCGTCACCACCCCCGAGCCGACCGTCTTGCCGCCTTCCCGCACGGCAAACCGCAACCCCTGATCCATCGCGATCGGACTGATCAACTCCCCCG